>CAZILN010000329.1:0-14113 GCA_964540005.1 uncultured Bacteroidaceae bacterium | reverse complement strand
CTCTTATAACTTTCGGTACTGTAAGTGCTTGAGATATTAACCGAGTTATAATAAATGTTCTGGTAGTCACAATCGTAGATATATATACCATAAGCTTCGGAAGACCCGCTGATACCTACGAAATTATTTGCCACCAGTCCGGGCCTGATGATGGAACCGGCACAATAGTAAAGGGTAATCCCGGTGCCGTCATCGTTCAGTGTGATCCTGTTGCCTGTAAGCTCAAGATCATCCTCACAATCGTTAATATAAATAGCCTCAAATCCGTAATAATACTGCGAAGAGGTGCTGATGATATTATCCTTGACAACAGGAGCGGTAATATCGACTAAATTAATCCCTTCATAATACTGGTTGTCAAGGGTATTACCTATGATCCTCACATTTTTTGAATGAGTACTGTTATTGCCATCCACGTAAATCCCGTACCCCCCTTCTATGATTAAATTGTTCTGAATGAGAAGGTCATTGGTAATGTTCTCACTGGCCGAGTAAACCACGTATGAGTAGGCGTCATTGCTGCTGCTGAGAACGTTATTCAATAAATTCAGGTTGTTCACGCTTCCGTTAATTCGAAAGACAGTTGCGTAAGAACTGTTGGTAGCTGCAAATGACAGGTTCTTAAATGTAATATAGTCGGCCCCGCTTAACTTGACAATGTAATCTTCATTAGAGTTTTTTGCGTCAAAGCTGAGAATTGTCTTAAGGGAATCGCCTGTTGCCGACTGGAATACTACGGTATCTTTAGCTGAGATGCCGGGTATTTCAATTATTTCAAACTGTTCTTCGTATATTTCTTCGGCCACATTGAATGTAACCGGACCATTTACACCAAGATTATTAAGCGCGTCTACGGCTGCCGAGAAAGATTCGTAATCGCCTCCGCTCTTGGCAATTGTTTTGGTGCCGGACAGCGGAAAGGTAGTGGCTGTAAACTCATCTGCACCTATATCAGGCAGGTTCGGATCCCGGTCCTCTCCATCGATATCGTCAACTACGAAATCACTAAGGTCCGTACCGGCACTGTCAAGATAGGAACTGGTGGTATGAATATCAGTGGCAGATACGAAGCTCGGATTGATGGAGATTGAATGGGCATCCATAGTGCTTTCTGTGGTGAAGGCAGTAAGATTCTCGCGCTGGCCGTTCCAGTAACCAATATAATTTCCAATTATGAACAGGTCATTATAATCAGATGTAGTAATCGCCGTTGGAGTGTAGTTATAATAAGCATATCCTCCACCGATATTGGCAAATATGTTATTAATCACTTTGTTATTACTTCCGGAAGAATTATAAAAGGCCATTCCGCTAGAGGTAGAGGTGCTTGTAATCCTGACCGTATTGAAATATATCTGCTGGTAATCACAATAATACATGTAAATACCGTATGCTGTACTTGTGCCGCCGATGTCTATAAAATTATTTGCAACCAGTCCGCTTTTGGAAGTACTCCCCCCATCACAGTCATTCAGGTATATGCCCCCGGTTGAATTATTCATTGTGATCCGGTTGCCTTTTACAACAAGCTTGTCGTCACAGACGCTCAGGTAAATTCCATAATAATAGGAACTGGCAGTCATTTTGATTGTGTTATTGGCTATCAGCGGGTTATCCTGGTATTGCAGATAGATACCATAATCATCCTGCTCATCAAAGGTATTGTTCTGAATAACTGTCCCGGTCCCGTGATTATCATTGGTACAGCTGATCCATACCCCTGCATATCCACCCGAAATGATATTGTCAGAGACGGTCAGGTTATCGATGATGGATCCACTGGCGTAGATTACAGAATTCTCATTGCTATATGGGTAATAATCAGAGGCTCCGTTCAATTCACAGTTGGTAATGGCAACATCCTGCAATCCTCCGTTAAGACTGAAAATAATTGAATATTCATCGTTGTTGGCAGAGAAAGTCATGTCTTTGAATGTGATATGATCGGTCCCAAGCAATCGTACCACCCATGGTTTATTAACTGTGGCTGTAAATGACAGTTCAACGTCTGCAGCATTTCCGGTGGCGGATTGGAAAGTAATGGTATTTGTAGCGTCAGCACCGCTGATATCCAGCAGGGTGATTTGTTCTTCATACGAGCCCTCCGCAACATTGAATATCACCGGGCCGGAAATCCCACGGTTGTTAAGGTCTGAGACTGCTGCAGTAAAACTCGCATAATGGGGAGCGGTGGCCCCTGCTTCAATGTTATAGGTGCCTCCTGCCAGGGGCAGCAGTGTGGAGGTAAATTCATACGCTCCGATATCCGGGTAATCCGGATCTCTTGTGTTTCCTTCGAAATCTTCTGCAACAAGAACATCGGGGTCGGCGCCTGCACTGTCAAGGAAGGAACTCTGAGCATGGAGATCCGTTTCAGATACAAAGGAAGGATTGGCTGAGACAGAATTAGTATCAAGGTTACTGGCTGCCTGGTACCCGGCCAGTTCGGTGTAGCTGACTCCATCCCATGATGCAAGGAAACTGCCCGTAGAATACAGGTCATTATAATTAGATTCTTGAATACCAGTGGTGTTATTGCAATAGAAGGCAAGTCCGCCACCGAAATTGGAAAAGATATTATTTTTGATGACAAGATTGCCGGTACTGGATCCATACTCGTTATAAAATGCCACACCATAACTTGAATGGGTACTGCTTATTTTGACGGTATTGTAAAAAATGTTCTGGTATTTTGAATTATAGATATGTATCCCCTTGGCATAGCTTGTTCCGCCAATCTGAACAACATTATTTGCGATTAAACCCTTTGTTCCGGAGGTGGAGCCACCCGTACAGGAATATAATTTTATACCTGCATAGGTAGTGGTCATATAGATCTTGTTCCTGAGAACCCTGATTGCGTTAGAGCAGTTGGTCAGGTGGATACCATGAAATTCACTACTAACAGTATTATCGATCTCATTATCGGTGACCACCGGTGCATCAAGATACCTCAGGTCAATACCAAACGGATCATAATAATTATTGTTCCCGGAAATCTTATTGTCCAGGATTTCAATTCCTTTGGCCATGTAAACATTATCAGTATTAAGATATATACCATACCTTCCGCCTGAAAGCGTATTCCCGGCAATCACAATATTTTTCAGGGCATCCTGGTAGGAGTAAATATTATAGGACGCAGTATAGGATGGAGTATTGGTAGAATTAAGGATACAGTTAACAATGCTGTCGTTGCTGGCATTACCGTTGAACCGGATGACTGTTGCATAGGTAGGATCATCAGCCTGGATCGTCATGTTTTTGAACGTGATATAGTCTGCACCTTCAATGCTGACAACATAATCATTGCTGGATCCTGAAGTAAATGACAGCTTCATTTCATCAGGATTTCCTGATTGGGACTGGAAGGTTATTGTGTTATTTTCGTCAGCTCCTGCTACCGGATATATGTGAAATTGTTCAACATATTCCCCATCCAATACATTGAAGATAACTGATGAAGAGATACCTGCATCCATCATCGAGTCTATAGCACTGGTGAAACTGGAAAAAGTGGCCCCGGTTTTGCCGATGGTGTAGGTGCCGGCCAGAGCAGTTCCTGTGCCGGTAAACTCATCCGCCCCGATATCAAAATCTGTCCTGGTTTCACCGTCAATATCAGTAGTGATGCCCAGGCCCTGGTCAGCACCCCTGCCATCAAGAATGGTTGCAGTAATATGCAGGTCTGATTCTTCAGTAAATATGGGACTAATAGAGAAAGAGTTGTCATCCATGCCGGTGGCAGTCCTCATGTCGTCAATATTCTGGATATTGGAATTAAAGTAAGCGATGAAATTTCCTGTGGTAAAATAGTTGTTGTAGTCTGCATTGGTAATGGCACTTGCAGTATATGCATAGAAGGCGTAACTTCCGCCGAAATTAGCAAAAATATTGTTCCTGACGTCAAGATCCGAACAACTGCTATAGGAATAGAATGCACTGGCATTTGTCCCTGTGGCAGTGCTGGTAATATTTACAGTGTTATAATAAAAATTCTGGAAGGTACTGTAATTAACATATATACCCCGGGCAGTTGAGGTTCCCTGGATGGATATGAAGTTATTGGCGATTAAACCTCTCTGGGTCTGGTTCCCGTTGCAGTAATACAGATAAATTCCATGGTCTCCCCAGGAAGTCATGTTTATTTTATTGTTTAATACCTGGTAATCATATTCGACATCATATAAATATATGCCGTTGGCATCATTTTTATTCATTTCAAAAACGTTGTCTTTAATAAGGGGGGCATTCTGATACCTGAGATAGATCCCGTTCTCGTTCTGATCCCTGAACTCGTTGTTAAGGATCTGCAATCCGGGTGTCAGGTACGATGACCTCCCGTAAAGATATATTCCCGTACTGCCATCATGGAATATATTGTTTTTAATGGTAAGGTCACTGAGGGAATCCTGGTAGGAATAGATAATGGCATATTGGTCATAGTAGGAAGTAGTGGTGGGGTGCCCGTAGAATACACAATTCTCGATGCTTATATTCCTGGCACTGTTGTTGAAATCCAGCACCCTGGTATATGAATCGCCTGTTGCCTGGAAGGTTATCTGTTTAAGCGTCACATAGTCCGCTTCCCCGATCTTAAACACCCAGTTGGAACCAGAAGTTCCGGCATATCTGATCACAACCTTGGTGGAGTCACCACTCGATGACTGAAAAGTAACGGTATTGGTCGCACTGGTGCCCTGTATAGTACCATCAAGCGTTACCTGCTCGTCATAGTAATCGTTGGTGATGTTAATGGTGACGGCGCCGCTGACCCCCTGGCTTAACAGGGAATCTGCTGCTGCCTGTACGGTGGTAAAATTCGGGAATAAACCCCCGGCAGGATCAACGGTATAACTCCCGGTCATCTGGGAGAAAGCAGAAATACTTAAAAAGCTGAAAAAACTGGCAATTAGCGAGAGAGTAGCAATTCTTTTCATGGCAATATTTGTTAATTGGTTATTGTTTTTTGAAGGCAGGTTCCCAAGTTGAAACCTGTTGATTTATGCATTATTGAGAAGTTAATATTCGTTGATAAATGGGAGAGACAAGATAAGAAATCGGCTGCATATTTAAAAATCCTGAAATCCTGTTTAAAAATATCCATACTTAATACGATATTGGCTGATTAAGGTTTCCAAAATGTCATGACCGGTATTATAATTTTGATATTATGCCGGATAATGTATATGAATGAATATAAGACCGGGATTTCCGGACAATGGTTGCAAGCAGGATCATATAAATTGAATCTAAATAAGGGCTTATCCTTATGTGCGGAAAACCGGTTCACTCCTTGATAACAGTAACTATTACCCTGGCGCTGCTCAGATTGCCTTCCGGATCACCAACAATAAAGATAATTTCATTTTCGCCCAGGTGCTCTTCAGAAAATTCTGACCGGCTGACAGTCATGGTCTCAATCCTGCAGTTGTCGGTACTTCCATCATCAATATCGCTAGCCTTAATAAAGGTCTTTCCCTCTTTATTAAGGGTAATAGTAATATTTTTCACCCTCACTTCTGGTGGAATGTTGTCGATCACTGTGATTTTAATTGCTTCTGTGCTGTTGTTCCTGTTGTTATCTGTAACACTCAGTCTGACCATCTGTGGTCCCATATCAGAGCAGGTGAATACTGTTTTCTCAAGGTTCAGCTCTGATATGCCGCATGCATCACTGGCAATATGCCTGAACAGCATGGGACTGATCTCGACAACTCCTTCTGAATTAAGCTCAAGGCTGATGTCTTCGGGATGCACAACTGGAGCTGTCTTATCCACTATCCTGACAAGTGCTTCTTCTTCAGCGGTATTTCCGTTAACATCTGTGACAGTAAGCATTACCCTGTTCTCCCCTGTATGATCGCAGCTAAATTCTGTCTGACTGATCCTGATACTCCTGATCCCGCAATTATCAGTACTGCCCATATCGACATCCTCGGCCGATAAACTTGCCCGGCCGTGTTCATCAAGTTCCAGGAGTATATCCCGGACCCGGACCTCCGGGGGCATATTATCAGAAATTGTTATCCTGGCCTCCCTGGAAGCTGAGTTACCCTGCTTATCTGTAACTGTCAGGGTGACCATGTTTTCTCCGATATTTCCACAGTTGAATCTTGAAGGTTCCAGGTGAAAACTTGCCAGGCCGCAAGCATCATAGCTAAAGTCATCCACCTGTCCGGGACCCAGTGTGAGGTTTCCAAAATCATCCAGTTCTGCCTCCAGATCGAGAACCTTAATTGTAGGAGCTATCCTGTCCAGGATGGTTGCTTCAGCCTGGCCGGATGCTATATTTCCATTATTATCAATTACATTAATAATAACCTGGCGGACACCCAGGTCTTCACAACTGAACCTGTCCGGAGTGAGACGGATTGTCCTAATACCGCATGCATCAGAGCTTCCATTGTCAAACATTTTTGGATCAGGAATTACTGATCCGGTATTATCCAGGATGAGTGAATTGTTTTTCGTCCTTACGACCGGGGGAAAAGTATCCATTACAGTCACCCTGACAGGGATGTAGGAGGTAATTCCTGCTTCATCTGTAGCATTGATGTATAGTACCTGTACGCCTGCATCCTCACAGTGCAGATCATTACGATCAAGGGATATGGTCATTTTGCTTTGCTCAGGCCTGCTTCTGTCAAAAAACTGTTCCGGTGACAAGCTGCAATATCCCTTACTGTCCAGGTAAACTGTTCCGGATATGACTTTCGCATCCGGCCTGATGGCATCATTAACAACAATCCCTGAATCTTGCTGGGCCCGGGGTGAAAGGGTAAGTAAAAATATCGCCGGGATAGTGAGTAAATAACGGATCATGATCAATAAGGATTTGAAAGGATAAGATACAAATTCTTTTATTATCAATTTCAGTTATCTTTATAAGATGAAAACAAGCGCAATTATTTTAGTTTTTCTTGTCACGGGCTTTTGTATACAGGCACAGGATGGTCGTTTTGATCCTGATGCTGTGCTGAAAACAGATCCGAAAGTGACCATAGGGCAACTTGATAACGGGTTGAAATATTTTATCCGGAAAAATTCAAAACCTGAAAACAGGGCACAACTGTGGCTGGTTGTGAATGCAGGATCCATCCTCGAGGATGAGGACCAGCTGGGACTGGCTCATTTTACAGAACACATGGCCTTTAACGGGACCAAGAATTTTGAGAAACAGGAACTGGTCAGTTACCTGGAATCAATCGGAATGCAATTCGGTCCCGAGATCAATGCCTATACCGGCTTTGATGAGACGGTCTATATGCTGCAATTACCCACAGATAGTATTGAGCTAATGGAAAAGGGATTCATGATACTCGAGGACTGGGCGCATAATATCAGTTTCGAAGAGGAGGAGATTGATAAGGAGAGGGGAGTGGTAATAGAAGAATGGCGCCTGGGCAGGGGGGCAGATATGAGGATGCAGGATAAGCAGCTGCCTGTCATTTTCAAGGGCTCATTGTATGCCGACAGGTTACCAATAGGGAAGATGGAGATCCTTGAATCATTTGATCAGCAGGTAATAAAACGTTTCTATCGTGACTGGTACCGGCCTGATCTAATGGCTGTTATTGCTGTGGGGGATTTTGACGAGAAGCGGATAAAGGAAAAAATCTATGAACATTTCTCGCAGATCGGACTCGCAGATGAAAGAAGGGAAAGGAAGAGCTATGAGGTTCCTGATCATGAAGAAACCCTCTTTGCCATTGCCACTGACCCGGAAGCCACCTATACAATTGTCTCGGTCTACTACAAAAATGATCCCTTTGAAGCTGAAACGGTTGGTGATTACAAAGTATTGCTTATGCAACAGGTGTTCTCAAGGATGTTTAATCAACGTTTGTATGAATTGCTGAACCAGGCCGAACCTCCCTTCCTGGTTTCATACGGAGGAAGGGGAGACATTGTCAGGACCAAATCTATATATGCACTTCAGGCAGCAGTAAGGGAAAATGGAATTGAAAAAGGGCTGGAAGCCTTGCTCTCCGAGGCACAGAGGGTCAGGGAATTCGGATTTACGAGTGCTGAGCTGGAACGTGCTAAAACAAAAATTATCCGGCAGTATGAACAGTTTTATGAAGAAAGGGAGAAATCCGAGTCGTCCTCTTTTGCTTCGGAGTATTCAAGGCACTTCCTTGAAGGAGAATGCATACCCGGGATAGAATTTGAATATGAGATGGCCATGAACCTTGTACCTGAGATCTCCCTTGATGAGATCAACCAGCTGATGGGAAAATGGATCACCGAACATAACCGGGTCATACTCCTGAGTGGACCGGAAAGTGCTGAAATCCCGAAAGAATCAGAATTGCTTGCTGTTTTTGACAGGGTTGGGGAAAAAGAACTCACAGCTTACGATGACGGGTTTTCTGACCAGCCCCTGATGGATGAGATCCCGGAACAGGCCAGTATTGTATCAGAAAATTACATTGATACACTTGGCGTAACAGAATGGACCCTGAGTAACGGAGTAAAGCTGGTGCTCAAACCGACCGATTTCAAGAACGATGAAATATTGTTCCAGTCTTTTAGTCCGGGTGGCACCTCTCTGGCCTCGAACCAGGACTATATTTCAGCCGATATGGCAGTTGATGTAATCAGGGAAAGCGGTATGGGGAAATTTGGCAAAACCGACCTGGATAAGAAGCTGAGCGATAAGATAGTATCTGTCTTTCCTTATATAAGTACCCTGGACGAAGGCTTTACCGGAAGCTCATCAAACAAGGATATTGAGACCATGTTCCAGCTGATCTACCTCTATATGACCCAGTCAAGGATAGACAGTACCGGGTTTCTTTCATACCAGTCAAGAATGAAGGGTTTCATAGAGAACCGCAGTGCGGATCCGGAATCGGCATTCTACGATACCCTGATGGTGACAATGGCACAGTATCATCCCAGGGTCAGGCCATGGTCGGAAGAACTCCTTGATGAAATGAACATGGAGAAATCCTTTAAATTTTACAACGACCGTTTTGCCGATGCCAGTGATTTCATCTTCTTTATTGTCGGGAGTTTTACAGTTGATGAAATAAAGCCCCTGGTAACAACTTACCTGGGGAACCTCCCTTCAATCAATCGTAAGGAAACCTGGAAAGATACCGGTATTACACCACCCCAGGGGGTTATTAAGAAGGAAGTACGAAAAGGTATTGAACCAAAAAGCCGTGTCAGTATGTATTTTACCGGGCCATTTGAATACAGCCGTGAAAACAGCTATACGCTGAATGCCATGACTTCCGTCCTGCGTATCAAACTCAGGGAGGTTCTGCGCGAGGATCTCGGAGGCACTTATGGTGTGAGTGTCGGGTCGTCAGGGACATTATTTCCAAGGCAGGAATACCAGGTATCGGTCAGTTTTGGCTGTTCACCGGAAAGGGTGGAGGAAATGATCTTGAACATATTCCAGGTCATGGATACCCTTCGCAAAGTAGGTCCGGGTGAAGATTATGTACAAAAGGTCAGCGAACAGCAGAAAAGAAGCTATGAAACCAACCTGAAAGAGAACGGATACTGGATGCGGTCATTATATAATGCTTATTACCTGAAGAAAGACCCCGTCATGATCTACCGGTATCCGGAATTATTTGAGACCTTGTCGGAAGAGATGATTAAGGACGCTGCCGGTAAATACCTCAATACGGATAACTATGTCGAGGTTATTCTGTACCCTGAAGAACCTGAGTGATGTCTGGTAAAAGGAAATATCATACGGACAGCATTTCAGGGAGCCTGTATCAGGAGTGTTTGAAATAATGTCCGAGGTAGCCTTCCGCTTTGCAAACCAAACAGGGCCGGATCAAAGCC
Organism: uncultured Bacteroidaceae bacterium; assembly: GCA_964540005.1. GTDB lineage: Bacteria > Bacteroidota > Bacteroidia > Bacteroidales > SM23-62 > CAZILN01. Next base: position 4,300 of record CAZILN010000329.1, on the reverse strand, counting down.
TCGACGACCTGGTCGGTATTCATGTTCTTTTGCTGCTCTGCGCTTAGCCGGGTAGCATCGCATTTTTTACAGTACCAGTCCATGATTTCAAAATCGACATGTATGAACCTGATGTTTTCCTTAAATTTTTCCGGATTTTCATTCAGATCGGTATCAAGTTCCTGCTCAGCAGAATTATGGGTTACTTCTTCTGCCCACTGGGTGGTCACCTCAAATCCGCGGTCCCATACATCATCGGCACAGGAAGAGCAATAATCACCATATGAATAGGAATCTACCTCATCTCCGCATCTGGCACATATGAGTTTTTTCTTTTTAGTCATAGTCCTCTTCGCCTTCATATTCCTCATCATTATACTCTTCGTCATAATAATATTCCCATTCCCTGTCCATTCCATATACGTAAAAATTATAATCATAGATCTCAAGAACATCCGCAAGAGCGTTCCAGCAGGCATCGTAAGATCCGTCTATTATTCGTCTCAGCCAGAAACCGGCCTCAACCACCAGTGTCCATGCCTCTTCGTAGTCATCTGTGTTATAATAGGCGGCTTCATGATATTTATTGGACAGGAAATCGAATCCGTAGAAATATTCATCATACATTTCTTCCTCATATTCCCAGGCGTCTTCTTCAGGGGAAAACAGACTGGTCAGGAAGGAGTGCCCCATGGCTTTATCCCTCAGAAGATCCCTTAACATAGCATCATATAAGGTATGGCAGGAGAACCCGAGAATCCGGAGTTCAGGATCGGGTATCAGGTTCCTTTGTGCCCATACTATGAGGTCACCATTAATATGTATGAAATCTTCATCCTCACTGGACAGGAAGCTAATTCCGGTAAGCTTCTCAACAGCTGAATGATCGTCTCTAACAGGATTTCTGCCCAACAGGCGGGCAAAGCAGCCTGAAAGCCCGTAATATTCCGGATGCTCATCATTCTCATCCCACCACAATTCATATCCGTATATGAATGAACGTACACCAGCTGTCCATAAAGGTCCGAAAGCTTTATCGTCAATGACCACATGGTCGATACCTTCCTCCTGGTAGTAATCCTGATCTGCAAAATCATCAGCAGGATACTGGTTGATCCAACACTCAATCAAATCGGTTTGCAGTTTCTGACCGTATAGTTCAGATCTGACAAACTCCCTCACACGCGAAGGGATCTGTCTGTCTTTGCCGTCATTTCTCATCATGCTCATATACCGGTTGTACAGTTCGACCGATTCCCGGAGATAGTACTGGTTATAGAGAGCGTCAGCCTGGGCCAGCAGAAGGTCCATGTTTTCAGGGTCCAGTTGGGAAGCCAGGTCAAAGAAACCCTGTGCCTTATCGATCCTGTCAATGCTCATGCACAGTTCCCCGTATCCGATGAGCAGTTCGGTCATTTCTTCTTCGGAGATGAATTCTTCGTAGGGTGATTCAGCGTAATTGTCAATACTGGCTTTAATTTCCTCCATGGTATTGAAATAGCTCAGCCGTTCATTCAGTCCGTATGCAACCGACTCGGTATCGCCTCTGGAAGCCAATCGCTTCGCATGAATAATTGCCATTTCAAAATTTTTAGCGACAAGGGGAACGTAGTCTATCTGGCGGTCGTTATATTCCAGGTCCTGGATCTGCAACATCAGGTCATAATAATTGTCGTTTTCAATATAATCCAGCAATTCGGACACCTGGCCCTTTGATGCAGAAATATTCAGTACTGAGATTGCATTAGACTTAATTTCACCAAACATAAATATGACCGAAAGGGTAAAAAATGCAAAGATCAACAGGCGGATAATAAAAAGTCCCCCTGTGATATAAGGGATTATTTTGGCGGCACCCTCACCCAATTTTTTAAGGAGGAGCCCATAGACCGGAATGAATAGCAGAACGGCCAGGCACATGATTGCAAATGCTATCCAGTCGCCACCGCCTTCGGGTTTATCCGATAGGAAGGTAATGAGCAGCAGCAGCAGGATGCACAGACTGACCAGGGATGTAAATATCCTGCTGATAATTCGGATGATCTTTGATAGTTTCTGATTTGCCATGATAATTAGAATTTAAGCCGGATGAGGAAAGCCGGATTTTTGATATTAAAGTATTAAATGTCTGCGAGAATGTCAATAGCGGGTAGCTTAAAAATATGAAAAGCTGCATACCGATCGGATCGATTCATCGGATCGATCGATCCAATCGGTTTCTGCAGGATCCTATTCAAAAACAATTTTCCCTCTGTGGATTTTCGGTCCTCTCAGTTCAATAATATAGATACCGTCAGTAAGACCATCACGTTCCAGTTGAAATGTATCATCAGTAATATGATTGATGGATCTCACCCTTTTACCCGTCAGATCAAAGATATTTAGTGTATAACTGACGCTGTGAGTATTCTTGAATTGAACAGTAAGCTTGTCAGATGAAGGATTTGGATAGATATTTAAGGCTTCACGCTCAATCGGAAATTCTTCATTTGATACAGTCGTTTGCTGAACCTGGTAATAAGCAAGCCCATAGACTTTTTCAAAATCAATATTCCCGATAATAGTTATTGTGCCTGTATTTTTATCAATGCGTACGAGGTCAAAATCATTACCGGTAATGGTGCTGATACTATACAGATTCCCTGTGCGGTCAAAACTCAGATCTATAAAATGGCCAGTACCACCAGCGAAACATCTGAATTCTTCTTCGCCGGTTTCCTTATCAATGGTATACAATGCATTCGTTTCTGACAGGCCCCAGAGGGTATCGTTTTGCGGGTCTACTGCTAAACCGCCAAGAAGAGCTATATCGGATAATTGCTGAGTCAGTCCAGAGATAAGATTAACGGAATAGACATACTGGCCACTGCTAACATAGAGTATATCATTACTGTCAATTGCCAACGCATTTATTTGATCCAGGTCAAATTTAGCCATTACTTCGACGAAGCCTTCTGAAGGGTCAATCCTGACCAGTTGACTATCCCGGACAGTAAATAGTTCCCCGGAAGAATTTGTTGTTAAGCTTCCCAGGTAAGCTTTATCTAAAAGTCCCGCAGCAAATCCCTGTCCCGAATCGGGATCAATCATAAGCAGCTGTCCTTGCTCAGAAGATTCTGCGGTAGCGTAAAAAAATCCGTGTTCAGGTGAAAAAATAAGGCCGGTACCTTCAAGAGAGACCGTTGTTTCAGGATTTTCCTGGTCATTGCTGGTTATAATAATTATATCCGAATATTCAGTGGTACTACCTGGTGAAAACGAAATATTAAAGCTTTCCGATTGACCGGGTGGAAGCACAACAGGTAGAGAAGGAAGGTCTTCCGGCAGAAAGATTGAATCGGGAATAGTGATATTGTTGATGATCAGTGTGTCTGTACCAATGCTGCTAAGCGTAACTGTCGTTTTCCCGATGGTATCCCCGGAAACTGCCGTCCCAAAGTCAATTTTCAGGGGTTGTGCTGCAAGATGTACCCCATCATTTGATTTATATATCAATGATGCATATGAAGAATGTACCCAGTCATTAAGAACCGGATCCCAGGAGTAGTTATAAACTTCAACTTGATTTCCACTGGAATCATAGAAAAAAGTGCTATGAGCAACATTAACCCATTCGTTAATCTGTGTATCCCATCGATAGTAGAAATATTCTGTTTCATTTCCATTGGAGTCATAAGCATGAGTATTCAGGGAAGAATTAATCCAGTCTTTCATCTCCGTATTCCAACGATAGCTTTGATGATCTGTTATATTTCCAGATGAATTATATACAAAAGAACTATAAGAATATATTAACAAGGCCTGTTCCTGACAATTCCAATTATATGTATATGTATAAGTCAGTTTATTATCAATATCAAATTCATTTCTGCTATATGTGATATACTTCCAGTCATTAACAGTCCTATCCCAATAATAGTCCGAATAATCTGTTTGATTCCCATTGGAATTATAGCTCATAGTAAAATGAAAGTTATTCACCCAGTCATTTTTCGCGGCATCCCAGTTATAGCGGTAATATTCTGTTAGATTCCCATTCGGATCATGAACATTGGTAATATGAGAAGATTTTACCCAGTCATTGATATGAGTATCCCAGTCATAGTTATATATATCTGTTCTATTCCCACTGGAGTCATAGATGTATTTTGTATGAGAAGAATTTACCCAGTCATTAAAATCCGTATCCCATGAATAGATATACCCCTCAATTAGTTTTCCACTGAAGTCATATGAATAAACTTCACATTCAGTATATTCCCAGTCAGTGCTTATCGGGTTCCATTTATAATTGTAAGATGTATCAAGCAGATATGTTGGT
>CAZILN010000328.1:0-9741 GCA_964540005.1 uncultured Bacteroidaceae bacterium | reverse complement strand
AGGTATTACAAAATTTTCTGGAAACCTCACAGTTCCCAATATTAACGGCTTTTATACTGGGACTTATGACAGCCATAAGTCCCTGCCCATTGGCAACCAACATAACGGCAATCGGATATTTAAGTAAAGATATTGTAAGCCAGCGCAAGGTATTTGTTAATGGTTTGATTTATACTTTGGGACGTGCAATATCATACACCACAATTGGCTTGCTTTTCTTTTTTGGAGCAAGCCAGTTCGAGTTTGCAGGATTCTTTCAGAAATGGGGTGAGAAACTGTTAGGACCGCTTTTAATAATTATCGGTCTTTTCATGCTTGGAGTATTAAATCTTAAAATCCTTGGGATTGGTTCATTGACCGAAAAAATGGAAAACAAATCGAACAGTGGATTTTGGAGTGTGCTTTTGCTCGGTGTTGTTTTCGCATTGGCTTTTTGCCCTTACAGTGGTGTACTCTATTTTGGGATGCTAATGCCAATGACAATTAGCAGTGCAAGTGGTTTGTACTTACCCATAATATTTGCCATTGCAACTGGAATCCCTGTGATAATTTTTGCATGGCTCATTGCTTTTAGTGTGGGGTCAATCGGCAGCGTATATAATAAGTTAAAAACCTTTGAACTATGGTTCAGACGCTTAGTTGCAGTTTTGTTTATCGTGGTGGGAGGGTACTATATTTTTACAATCTATCTGTAAAAAAATTTAGTAATACTGTTCGTTTTATTACGAATAGGAATGGATAAAGAAATGAAACAGAAACTTATTTTACTAAATAGAAACCTGAATGGTTGGTTAATCCCTGCCATGCTACTCCCTCTATGGATAATACTATACTTAAATCTCCAACCCTTTGCCGATTTCGTTATTGACAACATTTTCAGAATGACTTCTGGTAAACACCTTACCGAAGCCATTAGGTTCTTTATTTTCGAAGTGCCTAAAGTAATGCTGTTGCTGGTACTCATTATTTTTGGGGTTGGCATATTACGAACATATTTCACTCCTGAAAAAACAAGAAAGATACTGGAAGGGAAATCACTATTCACAGGTAATATTTTAGCATCTCTACTTGGTATCATTACCCCTTTTTGTTCTTGTTCAGCAATACCACTGTTTCTTGGGTTTGTGGAAGCAGGAGTTCCTTTAGGTGTAACCTTTTCATTTCTGATTGCTGCACCAATGATTAATGAAGTTGCATTGGTATTATTGGTCGGACTTTTTGGGTGGAAAGTTGCTATAATTTATGTGGGAACTGGTCTTACAATTGCTATTTTATCAGGTTGGTTAATTGGTAAACTTGGTTTGGAAAAGTATGTTGCAGAATGGGTATATAAAGTTAAAGCCAGTCACCAAAACGAAATAGAATCTAAACCTGTTTTTCATGAACGTATTCGGGCAGGATATGAATCAGTAAAAGAAATCGTAGGAAAGATATGGATTTTCATTGTTATTGGTATTGCTGTTGGTGCTGGAGCACATGGTTATGTTCCCGAAGATTTTCTCGGCTCACTTTTAGGGAAGGATAATTGGTATGGAGTTCCCATAGCCATTCTCATGGGTATTCCAATGTATTCCAATGCTGCTGGAGTAATTCCTATTGTCAGCGTATTAATTGAAAAAGGAGTATCACTGGGTACAGCATTGGCGTTTATGATGTCTGTAATTGCCTTATCACTTCCTGAAATCATTATTCTGAAGAAAGTGCTGAAATGGCAACTTATAACTGTTTTCGTAGGAATAGTTGCGATTGGAATTGTATTGGTAGGGTTTATTTTTAACTATTTCCTCTAACTAATTAATATCAATGTGAATCATGGTATTCATCCAAATAAATAGATATGAATAGACGTAAAGCAATGAAAGTAGCAGCAGGTGTTGTTGTTGGAGGTGGAGCAGGACTTCTGACCTTAACAAATGCATTCAAACCTGAAATTGTGTTTGATAACGAGCCTCACAGACTGGATTACAAACCAGATGAAGATGACTGGGCATATTCCCCGCTTGACCCAGACCTTACTGCCGAATTGGCTTATACATATTATCCTGAAGGCAGTTGTATGTATGCAATGGCAAAGAGTATTATTTCTCAGTTGGGTGAAAAAATTGGTGAACCATATAAGTCTTTTCCCATTCATTTATTTAAATATGGTCATGGAGGCGTTGGAGGTTATGGTTCTATATGCGGTACGCTAAATGGGGCAGCAGCAGTCATTGGTTTACTTGTAACTGATAAAGGCGTTCGGGATAGTATGATAGCCGATGTTTTCCGATGGTATGAACAAGAACCATTGCCTGCTTTCAACCCGCAAAGTGCTTCTTCAGAATATATTCCCGTCAAGAGTGTTTCACTATCAGTCTTGTGTCATGCATCAAATACGAATTGGTGCAAAACTTCAGGATTTAAAGTCAGTAGTAACGAACGGAAAGAAAGATGTAGAAGAATGACCAGTGATGTAGTAAAAAAAGTTGTCATAGCACTCAATGAAATTTCTACCGACTCATATACTACCAATGTTTATAACGATGAAGCCGCAAACAACTGTTTAACATGCCATGGTAGCACAGGTAAAGTAAACAATACAGCCACTAAAATGAGTTGTAACTCATGCCATACAAAATCGGTAGGGCATCGTGTTTTTTCAGATATCCATTACAAATTAATGAAGGAATAAAAGCCGAAATCATTTATTAACCTGATAATTTAAATCATGAAATCAAAATCACTCGGTTTTATTGGTGGCGGAAGAATTACTAAAATTTTTCTACAAGCCTTGGAAAACAAGACAACAGATTTCTCATCGGTATTGGTAAGCGATACCAATCCAGAAGTCCTGAATGCACTCAAAACACAGTTCCCGAAAATTCAAACGTCTGATTCATGCATGGAGGCAGCAAAACAGGAAATTGTTTTTATTGCCTTGCACCCTCCTGTAATTATGGAGACCTTGGAACAAATCAAAGACACTGTTTCTCAGACAACACAAGTGATTTCATTAGCACCGAAAATCAGCATCGAAAAAATTGTCTCAAAACTATCATCCAGGAATATTGCACGCATGATTCCCAATGCCACTTCATACATCAATGAAGGCTATAATCCTGTTTGCTTCTCTTCTGAATATACTATGTCTGAAAAACAAACCCTGTTTGAAATGCTATCATTATTGGGAAATACATTCGAAGTGGAAGAATCAAAACTGGAGGCTTATGCAATGGTCTCAGCCATGTTACCAACTTACTTTTGGTTTCAATGGGAAGAAATGCAACACCTTGGGGTGCAGATGGGATTAAACGAGTTGGAAAGCAGAAAAGCGATACAGGAGACTTTATTGGCTGCTATTAATCTGTTCTACAATTCGGGATTAAGTAACAGCGAAGTTATTGATTTGATTCCTGTTAAACCAATTGGTGAACATGAAGCACAAATTTCAGAAATCCTCCAAACCAAACTCATGGGTTTGTTTCAAAAAATAAAGCCATAAAGAATGGTTAAGAAAGTTATTCTGTGGATAGTATTCATTTTCTTTTTTACATTAATAATCTTTGGCTTAGCATTTAGGGAAAGTCTGAATAATTCCCTCTCTGTTATGATGAAAAAACAGGTGTCCCACGAAGTAGCACAATCAGGGAACACTTTAATAGATTCGCTTTATAACTATTCGACAAATGGTTTCAATTACGAGATTACTTTCCTCGAATTTGGTGCAACAAATTGTTCAGCATGCAAACGCATGGAAAGTGTAATGGAAGATATACGCAAAAAGTACCCTGCGCAGGTAAATGTAGTATTCCTGAATATTTTGAAACCTGAAAACCAAAACCTGATGAAACTTTACGGAATCGCTGCTATTCCAACACAAGTACTTTTAAATAAAAATGGTGAAGAATATTTCAGGCATACAGGTTTTATTTCAACTCCTGATATGGGAAAAGAAATTATGAAAGAATAAATTATAAATATCCACAATATGAAAGTTTTAATCTTATGTACAGGCAATAGTTGCCGCAGCCAGATGGCTCATGGTTTTTTACAGTCATTCGACAAAAACCTTGTTGTATGCTCAGCAGGAACTGAAGCATCAGGGAAATTAAATGCAAAGGCAGTAAAAGCAATGGCAGAAATTGATATAGACATCAGCCATCACACCTCTGATTCAGTGGATATGTACCTGGGTGATGAATGGGATTTTGTGGTTACTGTTTGTGGCGGAGCAAACGAGGCGTGCCCTGCATTTTTTGGGAAGGTCAAGCACCGCTTGCATATCGGCTTTGATGACCCTTCTCATGCAACAGGTACAGAAGAATTTATTTGGAGCGAGTTTTTGCGTGTTCGTGATGAAATCAGAGATGGATTTCATAAACTATATATTGAACAAATTAAACCCCAAGTATAAGTCATGGGCAAGGAAAAGAAACAAATCGGTTTTTTTGAAAAGTACCTGACAATTTGGGTGGCTTTATGTATAGGCGCAGGTATTTTAATTGGAAATTTTGCAGGTGAGAGCGTTCAGTTCCTAAGTAAATTAGAAGTCTATAATGTTAATATTCCAGTCGCTATTCTGGTATGGCTTATGATTTACCCCATGATGCTTCAAATTGATTTTTCAAGCATTAAGAATGTTGGTAAACGCCCAAAAGGATTGATACTAACATTAGTTGTTAATTGGCTAATCAAGCCTTTCACAATGGCATTCTTTGCATGGATATTCTTTACCAAAATATATGCAGCATATATATCGCCTGAATTGGCAGGTGAATATATTGCAGGGGCAATTTTATTGGGTGCAGCACCTTGCACTGCAATGGTGTTTGTATGGAGTTACCTGACTGATGGCGACCCGAATTATACACTCGTTCAGGTTTCGATAAATGACCTGATTATTTTGGTAGCATTTGTCCCTATTGTGGGTTTGCTTCTGGGAATAACTGATGTTCAAGTTCCCTATGATACCTTAGTTGCGAGTGTCCTGATTTTTGTAGTAGTTCCATTGCTTGCAGGGTATATTACAAACAAGAATTTAATCAGAAGAAAAGGTGAGGTTTGGTTTAAAGAAGTTTTTTTACCCAAATTTAAACCCATCTCTATAATCGCATTGCTGCTAACATTGATTTTATTATTTGCTTTTCAGGGAGATACGATTACCGATAATCCGCTTATTATTTTACTTGTTGCCGTTCCCTTGTCCATTCAGACATATTTCATTTTTATTATCACGTGGTTTAGTGGCAGAAAATTAAAATTACCCCATGCAATTTGCTCTCCTTCAGCAATGATTGGTGCAAGTAATTTTTTTGAATTAGCCGTTGCTGTGGCAATTGCACTTTTCGGGTTACAATCACCAGCAGCATTAGTGACCGTGGTTGGTGTATTAGTTGAAGTTCCAGTAATGCTATCATTGGTTGCATTGGCAAATAAATGGAGATATTAAAAAACTATTCTCACTTTAATTGCCAGTTTATTCGAATATATTACTACAAGTCTATTATATGTATTAAAATACATGAACTATGATATGCCTGCCCACCTGAAATCCTCTTTGCTCGGACAGCAAATCAGCATACCGGTCAGTTCCCACCGTCTCAACCTGGGTACCTGGCAGGGCATATACCTGTGTGAATTCAGGAACCGCCATCAAAGACGGCGCCTGTTAATGACCATTTATTCATGAACAAGCTGCATTATAACATATCCGTTTATATACCGGCAGCTTCCATTTTTTCTAATTTTAGTGCCCGGGATTATACAGATCCTGAACACAACTTAAATACGAGGAATTTGTTATGGAAGCATTGATGTTACTGGGTGATGAAGCCGTTGCCCAGGGCGCCATGGATGCAGGGATGTCAGGCATTTATGCATATCCGGGGACTCCCTCCACGGAAATTACCGAATATGTTCGTTCATCCCGGCTTGCACGTGAAAGGGGTGTGTACTGTGAATGGTCGGTCAATGAAAAAACTGCAATGGAAGCGGCACTTGGTATGTGCTATGCGGGCAAACGGGCTATGTGCTGCATGAAACATGTAGGCCTGAACGTAGCTGCTGATCCCTTTATGAATGCAGCTAATACCGGGGTTAATGGCGGCCTGGTTATTACAGTTGCTGATGATCCATCTATGCACTCATCACAGAATGAGCAGGATTCAAGGTATTATGGGAAATTTGCCCTGATACCTGTCATGGAACCCTCAAATCAACAGGAAGCTTATGATATGGCTTACCATGCCTTTGATTTTTCAGAGAGGTTCAATGTGCCGGTTATGATCAGGATCACAACCAGGCTTGCCCATTCACGATCGGGGGTATACCGTTCCCGGCTGCAGGATATGAAAGAGCTTGTACTGCCTGATAAATTGTTGCAGTTCATCCTTCTTCCTGCTATGGCCCGCAAGAGCTACCGGGCACTGATTGATAACCAGCTCCCCCTGGAAAAGGAATCTGAGAAGAGTCCTTTTAACAAGTACATCCCGGGAAGTGATAAGTCCCTGGGAATTATAGCCTGCGGACTGGCATATAATTACCTGATCGAGAATTTTGAAGATCACAGGGTCCCATACCCGGTCCTGAAGATCTCACAGTACCCTGTTCCAAGGGTTCATATCAGGTCCCTGGTGGGGGAGGTGGATGAGATCCTCGTTCTGGAAGAAGGCTATCCAATTGTAGAAGAGATGCTTACAGGGATCCTTGAGAGCGGAAAACCGGTTAAAGGAAGGCTGGACGGATCATTGCCCCGGACAGGAGAACTGAATCCTGACCACGTAGCCAGGGCCCTGTCAACTGAGAAGGCTGCCAGCCGCAAGGTTCCGGAAATAATCAAAAACAGGCCTCCTGCCTTATGCAAAGGATGCAGTCATGCCGATCTCTTCGTCGCTTTGAATGAGGCCATGGAGGTACACGGGAAAGGAAAGGTCTTCTCAGATATAGGGTGTTACACCCTGGGTGCCTATCCTCCTTATGAATCTATCTATACCTGTGTGGATATGGGGGCATCTGTCACTATGTCCAAGGGAGCGGCAGATGCGGGATTACGGCCTGCCGTATCTGTGATAGGGGATTCTACCTTTACGCATTCCGGGATGACCGGACTGCTGGATGCAGTACATGAGAATTCAGCTGTAACGGTCATTATATCAGACAATTACACCACAGCTATGACAGGCGGACAACCTTCGGCAGCCACAGGGAAACTGGAACAGATCTGCCTGGGACTTGGTGTGGAGAAGAAACATCTCAGGGTACTCAGACCACACAGGAAGGATCATTCTGAAAACGTACGGATACTTAAGGAGGAAATAAATTATGAGGGTGTTTCGGTAGTGATTGCGCAGAGGGAGTGCATTCAGACTGCCACCAAGAAACCCCGGAAATAGTGCATGAACTTGTGAACCCGGAACTTTATAACTTTTGAACTTGTTTATTATGAAATGCGATATAATTCTTGCAGGAGTGGGCGGACAGGGGATACTGTCCATTGCTGCTTCAATTGGAATGGCCGCCCTCAGTAAGGGACTGTTGCTGAAACAGGCTGAAGTACACGGTATGAGCCAGAGGGGCGGTGCAGTACAGTCCAGCCTGAGGATATCCAGCAAAGAAATTGCTTCGGATCTGATCCCGGAAGGGAAAGCAGATATGATCATTTCTGTGGAACCTATGGAATCCCTTCGTTACCTTTCTTATCTCTCTCCTGAGGGCTGGTTGCTTACCAACTCCAGGCCGATGATCAACATTCCTGATTACCCTGACATAGACCTGATCCTTGAAGAGATTTCCATGATCAGGAACCATGTTATTGTCGATGCCGACCGGATAGCAGGGAAACTGGGCTCCAGGAAGGCTTCCAATATGGTCATGCTGGGTGCAGCCATGCCGTTTATAGATATACCTGCTGAGAATTTTGAACGGGGTATCAGGGAGATATTTTCAAGAAAAGGAGAGGAGATAGTGGAAATTAACCTGGCTGCATTAAAAAAAGGCAAAGAAGTATCTGAGAACAGGATGCAATCTTTATCTTAGCTGCCATCAGGCAATAATTATTCAGATGTTTACTGAAGAGGATATTGAACAATTCAACCGGAAAGGCATATCACCCGGACAGGTTGAAAAACAGGTAGATTATTTCAGAAAGGGATTCCCCTTCGTCAGGCTTGCTGCCCCGGCTGTTACCGGGAATGGAATTCTTCAGCTGGACGATGCCGGATTGGAGAGGTACTGCAGCTATTATGAAAACAACTGCCGGGGTAAGAGCATTGTTAAGTTTGTGCCTGCGTCAGGTGCTGCTACAAGGATGTTTAAGGACCTCCTGGCCTTCCTGGGAGAACCCGGGACTGATGTTACCGACTCCCCGGCTATACTCAGGGAAAAATTCCCGGAAGTTATCAGTTTTATTGATAATCTGAAGAAATTCCCCTTTTATCCGGATCTGCAACAGGTCTCTTCCACTCAACAACCGGATCTCAGTCAGCTGCAGGAGCAAGGGAAGGCAAAACAGATAATCAGGCTGCTTGTTTCTGAGGGGGGATTGGATTATGGACAGCTGCCCAAGGCTGTCCTGAAATTTCATTCATATAAGGAGGGTAACCGGACTGCCTTTGGGGAGCACCTGGTGGAGGCGGCCAACTATGCCAGTAATGGCAGCGGTGATATTTATCTCCATTATACTGTTTCTGAACAGTTTATGGATGTTTTTGAAGACCTGTTGGAATCGGTTATAGGCAGATACCAGATAGAGTTCGGTGTACGGTATCATATTGGATTCTCAACACAGGACCCATCAACCGATACCCTGGCAGTGGATACTCATAATAATCCCTTCAGGGACAGCGAAGAACAGATCATCTTTCGTCCGGGTGGCCATGGTGCCCTGCTTAAAAACCTGAATGAGATCGATGCTGACCTGGTATTTATAAAAAACATTGATAATGTTGCCCCTGACAGCCTGAAACCGGTTACTTATCTATATAAGAAAGTCCTGGGAGGTATATTACTGGACCTTCAATCAAAGATCTTCGGATTCCTGAAGGAACTGGATGCGGACCAGGGACCCGAACTGATCTCCAGGGTTCGTATGTTCATCAGCGAAGAGCTCAAGCAGGATCCTATGAGGGTATTACCACATTGTGAAACGGAGGAAGTAAAGGACAAGCTGTTTTGCTTTCTGAACAGGCCAATCAGGGTGTGTGGGATGGTCCGAAATGAAGGGGAACCCGGTGGGGGTCCGTACTGGGTCTTTGACAGCTCCGGACATACATCCCTGCAGATAGTTGAGATGTCCCAGGCAGACAGGGATGATCCCACCCAGGAAGCCATAGTCAGGGCTTCCACTCATTTTAATCCCGTAGACCTGGTATGTGGCTTACGGGATTACAGGGAAGAGAAATTTGATCTGAGCAAATATACTGATCCGGAAACCGGTTTTATTTCTGAAAAATCAATAGACGGGAAGACCCTGAAAGCATTGGAACTTCCAGGTCTCTGGAATGGTTCTATGGCGGACTGGATCACGGTCTTTGTGGAAGTCCCGATTCAGACTTTCACTCCGGTAAAAACAATCAATGACCTGCTGAGGCCCGAACATCAGGGGTGAACTGTACATTTTTTCTATAGGCGACAGAGTCCCCGAACATACAGACACTGTCAGAATCTGACCTCAAAATTTAGATAGATGTAGTGCCGGTTATCAAGATCTGCTGCCTGTGGGATCCAATCCTGGTAATTCAGTGCAGCCTTGAGCCCTTCAACTAT
>CAZILN010000327.1:0-11044 GCA_964540005.1 uncultured Bacteroidaceae bacterium | reverse complement strand
TCTCAAATACCTCCTACTATTCAGGCAGCCTCCAAACAGGGCGCCGTCAATCAATCCAGATCAGAGGTAGTCCTGGTAAACGCACCGCATGGAGACTATGTGTTCTGTATCATCACAAAGAACCAGGAGGATGAGAGCTGGGAATTTGAAAACGAGGGATTCAGTCTCATCCGAAAGATCTCCAGGCTCACCTGGAACTATTTCGAACCCGGTTGTATATGGGAACCGGCCACCGGGAATGTAGTTTACTAGTTGGGAACCGGCTTTTCAGGTATTCACAAAACAAACTTATCTTTAATATTCATGCCAGCCTGATACGAGGTCTATAAACTCCTGCCGGTATCCGAAAGGATCAAAACTGAGGGCATTTTCACCCAGGTCCAGGACCAATTGCTTTGATACACTCCCTTTATATTCAGACCGTTTCATTAATAGCCCGAAACCTGTGATTGCTGCAGCAAATTGCATGTTCTCTGAAGAGGAATTAATATCTGCTGGAGTCATTTTAATCTCATGGGTCAGCAAGCGGCTTTGATCTTCACCCGGTTTTTTATACCTGAATTCAAAGTGCGCGTATTCTCCGCCCATAGTAACATCCAGTAATATTACCTCATAAAGTGCAGTAATTGTCTGTGAGGAACCTATCTCCCCGGCATCCGTTGAGTCGTTCTCAAAATCCTCTTCGTTCAGGCTCCTGTTTTCGTATCCGATTAAGCGATATGAATCAACCATAGTTGAATCATATGTGATCTGGATCTTGGCATCTTTTGCAACAGTGTAGAACTTGGCTATCTCATTGGTAAATACTTTCTTTATTTGTTTGGCATTATCTATATACTCGTAATTGCCATTCCCCTTGTTGGCTATTTGCTCCATCATGTGGTCATTAAGATTGCCTCCTCCGACTCCCAGTACGGTTAAATATATTCCTGATTCTCTTTTTTCCTCTATAAGTTCCACCAGTTCATCGGTAGATGAGAGGCCTACATTGAAATCGCCGTCTGTTCCCAGTATCACCCTGTTGTTCCCATTTACTACAAAGTTCTCTTCGGCAATTTCGTATGCTGTGGTAATTCCGGCAGCCCCGGCAGTTGATCCTCCGGCACCTAAGAGATCAATGGCGTTCTTGATCTCTTCCTTCCGGTCTCCATAAGTAGATTCAAGTAAAAGGCCGACATGGCCGGCATAGGTAACAATTGCGACCCTGTCCTGGTCACGCAGCTTATCAACCATGGATTTAAATCCGACCTTTAAAATACCCAGTTTGTCGGGTGAATTCATTGAACCGGATACATCAATCAGGAAAACATAATTTGAATTAGGAAGCTCATCTTCGGGAATGGCAATTCCTTTCATGCCAAGCCTGATAAGGTAGTGATCTGCATTCCACGGGCATGAAGATACCTCAGATTCCAGGGAAACATTTTCTCCTCCGGCAGGCTCCTTATAATCAAAAGTGAAGTAGTTTATGTATTCCTCAATCCTGACCGATGCTTCAGGAGGTGCCTGTCCAAAGTTCAGGTATCGTCTCATATTTGAGTATGAACCGCCATCGGCGTCGACTGAAAAAGTTGATACCGGTTGCTCGCTGACTTTGAAAAAGGGATTTTCTCCATGGTCTTTATATTTTTCACCGGAGTTTTCAGAAAATAAATTTCCGTCAAGGCCAGAAGCGGGGTAACTGTCAAAACTTTCACAGTTATTAAGCAGTATAATTAAGGATCCTGCAATTAGAAGATGTAGGCTAAGTTTCATGGCAGTAGGTTTTATTATACTAAAGATGATAGAGAAGGGTATATGGTTGCGTTAAATTTTCCCGGGAATATAAAGAAGCAACCGGAATTTTTTCAGGTATACCTTTTATTTTTTCAGGGAGAACCGCTTTACGAAAAAAAAGGGACCAGTTATTACTGATCCCCTTTTGATTAGCTCTAAAGTTTGAATTACCTGATCATCAGCCTTGAGGTTTGCTGAGTATCTCCTGCATTCACTTTAAGCTGGTATAATCCGGGTTTCAGACCGCTGATATTCATTTCATGTTCCATCAAACCTGATCCTTTCCGGAATCTTTCGGACAATACCGGTCTCCCGTTTCCGTCTATCAGTTGAAGGGAGCATAATCCTTCATAAGGGCTATCCAGTTGCAGCCTGCAATATTCTGAAGCCGGATTCGGATATACCTGCAGGGAACCTTTTTCCATAGTCGGACTTACAGCAGTAGAGGATCCGCCATCTGTGTTCCCATAATAATCACTGAAGAAGAGATCGTAATCACCATCCTTGTCAACATCAGCAAAAACAAGGGGATTATAATAAATCTCTCCGATGAACAGATCCTGGTTAAAGGGATAATCGGTTCCTTCCTGAAGAGTAAAGCTAATATCATCCTGGCTGCCAGTGTTCCTGTAAAACATGATCTTTGATCCATCCTCATCATTGTCATCTACGTATTTTGTCCAGAACATGTCCAGGTCACCATCATTGTCAATATCAACAAATACGGGGAAGGAGCTCATATCTTCCAGATCGGGCATAAAATCCGCAGCTGCATCCAGCTGATAGTCTGGTGACTGCCCTGTGCCATTATTTTTGTAGTAATGACATACTATTCCTGTATAACCATAGTAATCATAAGTGTATATAAGTGCATCCAGGTCACCATCTGAGTCCAGATCCGCGAACATGGGAAAATAATATTCTTCCGTCAGATCAGAAAGGAAGGGGAAATACTCTTGTTGCGGGGTAAACTGGGGAGACTGAGCATTCCCTGTATTTTCGTAATATACACCGGATTCTTCTTCATATGGATAGGTTTACATATCCATATCACCATCCCCGTCAAAGTCAATGAAGCCTGGTTTTATATAGCTGATTCCCAGAACCGCCCCCTGGAAATCAGATATTGAATTATCCATTATCAGTCCGATCCCGGTATTCCGGTAAAGCTTAAATCCTATATAATTGTAGGTAATAATAGCATCTAAATCACCGTCATCATCAATATCAACAGGATAAATATCGTTCCATCCGATATCCAGGTCAGTAAAGGGATCTGATGACTCACCCATCATTGTAAATTGGGGTTCTGATAACCGATCCGGTATTTTCAATCACATGGTATTCATCTAAAGATTCATCCAGCACTTCATCATAAAACTCGAATTGTACCAGGAAATCAATATCTCCGTCCCCTTCATAATTTATGGGAAATGATTCATTGATATAACTGATATCTTCAGGTAAATTATCAACTGTGTAATATACCGGATTATCCCGATCTATATCTGCTGATTGAGCTGTTCCAACATTGATAAACACCTCAACCTGGGGTGTGTATTCCCATTCCTGGGTAACATCGTTATATGTTTGCTGGTTATCAAATTTCACCAGGTCATAATCGCCATCGCCATCGAAATCAGCCAGGTCTTGATTATTTAGATAAGCTATAGGTGATTCGGTTTCTTCAAATACAGGCTCAGAAGCGCTTCCCGTATTCTGGAAGAGCTTAAATCCACTATCATCAGTGAAAATATCCAGATTTCCGTCACCGTCAATATCAACGATTGCTTCAATGTTCCAGGTTTCTATATCTTCTTCCTCGGGAAAAATATAGGGATTCTGGTCCTTTGGAACCATCTGGAAAGCGAGTGCGGTGGCAGTCCCGGTATTTCTGAAAAATACTATATAGTTATCCCCCATGGGTGACAAGAATGTCCAGGTCTCCGTCAAGATCCAGGTCCTTAAAAATAGGGGACTGCCCATAAACAACGGGTGGGGGGAAAGGATTTTTCCCGGGAGCCTCGATAAAATTTGGCTGTGCAAAGATGGGATTGGCTAATCCCATGGCAAGGGACAGAGTTCCTGCTGCTACAGCGAATTTTAACTGTTTTTCAAAAAACCTGAGTTTTTCCAGGAGCTTCTTGATCCGGTTGATCAACCAGTGTTGTTTTCTGGCTGAATACCGGAAGAACTGGCCTGTCTTCTTACTTTTTTTCAATCGCGAGGAGAACTTGAGATACTTTGATCTTGTCTCCTGATACTGTCTTAGTAAAATTGTATTCATATACTTGCTGTTTAATTATGGTGGATTTTTTTATTTTGTTTTTCTGCTTCATTAATTTCTTTTGCCCAGTAAGTCTCATCGGGCGTTACAAGGGCTTTACGGAAATCATCCTTCACGGTGCTCAGTACATTGGGCCTTCTCATACCGGGCAATACTTTCACATCGTACAGTTCTTCTACACTGGACTGATAATTGATCTGTCCCACAATGTTGGCAGACGGTAGATGAACCACGACTATCCCACATTTAACAGATTTCTCAGCAATGGGCAGATCGCTGAACGATGAGCTTTTCTTTCTCAGGCGTGACAGGCCAATAAACAGGTAATCATCATATCTGGCCATTCCCCTTACAAAGCCGTCAAATTTATTCAGCACTTCATAATCTCCCTTATCCAGGTCAAACCGAACCAGTTCCCCGGTTGCGGACAGCAGACTGTATAGCTCATTATCGTATATTCTTGGTGAATGCGGCATAGGAAGAGAGTGGATTAGGATCTCGTTACTTTCTACATCCATCAGGACACCACCCTTGATTTTATTTTCTCTCCAGCCTTCGGCAGAGTCTGTTTGTCCCAGTGCAGTTACATATTTCGGTTTACCCTGATGAAAAGCCATGCCATTCAGATGGCATTTATCATCAGGTGTCAGCGAACTGATAAAATGAGGTTTCCATACCGGCCTGAAACTGTAATTTGTATCGATAATCGACAGGCATGAAAATCGTGTGTTAACTGCCCATAAACCATCATTTCCCCATTCCAGGTCATGGAGGTCCAGTTGTCCGGTATAATAGGTGGCTCTCGGAAGATATAAACCATCATATACACCAGGTTTGGGAGGATAAGTAAGTGCAAGCTGTTCAGAATTTGCCAACTCAATAATTTTTTACTTAACGGCAAGGGCCATTTTATTGTCTTTGATTGCGATTCCCATTGCCTTGGGGAAATTCCTTGGCAGCTGAACCAGGTCTTGTTCATTGGGGGCACTGATAAACACTACCTTTCCGGCCTGGTATGTACTGATGGCAAGGCTTATTTTTAAGCGGTATAGTATTTCCGGGATATTGGGTGAATACTGACAACTGAATGGGGCGGGTATATTTTGAGCCATACTATTTACATGAATTAAGCTCAAATATATATGTTCATAATCCAGCTACACAATACCTGTTTACAGGTATTTTTATTGTAAAATAGATTATTTCTGAAGTAATGAAGGGTTATTATTTGATTCTGAAATATTTTTCCGTATAGATGACCGGACGGTTCTGTATTATTAAAGATTAAAGCTGCTCCCATTCTATCCCGATCCGTTTCAGAGCATAGCCTGTTTCCTTCAGGTAATCCCCATAGCCTGTCATCCAGTGGAAACCAGGCATGCGTTTAGCCAGGATCTTACTGTCAACATCAAAACTGATATCGATCTGCGAGCGGCAGATGTCCATAAAAGGTGCATCGACGATCGTGCCTTTTAATCCAATGTATTTACTGACCTGGAAATCAGGAATGATATTGGTTATGGTTTGTCCGGAATGCATTTCCACTTTGGGAGCTGCGCCATAATCGGATTCGAAATGGGACATGATCCGGGCAGGCTCTTTATTCAGGCCATCCATTCGCCTGGGAGCAGTACAATGTGCCAGGGTAATTATCCCGTCATGAGGATAGGTCGGATCATTCATAAATACTGGTTTTCCTGATATGTTTGCCAGTAATATTCCGGACGGGATAACCACAAAATCAGATTCGCAGAAAGCGAGGTATCCTGCATCATTCAGGAGGCTCAGTGTCAGGCAGGCAGATGTTTCGGCCATAGGCATGATAGTGCCCATACAACCATTAATGGTTATGGCACGGCAGTTTGCATTAGCCATTATCCTGCGAAAAACATCCTCCAGCAGGTAACAATTATTCACGTAATCACGTTTTGTTTCCAATGTAATGCCACTCTCACCGAGATACTCCCCCGCTCTTTTTTGAGCAAGATTTACGGCGGATTTATCTTTTCGGGCATCCGTGATCAGTTTTCCCAACTCATCATAGGATACCGTATGATACCTGAACCTGAACTTCTCTTCTACCAGTGCAGGGACCACCCCTGCAGGCTGGGCCCATCCACCCGGACCGCCAACTGCGATGATCCCTGTATCAAGGGTATTTTTCAAACCGCACAGAGCCCTCAGGCGCCAGAGTATTTCATCCTGGCTGTCTATCACCACATCATCTTCATCTACTCCGGTTACAGCCAGTTTATCGGTATGTTGCCTGAGAAAGCGCGGACTGATTATTTCGTACCATAAATACACCGGACCTGATTTATGCCGGCAAAAGAAGATCATATCCTTCTTCATCTTATGCAGGGCCTCAAAAGTATCCATCCATCCACCGGCAGCATACACAAGGAAAACATCGGCAGATTTGAGATCGTCAATCCTGCCTATATCTTCAGCACTTTTGACACGTGCAGGCAGAAGGAATTCCACCGGGAAATCTGCCTTTGACTGAAGTTTGCGTAGTTCTTCCCTTATCCGGGATGTTTCCTCCTGTGCATCATTTTCGGTTTGTATGCCGCCCCAGGACCTCCAGCTTGATTGATGCTGGTATTCCGGTGTGCTGTATACCAGGATGGGTTTTACAACCAGTGTCTTTCGGATAATACCTGCATATTCTTCGTTTCCTGAACCAGCCAGTGCTGACCAGGAAAGGCCGGAGAGGGCAACCATAGACAGAGTCGAACCTCCTGCCACCTTAATGAATTTTCTGCGGCTCATATCATCCGGTCCGGGATAATTTTGATCGTGAGAAGGACAACAGGAATGAGGCCTCATGCCGAAATTATGCTTGTCAGACGGATTCATGGCATTTTGATTTTGATGAACAATTAAATGTAATCAAATTCTTATAATTCACTTCAATCACAAGGTATGTAAGATCTTAGGTGAAACATTACTTCGAAGGGGAGGGTGGGAATTTTGGTTATTTTGCTACCAGGACTTTTGATCTTATGATGTTCAAGCCATTATCAATAGAAAGAATGTAGATTCCACCGGGCAGGTGATTAGTTTTGATGCTAAGCAGATGGGTGCTGGCCTGGTAATCACCCAGTTTTTTGCCTTCAAGATTAAACAGAGAGACTTTGAAAGGATGATCAGAAGCAGTGGAAATATTAATACCATTTCCACGGCTAAAGCTTATTTGATAATTATTCAGCGATATCATATTGCTGGCAGTCGAGATTGCAATATCATTTTTAGCATCATAAATGGCGTTAGATAAGCTTTGATCCGGGTCATCCTGACCGATTTCCCAGATAAACACTCCTGCATAATCATTGTCCATGGCAAAGTGCATTTTGTGTTTCAGGTTTTCCGGACTATCATAAAACACTATGGATGATACAGCATCTGAGTAGCAGTATGTCCCGTTCTCGTTATCTTCAATTACGCTAAATCCAGCTGAGATATGATCAGTTACCTCATTATATGTGAGCGCCTGTACAGCTGAAAAAGCCTGTCCCGGATCAGTGGCCCCTGTATACTCCTGTGCGAAAAACGGGACTCCTATGTTGATTTTAGACTTTGCTATTCCTTTACCTGTCCAGTAAGCAAGACCGATATCCCGGGTATTCTTTAAAGATGAATGATGATTAGCCGTAGAGGACCAGGATCCATTATAAGTGTATGACATAAGATTAACAAAATGTGCCTGATCCACACCATTCTCAGGGTAGTTATCCCCGAACCATGATGAGGCAGATACATCAGTTGTCAGCAGAAGACTTTCCTGATCTGCAACTGTCCTTAAGCGGGTCATTAAATTTTCATATCCGGCTATCAGATCATCACCGGGATCAAGTTTTTCTCCCCATTCCCAATCGATATCAATCCCGTCAGCCCCCCATTTCTTACATAAGTCGATGGCATTAGAAGTGAAATCATAGAGCGATGCGGAATCCATAGCCATTTGAGAAAAATATTTCGATCCGGCTTCTGCAATTCCTCCAAAAGCGATCAACACCTTTATTCCCTCTGGTTGGGCTTTGCTTCTAATTGTTTCGAACTTATTAGTAATGTATGTGGAATCATTTCCTTCCGGCCAGATGATATTACCGCTTGAATCAGGCCAGAGGGTAAAAAAAATGACATGGGTATATTTTGTAAAATCAAAATCAGCTGAAAATGTCCGGTAATATGGTGCAAAACCCATTATGTTCTGGCCGGCAACGAATGCTGGCAGGTTCAGAAGGATCAATGAAAATATAAATACCAGCCTGGTTCTACAAATGTCTGTTCCCTGGTTGTACACGATACAATAATGATGCGACCAATATATGAAATAATACCTGAACCGCATCGGTCCTCAGGCAACCTCTGTGCTGTAATAGGGATTGTTGTAAACCTTCATCCTGGCATGGTGACGCTGGAAGACGGATAATTTTAACATGACTGCTGATAAAACCATACCCCTGAAAAATCGTTTAGATATGGAACCCTTGAACCTGGCAGTGGTGATAAACCTCCACCACCTTTTCAGGATGCTTTTCCCGGAATAAAAATACTTATTGATGTTGCGAAAGGCAGTAAATACATCATCCCTGTCAACCCCCAGCGGACTGAATACCAGGTGGTCGCCTTCATAATGAGAGAGGTCTGTATCTGTGATCCTGCCTTCCTCACTGACCGTTTGGTGGAAGGGTGTTCCGGGTATGGGTATTGACAGGGACAGGAGGATGGAGCTGGGGTCAATTTCATCCAGTTTTTTGGGCAAGCTGTTGTAATATTCGGGTGTATCTGCATCGATGGCCAGCATCATTCCTGTGAAAGTCAGTATCCCTCTTTTCTTTAGCTTCATGAACAATTCCTTATATTCTTCCACCCTGTTATGTTTTTTATGCATCGAGGACAGGCTCGACTCGTTCAGTGATTCCAGCCCTATAAAGGCCATCCCGCAACGGGCCTTTTCCAGCAGGTCGATAAATTCATCATCATGCAGGCAATCGAAACTGAACTGGACGCCTATTGCCCAGAGATCGGTTTTGGCGATCTCTTTCAGCAATTCTTTTGCATAATCCATATCCGAACCAAGATTGTTATCCAGGAGCATGGCCATTTTCCGTTTAAGGAAGGGAAGCCTTTCAGTGGCTGTGAGGTCGTTAATGACATCTTTAATCGGCCGGGTGCGGAAGGGTGCGGGATTTATGTTCAGCTGGCAAAAGCTGCAGCGGTGATTGCAGCCCCGGGTTGCTTCAGTTACCACCGCAACGGAGAACTGCCGTTCGATCAGGTCATACCGGGGAGGCGGCATATTTTCAAGCGCAGGAGCAAAGGGTGCACGGTAGACTTTCTTCAGACTGTCATTTACCAGGTCTTCCACTACCTGTGGCCATACCTGTTCGGCCTCACCTACAACCACTGCATCCATATGAGGGATCAGCTCATCAGGGAAGGTGGATGGGTACCGTCCTCCGGCGACTACCTTTTTCCCCAACCTGCGGAACCTGCCGGCAACATTGATGGCATGCGGACTGCAGAAATCCATAAAGCTGAGTGCAATAAAATCTGCATCGGTGGTATAATCTATAGGCCTGATCATTTCATGCAGGAGTTCTATTTCCACGATGGGAGGGGTTAATCCGGCTATCAGTGCACCGGATAAGGGCGGAGCCGGTGACTGTGCATAGTAAGCGTGTTCATCTCCAAGGTTCTGGAAGAGTACTATGATCAGAAGTTTTGGCTTTTTCACGCGTTTAAATTTTTATAATTAATTAATAATAAGTTAATTAAAAAATTGAGAACGCGTGCAACCACTCGTTACACTCGCTCTCTCATGAAAAATTTAATCATTTTATTTTATGAACTAATGATTAATTTTTTCATGTTCGTTTCATCTTCTTTAATTTATTTAATTAGATTGCTGGCAATATTTTTCATACTTCTTCTTGCTGCTCCGGGAAAAATTCCATGCATAACGGCCAGTGCCTTGCCTTCCAGTGAAAGGACAACTTTATGCCTGTCATGAATGATGGCATTTACGATCTTCGCGGCTACCCTCTGCGCAGGGGCATAAGGCCCTTTCGGACGGCGGGCTTCTCCTACAATTTTTTCATTCCTGAAAAACCTGGTTTTTGTATAGCCGGGATGTACATTCATCAGGCTTATACCGGTATCTCTAAGTTCGGCCCGCAGGCTCTGGCTGAATGTCATTAAGGCGGCCTTGCTGGCCCCATAGGCACTCAGGTATGGGACCCCATGAAGGGCGGCAACCGAGCTGATATTTACAATGATGCCCTGCTTCCTTTTTTTCATCATAGCAACCGCTTCAAGCATACACTGAACGGCTCCGAAATAATTCACTTCCATTATCTTCCTGAAATCTTCCAGGGATATCAGTTCTGCTTCACCATAGATGCCAATCCCGGCATTATTTATAAGTATATCTATATCTCCTCCCTGCTGACTGCACGAACTGAAAAGCCTTTTGATATCCTCACTGTCGGTGACATCACATGGAATTACTATTGGTTCAGGAGCTTCAGGGAAGCTTCGTTTGATCAGGGCGGCTACATCTTCCAGGTGTTGTTTGTTCCGGGCAGAAAGGATCAGCTTAACACCCTTTTGAGCCAGCTTATAGGCCAGTGCCCTTCCGATGCCAGAGGAGGCCCCGGTAATGAGTACCCGTTTGTTTTTCAGATCCTTCATGATTCGTCAGATTTGTTCCTTTTCAGGCCTGAAATACAATACTGTTTCAAAAGCCAGGTAAAACAGGATACAGAAAAGCATCCATTCCGGCCTGAAATCAATAACTACGGCAAGATGCCACAGAATGAATGCCCTGACGGTTGATATGATGGGATAGGAGGCATTTGATTCAAGCTTGGTCTTCATCAGGTGACCGGCAAGCTGTCCTGATACAGCAAGCCCGGAACCTACTATGCAGATCAGAAGGGACCATACATTACTGTAGCCAACTAAGAGGAAGCT
>CAZILN010000326.1:0-1965 GCA_964540005.1 uncultured Bacteroidaceae bacterium | reverse complement strand
CGAAGAATATAACATTGGTAAGAGGGTAAGAAAGTATTACCGTCTTACCCCTGAAGGCGACAGGACATCCAGGGATAAGTTGGAGGAATTTGCAGAATTTGTAAGGATCATGAAAAAACTGCTGAAACCTTCACCCGGACTGAACCTCAATTATGCATGAGTTAACGGAAAAGGATATCGAAAAGATCTCCAGTGACATCGATCAGCAGGGCCTGACCTACACCCTGCTGAAAGATGAACTCCTGGACCATATCTGCTGCGATATTGAAGCGGAAATGGAGAAGGGCCTGAGCTTTAACAAGGCCTACCGGAAAGTTAAAGGTATCCTCGGGAAAAAGAGGATAAGGCAGATCCAGGACGAGACCCTTTCTTTAATCAGTAAAAAGTACCGAATCATGAAAAGATTAATGTATGTATTGGGTGTCACAGCACCCATAATATTAGTTATTGGGCTAATTTGTAAAATAATGCACTGGCATGGCGGAGGCCTGCTGATTACCCTGGCGATCTTTCTGGGGGGCGTTGTCTTTCTTCCTTTGTTTGTCATATCCAGGATCAGGGATACCCGCCGCTTGAATGAACCGGTGCCGGCTGGACTCTATATCACCGGTATGCTTGCAGGTATGATCACCATACTGGGAAGCCTTCTGAAGATAATGCATATGGCTGGTGGTGGAATAATGCTTACTGCAGGATTATTCCTGACAGCCAGTGTTTTTCTACCCATGTATGCTGTTGTCAGAATAAGGAAGGCAAAACGGGATAACGAAACACCTGATTTAAAGCTGTATATCGTTGGTGTAATTGCAGGGATACTCTTTATTGGCAGCACTCTCTTTAAAGTAATGCATTTTCAAGGGGCAGGTATTATTCTCATTGTATCCTGGATGGCAATTGTCGTCATCTTTTTGCCAATCCTGATCATAAATCACCTGAAAGAGCAAGAAAAACAACTCAAGAATTTTTTTGTGACTATACTGGCTGTAACCTTTATTTCTTTACTCATGATGAGCTGGTTGAACTCAGTCGGAGGTAATCAAATGGTTATGGAGGGTTTTATTATTCATCAAAACAAAATGGCAGATCAGGTAATATATCTTGAACAACAGAACGACCGGCTATTGGAGGCGATCATGCAACCAGACTCAGTTGAAAGCCCGGCCGGGATAAGGGAATTTTGTGCAGATGCAGATAATATCTGTGATTTTATAAATCAGTCACGTATGCAGATGTTATTGGTAAGAGAACGTAACCATGAGGCTATTGGGGAGGATGGGGTTATTGATTACCGGGCGATCATTGACAAAGACAATGCACAAATAGCCATGGAGGTAATGTATAATGAGAAGTTAGCAGACAGCAGGGCCATGCAATTTAAGTCGATGATTGATGCCTTCCAGCAGGAAGCACTCGCCCTGGCCTCCGATAATGAATTGAAACTGTATATACAGGAAGGACCTGCCCTTGACATTCCACCGAGTCCTACCTATCCGGAAACTGTTGATGCCGATTGGGCCTACCACTTCTTTTTCCACAAGTCTTTAGTGCGAACAGCATCAAACCTGACCCTGTTCGAATCCATTATCAGGACCATAGAAAACGGAATACTAACGGAGCTTGTTCAGGAAGTTACAGTTGAGGAGTAATAGGGTCATTTCAAACAGACTTCCTACTTTAATATCATGGCACCTGCCCAGTAGCCTGCTTCCCTGCGATGCTCTGATATATTTATACCAATTATTTTAAATAATTTCATAAATTTATATAAAATTCTTATATAAAAGCTTGCAATATATCGGAATATTATATATATTTGAGTTATGTTATCGAATGAATTACTTAAGGGTACTCTTAAAACGATCGTTTTGAATCTCATAGCGGAGAATCAGAGAATGTACGGTTACGAAATCACCCAGGAGGTTGACAAGCTTTCCGACGGGAAAATCCAGTTGACCTGGGGTGCGC
>CAZILN010000325.1:0-10490 GCA_964540005.1 uncultured Bacteroidaceae bacterium | reverse complement strand
TTGGTTCCTGGCAAGAAAGCTTAAATGAGAAAAGTGTAACAGACAATAAAAGAAATAACTTCCTCATGGCTATCTGTTTTAACTGTATTACCATTGGCCCGTGAGATGAGATTGTTGGCAGATCACGGAGCGGGGAAATTTATTAATAATATAGGGGAATACCAAACCTGGTTCGGGTCCAGCCTGAACCCGAACCAAAGATCTTCTGATTAACGGTCAGGCTTGATCTGTTTTGGGCGAGAACCATGAGGGGAGTCTTTTTTTCCATCCCAGTACCAGCAATCCGATCGTATAAAGTCCGATATTAAATATGCCTATGGAAAAAATGCCAACTGAAAATATTCCGATAGAAAAAATACCGATCGAAAATTTTCCTGCTGCAAAAATCCCGCATGCGAAATCACCAGCCGCGAAATAGTTCAGGCTGTAATCTCCAGCGCTGAACATATCTCCTGCAGTTAAGCTTAAAATAATACCTGCTGCAAAAAGTACACTTGCCGTGATAAGGATCCATGATTTTTTCATAATACAATATTTTAATTTTTAATCATTAACACTGTAATGATAAGTCGAAGCGGGCAGATACGGAAAATACCGGGACAGAATGCAAGCTTATGTGATGAATGGCACAGGAAGGTGACAGGCTGAATAGGTGCCGGGACAAACGGCATAGCTTATTTAAGCATGCTCATCCCATTTTTAAAGGCTTTTGAATAGCTTCTTGCTACTGGAATTTCATTGTTGCTGTGATTTACCCTTAGATGATATCCCTGAGAATTTCCTATAACTTTTTCGACATGCGAAAGGTTAACAATAAAGGCCCTGTGACATTTTAACAGGGGACCTGATCCTTCTATCTGCTGTTCGATATTCTTCAATGTATTTCTGACCAGGGATTGAACCGGTTTGCCTTCTTTCAGATGCCTGATGTTGACATAATTTCCTTCTGATTCAATGTAGACCAGGTTTGAAAGGCTGGTCATGACTTCCTGGCTCCGGTTTTCTGATGTAAAGATTATTTCTCTGTCATCCCTTTTCCTGTCAGAAGTTACATCCGATATCCTGTTGTTCATTTCCCGGGAAATGGCAAGGTTCTTTTTTAGCAGGCGGTTGTATGAAATTATGGTAATCCCGGTAATGGGTATTATAGAAATTAAAAGGGTGAAAACCAGGAAGATAGTAAATCCTTTTATGCCTACCCAGGCTACAATGGAGAACCATACTGAATATTCATAATTACCGGCACTGATCGTAGTTACTATCCAGCCCAGCCAGAGGATCTGTTTATAGACTGACCACCTGTCCTCATTCAGAAATTTCGGGAATATGGAAGGTAAAACGATCAGGTTCAGAATCAGGAGTAAAAAAGTGACCACTCCATAACCCGCAAGGATCACTGCTTTTTCTTCGGATTTAAAATTCTGTAATCCAAATGGCTGAAACAACATAAGGAATACTGATATAAATAAGCTGATTATGATTATAATACTCCACCTGTTTAAATTCAGGGGATATGGTTTATTTAAAAACTTACGGATATTCATTTTGCTTATCCTGTATAATAAATATTGCCAGCCTCAGGGATTATCTTCCAAATTAATGAATTATGCGAGCGAATTTTTGATAAATCACTAAGACTACCAGCAAGGATATAGGTGTGCCAATACTCTTCTTTTTTAAAAACTCTTTTACGAGATGGAAGGTAATGATGAAAGAAGGTACTTTGCACAATATCCCACAATAATGGCAATTAAAAAACTCAACATCGTGCCAATAAGAATATACTCAGCTTCTTGACGTTCTCTGTTTCCATTTCCGGCAAATCGAAATACTGACTTTGCAGCAATAAGAAATCCAATAGCCTCAATATGACCAAGGAAAATGAAAGTAATAATAAGAATTCTTTCAATACTACCAATCCATGTACCTGCTTTACTAAGTCCCGTATCCAAATTATCCTTGGATATTTCATCCCTCCAATTTTTCGTAAGTTTTGCCACTAAAACACCTGCGGGAATTGTAATAATAATGTAAGCAAGGATTATAATCCAGAATTCAAAACTCAATAAAAATTCCTTTGTTTTCAATAATAACTCGGATAAATTCTGTTGATATAATACCCAGGCTATTAGTATTATCATTATATGAGATAATTGGTCAATTATGAAATAAATAATTTTATGATTTTTATACGATTTCCAAATATCTATTAATAAATGTGTTGCGAACACAAATAGTGGAATCCAAATATTACTTAGTCTAAATGAGAATAAGTAGAATAGTAAAGCAACAACGATTGAATGTAGATAGAGATATTTAGATTTAATCTTATTTTTATTCCGGTCCTCAACCCAATTATCCGGTTGTAGTATAAAATCTCCCAAGAAGTGCGCAGTCAATAATCGTATCAGTAGGAAAATTTCCATTATGATTGATTTGAATTAGGTATTTCACACATCTTTCCAATCAAATACTCGAAACGTTTAATAAGATTTTCGATTGCATACCAACCTGCTGATTTTAGTCTTACATTAATAGAAGCTTGGGAGAGATGTAACTTATTAGCAATACTTGTTTGATTCAAACCTTGAAATAAGCATAATAATGCTTCAGCTTGAGCGGAGGTCCATTTTTCGATTAAAGCATCTAAAAGACCGAATGAAACATTCATTTCGTTATTAATTTCATCCCATGGTGTATCTACAACCAATCTTACATCGCTTTTTTGTTTTTTTATTTTATCTAATGTTGGTCCAGACCTTCTAAAAGCTTCTCCGTCTTCACTTCCTTTAAATTCTTTTTCTGGTGGGAAGTCAATTTCTCCTATTCCTATTGCAATCCTTGCATCAGTAGCATACTTAGGTATAATTCTTAAGTTTTTATCATATTGGTTGGAACTCAAATCTATGTTTCTGTTTTTTCCAGCTACAGAATACGGTTTTACCTTTAGTGACTTTTTTAAGCTTGCTCGAATAATTATACTTGCTTTAAGAGAATATTTTGGATTAATTATTATTCCTTGAAAGCTATCGCCCCTGAATATTTGAATATCGGAGTGCTGAATACTCTCATTACTATAAATGGTTATGTCCTCAAATGATTTTTTAAGAGCTTCCAAAAGAATCTCTCTTTGCTCAATATTTAACTTCGAAGATTCTGTTATATCTCCCGTAATTACAGCATTCACGTAGTTCAAATTTTTCTAAATATAGTCTTTAGGTTCTATAATTGCAAGTTATAGACTCATAATTCTATAAAGAAGAGTTATAGTTTACTGATTGAATGATGAAAAATTGTGATTATTAGATAATGTACGGTCATATGTATAGAAATATTCTAAATTAAAATTTGATTTTCATATTGAACTGTTGTTCATGCATTGCATGTCCCTCAGCCTTGCTATACCGTTTAAGAAAATTGGAGGATAGTATATGGATTTTGGTGCTACAAGTGATATCGTTTTATCACATTTAAAAAAACTAGATGTTCCCGACAAAATTGGTTTTTGACGGTGAAAAGTATCGAACCGCAAAAGTGAATGAATTTCTGGAGCTGCTTTCCAGGATTAATGGGAACTCTGAACTGGGGGTAAAAAAAAGGTCCCGAAGAATCGGGACCAGTTAGATGGGGCTCCCCAGGTTGGACTCGAACCAACGACCCTCTGATTAACAGTCAGATGCTCTAACCAGCTGAGCTACTGAGGAGTGTATTTTAAGCTTTGAAATTTTGCCCTGCGAAAATAATAGGATAAAATGAATTATCCAATATATTTGTACTTTATTTTAAGCATACAGTATGAACAGAGTATTAGGTATGGGCAACGCCCTGGTCGATGTGATGACCCGACTGAAAGACGATAACATCCTTAAGGAATTTTCCCTGCCAAAAGGCAGCATGCAACTGGTCTCCAAAGAGTTCTCCAACAGATTGCTGGCCGGGACTCTCGGGCTGGAACGAAAACAATCATCGGGCGGATCGGCCGCCAATACCATACACGGCCTTGCAAACCTGGGCATCGAAACCGGGTTTGTTGGCAAGATCGGGAAGGACAGCATCGGGGAATTCTTTAAAAGTGATCTGGAAGAGAGCAGGATAACACCCCTGCTTTTTCACGATCTTGAGGAAACCGGCCGTTCCATTGCCCTTATAAGTACGGATTCAGAAAGGACCTTTGCCACTTTTCTCGGAGCAGCGGTTGACCTGCATGAAGAGGATATTGACTCTGACATGTATGAGGGGTATAATTATTTTTATATTGAAGGCTACCTGGTACAGAACAGGATATTATTTGAAAAGGCACTACGGCTGGCTAAATCACATAATCTTACCGTTGCACTGGATCTGGCCAGTTATAATGTGGTCGGTGAGAATAAAAAATTCCTTACCGGGATGATCAGTGAGTATGTGGATATACTGCTGGCCAATGAAAGCGAAGCAGAATCACTTACTGGAAAAACTGCTGAAGAGGCACTCCCTGAACTTGCTGAACTGGCAGATATTGCTGTTATCAAACTGGGCAGGAAAGGGTCCAGGATCAAATCAGGAAATGAGGAGCATGAAATCGGGATCATTGATGCCAGAGCGGTTGATACCACGGGTGCCGGGGATCTTTATGCAGCTGGTTTCCTGTATGGCTTATGCCGTGACCAGAACCTGAAGAAATGCGGGGAGCTTGGTGCCCTGCTGGGAGGCACTGTTACAGAGATCATCGGGGCCAAACTGAGTGACCAGCAATGGGGAGAGGTGAAGGAAAAGGTGAAAAGGATTTGTGCCTCCTGAACAATCCGCGAACAAACAAAGCCGGCTAAAACAAGATGACTAAAACAGGCCGTGCAATTCTGCGTTGATCTTGTCAATTGCCACATTTAAATCTTCTGTGCTATCCGGGAAGTTGTAATTATCGGCATCCACTACCAGGAGCGGACCGAGATTATAGGACTCAATCCAGGCTTCGTAACGCTCATTAAGTCTTTTCAGGTAATCCAGCCGGATACTGCTTTCATATTTACGGCCCCGCTTCTGTATCTGGTTTACCAGGGTAGGGATAGTGGCCCTGAGATAAATGATGAGGTTGGGCGGGTCAATTAATGAACTGACCAGGTTAAACAGAGTGAAGTAATTTTCGAAATCGCGGGTAGACATGAGTCCCATGGAATGCAGATTGGGGGCAAAGATGTAAGCATCTTCATAGATGGTCCTGTCCTGGATCACATCCTGTCCGGCTTTCTGAATTTCCAGTATGGTGTTGAAGCGGCTGTTCAGGAAATATATCTGCAGGTTAAAGGACCAGCGCTGCATGTCCTGATAAAAATCATTCAGATAAGGATTATCATCCACATCTTCATAGTTAGGTTGCCATTTATAATGCTTTGCAAGTAAACTTGTTAAGGTGGTCTTCCCTGATCCGATGTTGCCTGCGACCGCGATATGCATAATGGAATTATTTAATGAATTGGACAGTTACTAATGTACAAAATATTTTTTTCAGCACACCTGATCGTACATAAATTGTATAATCCCGGCACAGTTCTTTTGATTTTATCGGAATATCGTGACCCTGGTTTTAAAATATAAATACAGCAGTCCGGCCTGTAATTCTGCAAATTCCGGTTTCTGCTCATGGGGCAATTCAATTTCAGCTTTAGTTCCATCGCTCAGGCTGAAGCTGTAAAATGTTGCTTCTTTCATATAAAATATGTATTTATCTGTGACCTGGAACCGTGAAATCCCGGTTAAGGGGAAAGTCTTCTGATAATTGCCAAAATGGTCGAAAACAAGGATCCCCGTAGACTGGTAACTTACATAGATGTTCCGGTTTTTTTCTTTCATGAAGAGCGGCCGGTCTGAACTTTCAAGCAATGGCCTCAGGCTGATGCTTTCGTGTACCAGGTTCAGGCTGGCATCAAATGAGTGAATCTGGTCAGTCAGGCTGTTGTATATCCAGAATCCCCCCTGGCTGGAGCAGCAAACCAGTTCAACCTGCTCATACCCCATTTCATCGAGCCTGACCGGGCTTCCCAGTTCGGTCAGAAAATTATCGAGCCAGAGAAGTTGATTATCGTCTTTGTAGAAAACCAGCAGGCGCAAGGGATCTGAGATATCCAGGCTGGCAGGCTGTCCGAGGTAAGCATTGGAGTAACGGGCAACATTTTTGTACTGCCGGTTATACCGGCTGATCTCATTAGAATGAATTATGTAAATATTTCCCAGGGGATCCGAATAGTGCTGCTGTCCATTGACCTTTAGTTCTTTTACAAGCTCATATTTATCCTGCAGCATAAACGGGTGTATCTGAAGGATAAGGAGAATAAGTATATTGAGGATCATCAGCTGAGTTCGTTCTGTATTTCATTAATTTCATTTACCAGTATCCGGTCATTTGTCAAACGGGGCACCTTATTCTGTCCTCCCAGTTTGCCTTTTTTTGCCAGCCATGCATAAAAACTGCCGTTTTTCACACTCCTTACTGTCGGCATTTCAAGGGTGATGTTTTTGTACCTC
Organism: uncultured Bacteroidaceae bacterium; assembly: GCA_964540005.1. Taxonomy (GTDB): domain Bacteria; phylum Bacteroidota; class Bacteroidia; order Bacteroidales; family SM23-62; genus CAZILN01. The sequence continues at coordinate 3,989 of CAZILN010000325.1, read as the reverse complement.
TTAGCTTCATAATCAGAGTTGACCGAACATAAAGCATTGTCCAGGATGCGGGTAAAGTATCCCAGGTCATCCGGTTGTTTCTCGAATTCTATCAGCCATTCGTGAGCCCCCTTGGCATCATCTCCCATATAGATCGGGGCAGCAGTGTATTCACTTATAAGGGCCCCGGATTTTTCACAGGCAATATGCAGAGCATTTTCTGCATTATCAATTATGACTTCCTCCCCGAATGCATTCATGTAGTGTTTGGTCCTGCCGGAGATTTTGATTTTATGCGGGTAAGTAGAGGTAAAAATAATGGTATCACCGATAATATAGCGCCAGAGCCCTGTATTGGTAGATATAACTATGGCATAATTGGTATGTGGCTTTACCTGGTCAATGGTCAGGACCAAAGGATCCGGTTTATGAAAATCAGATAAAGGGATGAATTCATAAAAAACTCCATAATCAAGCATCAGCAGCATATCATCAGTAGAAGGGTCATCCTGTATGGCAAAAAATCCTTCCGAAGCATTGTATACTTCAAGGTAGTGCATATTTTCTGAAGGGATCAGCTTATTGAACTGTTCACGGTATGGTGTAAAGCATACTCCGCCGTGTATGAAAAGTTCAAGGTTCGGCCATACCTCGAGCAGGCTTTTCTTCCCGGTGTAATCAAGAATGTATTTTATAAGAACTAGGTTCCATGAGGGTACTCCTGCCAGATTGGTTACATTCTCCTTTATGGTTTCTTTGGTGATGCTTTCAAGTTTCTTTTCCCATTCATCCATAAGGGCCACTTCCTGGCTGGGTGTGCGTATGAAGTGGGCCCAGAAGGGCAGGTTTTCAATCAGTATGGCAGAAAGATCCCCATAATAGGATTTGGTGGAGAAGTTGTTGATCTGGTGGCTGCCGCCAAGAGTAAGTCCCTTGCCGCTTAGCATACGGTTGCCAGGATTGTTATTGGCATAAATAGCGAGAACATCCTTACCTCCCCTGAAATGGCATTCTTCAAGCGATTCAGTGCTGACAGGTATGAATTTACTCTTGTCACTGGTTGTCCCCGATGATTTGGCAAACCATTTTATTTCTCCCGGCCATAGCAGGTTCATTTCGCCGTCTCTCAGGCGGTTTATATACTCCCTGGTCTGATCGTAGGTGCTGAGTGGAACCTGTTTTTGAAAATCCTCAATTGATTCAATATCCGTGAAACCATATTTTATCCCGAACTCCGTATCCCTGGCTGTATCCACTAATTTAAACAGGGTCTCTCTCTGAACATCGAAGGGATACTTCCTGAACAGATCGATCTGGTGCATCCTTTTAATGTTCAGCCAGTTAATTATTGAATTGAGAATGGCCATAAACTAAGCTCTGAAGTTTGCAAGTACAAAAGTACAAAGTTCCAGGTTCACAAGAAAAGAAGTTCCAGGTTCACAAGTTACACTAAATAATGAGCATGGCATCGCCGTATGTGCCAAACCTGTATTTATCCTTAATTGCTTTCTGATAGGATTCCATAAGGAAATCATAACCGGCAAAGGCCGAAACCATCATAAGAAGAGTGGACAGGGGTAAATGGAAATTTGAGATCATCATCGTCGGGATCTTAAAGTTGTAGGGAGGGAAAATGAATTTGTTTGTCCATCCGTCAAATGGTTTCAGGTAACCGTCAGTTGAAACCGAACTTTCCAGTGTCCGCATTACCGTTGTTCCAACGGCGCAGATATTATTTTTCCTGTCCTTGGCCCCGTTTACAATTTCAGTGGCTTCTTCGGAAATGATGATTCGTTCAGAATCCATCTTATGCTTGGTCAGGTCTTCAACGTCAACTGATCTGAAGTTCCCAAGGCCGACATGCAGGGTAATGTATGAGAATTCACAACCCTTAATTTCAAGCCTTTTCAGTAATTGCTTGCTGAAATGCATACCAGCCGTAGGAGCTGCTACGGCTCCTTCATGTTCGGCATAAACTGTCTGGTACCTTTCTTTATCTTCCGGTTCTACCTTGCGTTGTATAAATTTGGGCAGGGGGGTCTCCCCAAGATTATACAGGGTTTTTTTGAAATCCTCATAGTCACCGTCATACAGGAACCTGAGTGTCCTGCCCCTTGAAGTGGTATTATCAATTACTTCAGCCACCAGCAGGTCATCTTCTCCAAAGTATAATTTATTTCCTATCCTGATTTTTCTTGCCGGGTCTACCAGCACATCCCAGAGCCTCTGATCACGGTTCAGTTCACGCAGCAGGAAAACCTCTATTTCAGCACCTGTCTTTTCCTTATTACCATATAACCTGGCCGGGAATACCTTGGTATTGTTAAAGACCAGGATGTCCTGGTTATTGAAATAGCTCAGTATATCCTTAAAAACATGGTGTTCGATCTTTTCTTTTTTCCTGTCGAGTATCATCAATCTTGATTCGTCCCTGTTCGGGGATGGATATTTCGCTATCAGATTTTCCGGGAGATCATATTTGTATTGCGAGAGCTTCATAATTTAATACGGCTTTATCTTATTTATAAACACAAGTTCCTTTATACGTAAAAACTTCTGAATTGTTACAATTATTTTATTTTATCTTTGAACTCATTAATTGCCAGGGCATCCGACAATTTATAATCGCCTATCCTGGTCCGTTGTAAATTTTTAAGATATGCTCCTGAGTTCAGAACTTTCCCGAGATCGTGTGCAAAAGATCTTATATAGGTGCCTTTTCCGCATACGATCCGGACAATAATATCAGGCAAATCAAAGGAGATTAATTCATTTTCCCGGATGGTAACCTTTACCGGATCCAGGTTGGGTTCCTGACCCTTGCGCGCCAGATCATAGGCTCTTTTACCGTCTTTCCATTTGGCTGAAAAGGCCGGAGGTTGCTGCAGCAGTTCTCCTGTAAACGACAGGAGTGTTTTTTCTACCAGTTCACGGTTGATATGATCCACAGGGAAACGGCCGTTTATACCGGTTTCCAGGTCAAAGGACGGAGTGGTTTCCCCGAAATGGATCTCAGCCAGGTACTCTTTTTCGGCTGCCTGTAATTCCAGTATTTTCCTTGTTGCTTTTCCAGTGCAGATAAGCACCAGTCCCGTGGCGAGTGGATCCAGGGTACCGGCATGACCCACCTTGATTTTATCAAAACCGAACCGGTACCTGAGTAATGAGCGGATTTTATTTACTACATCGAAGGAGGTCCATCCGGAGTCCTTATTAACAGGTATTATGACTCCTTCCTGGAAGTCAGTATTTGCATTGATTTCGTTCATTTATAATAATCCGGCAAGAATGGCTGCACCTCCTGCAATGAGACAGTATATCCCGAAATAGATCAATTTGCCCTTCCTTACAATGGATATCATCCACCTGCAGGCAATGAGACCTGATAAAAAAGCGGCCATGAAACCGATAACAAGCGGACCTGCTTCTACAGAACTGCTGCTGTTCAGGTCTCCGGAGAGAAGATCAAGGAAATTGGCAGCAATGATTGGAATCAGCACCATCAGGAAAGAGAACCTTGTCACAAGTTCTTTTTTATTTCCAAGCAGGAGTCCGGTTGCGATTGTGGCACCTGACCTGCTGATCCCGGGTATAACAGCCAGGGCCTGTGCTATCCCGATAATAAATGCATGGCTGAACGGAATGTCTTTCTTGCCTGAGCCAGCAAACCCGGAGACTATAAGTAAACCTGCTGTAATGAGAAGCATGCATCCAACCATCACTATATTACCGGTGAACAATGATTCAACCCGGTCTCTGAAAAACACACCTATTACAGCTACCGGTATTATGGAGATGATAATTTTCAACAGGTATTTTACAGAATCATTCCACCGGAACTGTAATGAATCTATGAAGATCTTTTTCAGATCGGCAAAGAGTTTTTTTAAATCATTATAAAGTTCCGCATCATTGATCAGCTTCCCGAGAGTCCCTTCCCCCCGGGAGATCCGATCCGAGATCCGCCGGATATCGTTATAGATCTCCTCTTTTGTGATCAACTTACCGAC
>CAZILN010000324.1:0-22739 GCA_964540005.1 uncultured Bacteroidaceae bacterium | reverse complement strand
TGAGAAGAAACCTGCTATTTCTGTGTATGCTACTGCATGTCTTAGTTGCCATGGGCCAGGGCACGGTTGTAATATCAGGAAGCATAACTGATTCTGTAAGCCGTGAACCGCTCATTGGCGCAGCTGTAATCCTTGATGACGGTAAAGGTACGGTCTCAGATGTGGAGGGGATCTACCGGATAAACACCAGTGGGGAACAGGTGGGATTGATATGCCGGTATGTAGGATACCTGACACAGCAGAAAACGATACAGGTGGAGGGCAGTGACACCATCATGCTGAATTTCTTTATGAAAAGGTCGCTAACCCTCATGGATGAGGTTGTGGTAAGTGCGGGAAGGTATGAGCAGAGCCTGTCGGATGTTATGGTATCCATGGATATCATTAAGCCACAGCGTATTATCAATAACAACGTCACTTCGCTGGAGGGTATCATCGGGGAAACACCCGGTGTGGAAATACTGGACGGACAACCGGGCATTCGCGGGGGAAGTGGCTACAGTTACGGGGCAGGCAGCCGTGTGATGGTCCTGGTAGACGATTTACCTATCCTGTCGGGGGATGTGGGGGATATTAAATGGGATTACCTGCCGGTTGAGAATATAGCACAGATAGAGATTATCAAGGGGGCTTCATCCGTACTGTACGGATCCTCGGCCCTTAACGGGATTTTCCATATCAGGACAGGCTATCCTTCATCTGAACCAGAGACCCGCCTGACTTCTTTTATCGGTTACTATTCAGATCCCGAACGGGAGGAAATGGTATGGTGGGATAAACAGCCCTTATGGACCGGCCTTCAGTTCATGCATGCCAGGAAATTGGGAAGGCTGGATCTAACTGTGGGGGGACAGCTGTTCCAGGACCAGGGGTACCGTAAGGATGAAAACCAGCGAAAGATCAGGCAGAACGTGAAACTAAACTACAGGAGCCGGAAGGTCAAAGGCTTATCCTATGGCCTGAACCTGAACGGTATGCTGACAGACAAGACGGATTTTCTTATGTGGCAGAATGCCGATTCAGGGGCGTATATCCAGAACCCCGCTGCCGTATCGGCCCTGACAGGCAGCCGTTTTAACATAGATCCGTACGTCATACTGAATGGCAGCCAGGGATCACAGCACAGCCTGAAAAGCAGGTACTTTCATATTGATAACACCTTCGCTGACGCCGGGGATAAGGACAGCCGCTCAGACCTTGTATTTACGGAATACAAGTATTACAGGAAATTTGGGGTGAAAGCAGATTTTACTTCAGGTATTTCGGGTACATGGACAGGGATAAACGCCAACCTCTACGGGGACCACAGCAGTTTTAACTCGGCGGTATTTTCGCAGCTTGATCTCAGGACTGTACAAAGCCTGAAGGCATCGTTCGGGATACGATTTGAACGTTATACCCTGAATAATCAGGTTGAATATTCGAGTCCGGTCATACGGACAGGCCTTAACTTCCAGGCATTGGAGCATACTTACCTGAGGGCTTCCTTCGGACAGGGCTACAGGTTTCCCTCGGTGGCGGAGAAATTTACCGCTACCAGTGTCAGTGCCATGAACATATTCCCGAATCCTGGACTTGAATCCGAAAAAGGCTGGAGCGCAGAGATTGGCATCAAGCAGGGTATCAGGCTGAGCGAATGGAATGCATATATTGACCTGGCGGTCTTCCGTACCCGCTACAGGGAGATGATAGAGTTTAATTTCGGGATTTATACGCCCGATTCGGTGTCCATACCATCTTTCGATTATATAGGTTTCAAGGCACTGAATGTAGGTAATGCCAGGATAACCGGATTTGAATCCACCATAGTCGGGGAGGGCAGGATCTATATCCTGCCACTTACCCTGATGGCCGGTTATACATATATAGTCCCGCTTGACATGAATGTTGATGGGACCGGTGATCCCGGGCAGGAAGAATTTCTGAAATACAGGTACAGGCATTCCCTGAAAGCTGATATAGAGACGCAGTTACGCGGATTTACCCTTGGTTATACCCTGATCTCGAATAGCCGTATGGATAACATTGACGATGTCTTCCTTGATCCTCTCTTCGGTGAATTGATACTGCCCGGATTCCCCTCATACTGGGAATCTCATAATAAGGGATATATCGTCATGAATGCGAGGCTGTTATATGATGTAGCAGCATTTATGAACCTGGGACTGGTGGCAAAAAACCTGTTGAATAAAGAGTATACCGGCAGGCCCGGTGATATCAGGCCCCCAAGAAATATTGCCCTTCAGCTGTCATTTAAGTTTTAATGCGGGATATCAGGGGAGGGCTGAACTAATTATAGCTAAACTTATTCCTTTAGCTTTATCAGGCGTTCAGTATATGTAGCGGATGTTGCTGAAACCCTGTAAAGGTATGCTCCCCCGATAAGATCAGAACCGTCAAAATCAAAGTTGTTCCTGCCGGGAGACAGGATGAGTTTTTCCTTGGAAACCATTTTACCCAGCAGGTTATAAATACAGAGCTCTGCGGTTTCACTGCGCCGGGAATTGATACTGATCGAAGTGGTATGCCTGAAAGGATTGGGCCCGCAAGTGACGAACAGGTCTGTCCGGGGTAATTCATTTAATCCTATTGCTGCTTGTATGGTAATTGTCAGCGAGGTGTCATCAACAACTGGAGTACCAGCCAGAACCGAATCGAAAAGGGCAATGTATACATATGGCAACACAGTGATTTCAAGATCGTATGTCCCTGCTGTTTCAGGTGTCCCGGAAACAAGGATGCAATAAGCTGTATCTGCATAAAACTCTTCCGCATTCATCTCATAGCTCAGTCCGGGAGGCAGGTTATTAATACCGGTAACCACAATCTTAACAATTTCAAGGGGGATTGTTTCTATAACAGCCACTGTGGGAGGGATCACAGTGAACACTTCACTATATACCTGGCCTTCATACCCGTCCGGCAGGATGCGCGGACATATTTCTCCTGGTTCTAATGTGTCTTTGCAGCTTACAGTATCAGGAACGCACTGGCTAAAAGCATTATTAAGACAAAATATCCAGGCACAAATGAAAACCATGAGAAGGTATTTATTTCTCATCGCCGGCGATTTTAAATTATAAAGCTCATTTCATGCTTATGCTATATAAAAGTACAAAATTTCAAGGGTAATAAAATGCATCATTGATGCCGGGTTTAAAACTTATTTTTATATTTATTCCGAATAACCGGCAGTAAATAGTGTAAGAACCTCGGTTTAATCTTCAGTTATACAGTTACTTAGGCATAACTGGAGGGGGAGTGGAAAGAGCTGGACAGATAAAATCTTACATGATTCGAAAAGGAAGGCTTAGAATAATATTTCTCCCCCTGTTCCTGGCAACATTATTGATGGGATTGTCATCCCGTGTCGATGCCCAGCTTACCTTATCAGGAGTTATAAGTGATAAGGAAACCGGGGAGCTGCTGGTGGGGGCCACTATTGTCTTGAAAGAGACTACTGCCGGGGCCGTTACCAACGCAAAAGGCAAGTTTGAATTTACTACCCGGGAACCGGTCCCTTTCACCGTGGTGATTTCATATGTAGGATACCTCTCACAGGAATTTATTATTGAATCCGCCAGGCAGGATTTTAATATCAAATTAGAACCCGATGCATATCTTATTGATATTGTTGAAGTTACAGGAAGCCGGCTGTTGGAAAAGCAAAAGGAATCACCCTTAACGGTGGAGTCGATGGATATTATAGCTATCAGGGAAACCCCTGCAATTAGCTTCTATGACGGATTAGGTACGCTCAAGGGGGTCGACCTGACAGCGGCAAGCATAGGATTCAAGATCATCAATACAAGAGGGTTCAACAGTACCAGGCCAGTAAGATCCCTGCAGATCATCGACGGGGTGGATAACCAGGCACCCGGACTCAACTTTTCGCTGGGGAATTTCCTTGGAGCTTCTGAGATGGACCTGCAGAGGGTGGAGATCATTGCCGGTGCAAGCACGGCCATGTACGGTCCGAATGCTTTTAACGGGGTCATCAAAATGACCACCAAGGACCCATTTCTACACCAGGGTCTGGTAGTATCTGCAAAGGCCGGGGAAAGGAATTTCATGGAAGGGATTTTCCGGTATGCCAGGGCGTTCACGAACAGGCAGGATAAGGATAAACTCGCGCTTAAGATGAATTTATCTTTTATGAGGGCGGATGACTGGGAGGCTACCAATCTTGCAGCCACTGAACAATCCCAGGTGCCTTCCTCCAATCCGGGTGGCTATGATGCCGTTAATATATACGGGGATGAGAACCTGACCGCCGGTGAGAATAATTATTCGGATTTGTATGGTCAGAGGAATCAACCCGGATTGGGGATCTATTACCGGACAGGGTATAATGAAAAGGACATAGTGGATTATGACAGCCGGAACATTAAATTGGGAAGTTCTGTATTTTACAAACTGGCCCCGGACCTGGTGGCGCAGTATTCCTATTTCCTGGGATCCGGTACTACTGTATACCAGGGGGATAACCGGTACAGCCTCAAGGATATCCTTTTCCAGCAGCATAAAGTTGAACTTAGCAGGCCGGGTAAATTCTTTATCAGGGCCTATTCCACTCATGAAAATGCAGGAAACTCCTATGATGCAGTATTTACAGCCCTGTTGCTTCAGGATGCAGCCAAGGATAAGCAAGTCTGGAGGAATGATTACAGTACCTACTGGCTCAGGAATTACAGGGACAAGGTCAGGGCCCTGCCGGGCTTTCCTCCCCTGCAGAATCCATATGATTATGACGGGGCAAACCTGGTCATGACGCAATACATCGACTCCCTCAATAAATGGCATGCCGATACCAGGCAGTTTGCTGACGGTCCGGGTTACACCTTTACCGGGAGCTCTCCATTCCTTACCCCCGGTACCGAGGCATTTGATACTACATTTAAAAAAATAACCACCAGTGCCAGGTTTCTCGAAGGAGGATCCGGGTTCAAAGACAAATCATCCCTGACCCATATCCATGGGGAGTATAAGATTACCGAAGAAATTGCAGATATAGTGCTTGGAGGCAGTTACAGAATGTACACTCCCAGGTCATCGGGTACAATATTCAGTGATACGGGAAGTGTGGTAATTACTAATTATGAATATGGTTTTTATACAAGCATCGAAAAAAGATATATGGACGGAGACCTGATTGCAACGCTGACTGCCAGGCTGGATAAAAATAAGAATTTTGATTTCCTGTTCTCACCGGCTGCATCGGCTGTTTACCGGTATGATGCTAACAATTATTTCAGGATCTCTTTTTCTTCTGCTATCCGCAATCCCACCCTGCAGGACCAGTATCTTTTCTATGATGTGGGACGGGCTATACTGATTGGAAATATCAATGGATTTGACTCCCTGGTGACGGTACCATCCCTTATAAATTACTACAGCCGGCTCAACAGGGATACACTGGAATGGTTCGATATTCCTCCAGTCATGCCCGAAAAAGTTAAATCAATAGAAGTGGGCTATAAGGGTACCCTTTTCAACAAGCTCTTCATTGATGCCAGTTATTATTTCAGTGTGTACCGGGATTTCCTGGGCTTCAAACTGGGATCAACACTGGGATTTGATCCGGGTACCGGTATTATCAGAAGTACACAGTTTTACAGGGTTTCAGCCAATTCACCCGATATTGTGACCACCCAGGGATTCAGCATAGGACTCAATTATTTATTCAGAAAATACTATTCGCTGATCGGTAATTATTCCTTCAACCGGCTTGACAGGCGAGGATCGGATGATCCAATCATTCCTGCATTTAATACACCGGAAAACAAATTCAATATCGGTATATCAGGAAGGGATATTCTGGCACAGATCAATCTCATGAACCGGATATCGGAGCGGCTTCCTGTAATATACCTGAAGAATTGTGGATTTTATGTGAATTATAAATGGCAGCAGGGCTTCCTGTTTGAGGGCTCGCCTCAGTTTACCGGTAATATACCGGCTTACGGCATGATGGATGCACAGGTGAATTACAGGGTGCCTAAAATCCACACTACATTTAAGGCAGGTGCTTCGAATCTACTTAACAACAGGGTGTATCAAACCTATGGGGGGCCATTCATTGGGAGACTGGCCTACTTCAGCGTACTGGTGGAACTGGATAAAGGCATATTTTAATACTGATTTTATAAATGCTTTATAACATAATTTTAATACATTTGTTTACAGGACCCGATGTAACAGGACTCAATAAGCTACAAAACTTAATACTGATGCTATGAAGAGAATTCTACATTCCTGTCTTATTGTCGCCATTGGTTTGATTACTATTCAATCCAGTGCCCAGAACCGGTATCTTGAAGAAGTCTTCACCGATGTTACGGTAGAAGAGAACGTCAAGTACGGTGAGAACTATTCGGTCATGACCGGGGTGCCGGTTCTCCAAGATCTGCTGATGGATGTTTATACACCTGATGGAGATCCTGAAGAAATGCGTCCATTGATCATATTGGCCCATGCAGGCAGTTATCTTCCCAAAGGAATAAATACTTTGCCATTTGGTAACAAGGTGGATAGCTGCATGGTAGAAATGTGTACACAATTTGCCAGAAGAGGATGGGTGGCAGTCTCTATGGAATACAGGCTTGGATGGAACCCCATGGCTGAAAAACAGGATGACAGAGCCGGAACGATTATGACTGCTGTGTACCGCTCGGCCCAGGATGCCCGCGCCTGTGTAAGGTACTTTAAAGCAGATGCTTATGGTGACAATATTTACAAGATAGATACCATGAAAATTACCGTTGGCGGTTCCAATTCGGGCGGATATACTGCCCTGGCCGCAGGCTACCTGGATAAGGAGTCGGAAATTAACCTGTTCAAGTTCCAGGACGAATTGGGTGCTTCTTTTATCAACCAGGCAATCTGGGGTGGTTTTAATGGCGAAGGAGGAACCCCGGGGTATAACAATTACAGCAATCCCGGACACACTTCGGACATTCACCTGGTGCTGAATTTGGGAGGAGCCATAGGAGATACCATCTGGATAGAGGATGGAGACATACCTGTGATTGCTTTCCATGGATTGTATGACGCAACAACACCTTATGATACTAAGGTTGTTATTGTACTTGCTACAGGTACGCCCATTGTTGAGGTAAGCGGAAGCCAAGATCTTACCAGGTATGCAAACTTTCTGAACATCAACCAGGCATTTGTCGATGCCGGGTTTGATGATACATATACCCTGGAAGCTCAGAGCCGAAGCCCATATGAAGGATATTTCCCTTTTCCCGGAAAAGCAGACGGACTGGAACCATGGGCATGGTATGATTCATCAGATGTAAATACGGATCATACGACTCTAGGGGCTACTGGCTTTGGCTCAAAAGCCAATCCATATGCATCCAAGCAGAAGGCACTGGCCTTTATTGATACCATTATGGGTTATTTTTGTCCAAGGGCAGCCATCGCACTGGACCTCAAAACATTCCCGGTAGGCACAGAAAGCGCCATTCAGTCCGAAAACCTGAGGATATTCCCCAATCCAGTGACTTCAACCGTATTTATAGAAAGCAGTTCCGACAATCCTATCCGCAGTATTGAGCTGTATAATATGCTGGGACAGCTCGTACGCAGGGATGAGGCTATCAATGCTGCAGAATTCAGTTTCGATCGCGATGATATACCTTCGGGCTTTTACCTTATGAATGTCCGGTTACAGAACAAAGAGGTGACAAAGAAGATAATGTTTAAATAATTACTGTTATGGCAGAAAACAATTATCCGGTAATTCTGAAAATTTCTCTCGTGCTTTATGCAATTCTTTGCATAGTCTACGGTCTTGGTTACATCTTTTTCCCTAACACCCTGGTAGAAATGTCGGGAGGTGAACCTGTCTATCATGGCTGGCTCCAATGGCCGGGATGTGTCATACTGGCTATGGGAATCGGGGCTTTGATGGTATTGATGAAACCTAAGAACCAGGGCATCTTTGTGACGATTATGGCTCTCGGGACTCTGCTTGTCGGCATCGCATTATTATATGCCTGGCTTACTCCTGTTGAAGACGGAAATACTTGGTTTACTGCTGTTCCGTGTATAACTATACTGGTTACCAGTGCACTTCTGTGGTTGAGCAGGCAACAAGCTAAAGACTTGTTGTTTCCCGGGGATTAGCAGATTTCCGGATCTCTATTACAGGTGAAGGCATAATCCTTTTTTCAGGATTTGTTTACAGTAAATTAATTACTTCAGGCAAAGACAGGTCGGGATCGCTTTGGTATTAATGGCAGGTTCTGTTTGTCTACTCCTGTTTGACCATACTTGTATTACTGTTTTCAGGAGGCTGGTAATCGATAAGATGTCCACGGATGGAACCCAGGATCAGGTTCAGGCGGATCTCCACCGGGACCGCAGATTCATCATCGGTAAACCATACCAGCATGTCATCATCATGCCGGAAGAACCGCCCGATCACAGTTATGGGCTTATACATTATACAATCAAGTTTTCCGTATTTGGTTTCGATAGTTGCTCGTTTCCCATACCTGATCTTCAGGTCCCATAATTCATCCGAAAAAAATGTCTTTATTATTACTTCATCACCAGGATCATTGCAAACGTCAATATAGTTCTTTCTGAAGTGGAAGAAACCGGTTAAAAGGTCATACATATTTTTCCCAACTATGTGTTTTCCTGACGCCTGGCTGTAAATGATTGTGGAATCTTTCCTGGATGCCTGGTCAAAGAGCAACTCATTATAAAGATTATTCCTGCCGTCCTTAAGGCTGCGAATCGCAGAAACCGGCAGTCCGGATTCAGGATCCATATAACATTCAAAGCGGTAATCGATATCTTTAATCATTTTGATGAATCCTGAACTTTGCGCTTCCGCCTTAATATGTATGCTGTCTCCGGACTGGTCAGCCAGGCAGGAAATGGTAGCATAACCGATATTCAGGATGCCGTACTTCAGCTTATAGGTCATTATCTCCCCGGTATAATCGGGGACCTTCCCATATGGAGCCTGTGAATTCCCGTTGAGGGAAAGCAGGAAAAACGTCAATAATAAGATGTAATTTCTCAGTATTTTCATACTGTCCTGATATAATAGCTTAAGCAAGGCGCGGCCTGGTTCAGGACCTGAAAATAGTGTAAAATTCCATTATTTGTACCGGAACATTGAATTAATATGATATAAACCGGATCTGTAATTTTAATATTCAGGCATCCGTCCATAATTCTTACCTTTGTTAAAGGGGGATATGATGAAGCGAATAATAAGGGTTGATTACATGTCAGCACAGCTTAAGGGAATGACGGCACTGCTCTTTCTGAGCCTGGTTGGCACAGTTGGACTTCATGCCCAGATGTTCAGCCGTGACCGGACGAAAGCCGAATACACCCTTCTTTTCTCCAGCTATGTAAACTGGGAGGGGGAGGAGTATGTCCCGCAATACAAGATTGGTGTGTTTGGCTCTCCTGCGGTATATAATGAATTGAGTTTTAAAGCGGGGACCGATAAGCTTAAAGGAAAGCCCTTCACGGTCACCTATATAAAAAGGATTAAGGATATAAACTCTTTCCATGTCCTGTATGTGGCCGCAAGCAGGAATCCGGATATCAAGCGGATTGCCGGAAAGATTGGCGGACAGCAGATATTGATGGTTACCGACAGTTGTCCGGATTACGAGCACATCATGATCAATATGCTGGCCTTGAATCTTGGCGGGAAATCCTTTGAGATCAATAAAGGGAATATAGATGCAACAGGCTTACAGGTATCCGACAGGATCTTGTATGCAGGAGGGGGGGAAGACGACCTGAGAGAAATATACCGCGCATCCGAAAAGGAACTTGAGGCTGTCAGGATGGAATTGCATGAGGTGAGTGCAGACCTGGAAGCGCAAAAAGGAATGCTTGAGGAACGCAGAAAGGATATAGATTCACTGAACCTTGAGATCACTGGACAAATGTCGGAACTGGATACACTTACTGCTGAAATTTTGGACCAGCAGGCTGTACTTAAGGCTAAAAACCAGGTGCTTCAAAATCGGGAGCAGGTACTCAGGGAAAAAGAAGCAGAGATCAGCCAGCAGAATGACCGCTTGTCGGGACTTCTCTCCGATATTGAAACAAGCAGTGATATTCTGCAGGAACAGCGCCGGAATATCCAGAAACAGGCCAGGCAGATTGAGGCACAGACAGATGTGCTGGCCACCCAGACAGATACCATAGAACGTCAGAAAAATATTCTCCTGCTTTTCGGGCTTATGTTTATCCTGGGTGCAGGATTGATCGGGGCCGTAATCAGGGCTTACCGTATAAAGAAAGCGGCTAACCGGGAACTGGAAGAGAAAAATGAATCAATACGAAGGCAGAATATTGAAATCACCCGGCAGAAGGAAGAGATCACGGCCCAGCGCGAACATATCCAGTCAAGCATCTACTATGCCCTGACCATACAGCAGGCCATCCTGCCTCTACCGGATGAGCTCGGCAGTTACTTTGAAAATTTCATTATTTATAACCCGAAAGATATTGTATCAGGTGATTTTTACTGGATGAGCAGGGTAAGCTCTGAATCTGACAGCAAGGAAAAAATATTGCTGGCTGTAGTGGATTGTACAGGGCACGGTGTTCCCGGCGGATTCCTGTCCATGGTCGGATCCCGTATGCTGAATGTTATTGTCACGGAAAAAGCGATTCATGACACCAGGTCTGTTCTCGAGGAGATGGACCGGAGGGTGCGCCTGGCTTTGAGACAGGACAGGACCGAAAATGAAGACGGGATGGATGTATGCCTGTGCAGCATTGAGCGTATCAGAATTCCTGACGGGGATTATGGTGAAAGAGTCAGTATCTGTTTTACAGGAGCCCGCAGGCCCCTGTTTTATACCAGTGGCAGTTCCGGTCCCGTCAGGTTGCAGGGAGACCGCAAAGGGGTAGGGGGACCATTTTTCAGGGATATGGAATTTACAGTAAATGAACTGGAGCTGAAACGGGGGGATATGCTTTACCTGACAACAGATGGACTGGCCGACCAGCCTTCACCCGGAAGGGAAAAATTCAGCACCAAAAGGATCGTGAGAATACTTGCAGAAGTCCGGGACCTGCCAATGAGCGAGCAGAAAAATCGACTTGACTATGAACTGGTCTCATTCCAGAAATATGAGAAACAGAGGGATGATATAACTGTACTGGGAATAAAATTGTAATACCATGAAAGACAGAAAACCGTTCAGCCTTGTGGATTATCATTGCCATGCCGGGGAAAATGTACTTATTTCCTATAAGGGCCCCATAGATAAGGTAGTACTGAATATTATGGGTAATTATATCAGGAAACTCATCAGTATGCATCCGGGTGCGAAACCAAAACTATTCAAGGTTTTTATCGAACTGGCTCAGAATATCAGCCAGTATTCCTCAGAGAAAATTGTAATAGGTTCAGATGAAGGTCCGGGTATAGGAAGTCTTGTTATGCTTGATGAAAAGGACAATTATCAGTTTATAACCGGTAACCTCATCAGGAATGAAAATATCAATGAAGTAGTGGAACGTTGCCAGCAGATCAACAAGCTGGATAAAGAAGATTTGAGAAAACTGAAACGTGAACACCTTACAGCAGTCAAAGAGGACAGGGAGGGAGCCGATATCGGACTGATACAGCTTGCCATAACTTCTGAGAATCCACTGGATATAGAGGTAATGCCTGTTGACAGGAAAAATTCATTCATAACGATTTCTGTGACACTGAATAAATGATCTCAATATGGAAAATTTAGTTATCAGGGGAAGCCACGGGGAATATGATGTACCTGCCGTCGATTTTAATGCTGAAACGGGGATTTGTGAGCTGAGCGGTGAATCCTACCTGGAAAATACAGTGGAATTTTACGAACCCCTGCTGAAATGGCTGGAGCAGTATATGGCCGAAGTGGGTAAGGCGATCACCTTTAACTTTAAACTGACATATTTCAATACAAGCTCATCCAAACGGATACTGTATATTATGCTCAAGCTGAAGGAATACCAGGAAAAGGGAGGAGAGGTGAGTTTAAACTGGCATTACAACAGGGAGGATATAGAGATGGAAGAGGACGTGGAAGACCTCAGCATGATCGCCAAGCTGGAGGTCAATACGGTGCATGATGAGAGTATCAGGTTCGGGGAGTAAAATCAAAGAGGACAGGGAAAGACATCTTTACAGAGGAGGTACTTTCAGTTCCAGGTTGCCTGCTTTCTCAGGTCTTCAATGAACCCGGTGCTGATCCAGTAGATGGCCGAGTTTCCGTTGCCCGGATTATCATACAGTTTTCGAAGGTTTTTATAATTCCATTCATAATCCAAGCTGTCGGGGGAACGGTTGCTCATGAAGAAGAGGTATTTCCCGTCTGGCGATATGCTGGCGGAGTATTCGCCTGTAGCAGGGGTGTTTAGTTCAGGACCCATATTTTGTGGTTCGCTCCAGCTGTCATTTTCTGATCTGAATGAAATGTAGTAATCCACCCCACCATAGGAATCCTCCATCCCAATTGCCGGGATAATCACAAAATCTTCATTGCGCGATACGTATACATTGAAGCGGTTGCTGCCGCAGTTTACCTGTTCGGGCAGTAGTTCCGGTTCCCGGTAGCTGCCATCTGTGAATCGCGACCGATATGCAAAACTCGCTTCACCCGGCTTTGAACGGGTAAAATAGATGGTACCGTCATTTGTGAGCGAAGGAAAGTATTCGGCATCTTCAGTGCTTACAGGGGCACCAAGATTTCTGGTTTCCCCCCAGCCATCCCCCTGGCGTTCTGCCATCCAGATATCTTCATTTCCGTCCCTGGTGGATAAAAAGAATAAGTTCTGGCCGTCTGAGGATAAGGCTGGTTCAAAATTCTGATCTGTGGCTTCTTTTGAAAATGATGCTACTTCGGGACTTGTCCAGACCCCGTTAAGCCTCTTGCAGCAGATTATGGCCGTATACTTGAAGCCACCAATGGAGACACAGAAGAAAATTTCATCTCCATCCGGGGATATTGTAATATCACGGGTGTACATTCCTGTTCCTACAATACCCGGTGCAAAAAGAACGGCAGAGTCGCCGGGCAGGTCCTGTCCAAGATAATCTCCTTCAAGATGAGGGAATTTGTCCTGGTCATGTATGTATTGGTCAGCTTGCTGGCATGAACCCAATAGAATAACCGCCGGTAAAAGAGAGAGAAGGATCTTCATGATCGCGTATTTTAATATACTATAAAGATGCCAATTATCTCTGAGTATTCCTCACCCATAAAACTTTAATGATCTGCCATTTATCTGGATCCTCCAGAATACCAGGGCAACAAGGATATATACCAATCCAAGAAAAATACCTGTTTCAGACACCAGGTAATCGACAATGCCTGTCTTATCAACAGTCATTTCATGAAACATGCCCATGAGGATCACATTGTGGCTTGCATGGAGCAGTACACCGGTCCATAAACTCTTTGATTTATCGGCCAGGACAGTCCGGATAAACGAAGCTCCAACTAATACCATCGAAAAACCTGGCAGTGAGATCCACAGTGGCGCATCGTTTCCGTAAAACCCACCGATAATTGCCGGGTAATGCCATACGGACCAGTAAACACCGACTATCAGTGAGGTGACAGGCACGGAAAATAATTTGCGCAGCTTTGGGGTCAGAAAACCGCTCCAGCCAACTTCTTCACCAAAAACCGGTAGAACGGTTAACAGGGTGGCAATTATCATTTTTGAAAGAAGACCGGCAATGAATGGTGCAGGCAGGTCAAATCCAATCATTTTAGCCCATTTATAGTTCACTACCTGTTCGGGGGTAAATGCTGAGTACTCACTCATCCATACCAGTCCATATCCAATAATAGATACAACAAGGGGCAGGAGGTAAGCATAGAGAAGAAAACGGGCTTTCCCCGGTTTCCAGCCGAAACTGCCTATCCTGTCCTTAAAGATCAGGGAGGTTATGACAGCTGAAATACCCGGGGTGCACATCATAGCTAAAACCGCCGGCATACTGTCCCTGGCGCCGCTGAACATCCAGATAAAGATCCCGGATGAGATAACAGTAGTAATCACTAAAAAAATCAATATCTGGTTAACGATTTCTTTTTGGTTTCTCATAGGTATATTTATTATTGGATCCCTGCAGCCCGGCTTATATCCGGTATCCCGTAACCATGAATATACAGGCTATCCGGTTTGCCATGCTGCCTGAAATAATCTCCCGAACTGAACAGGCTGGTTCGCAGTTCCTCTGTGTCCCAGCCAGGATGGGCCTGCAGCAGGCAGGCAATGGCCCCCGCCATTAAAGGGGCTGCCATTGATGTTCCACTCATGGGAATATACAATTCTTTATCGATGGGTGAGACCGTGTAAGCATCGGTTCCGCGGGCCAGGACTTCCGGTTTGATACGGCCGTCGGTTGTGGGGCCATCGGAACTGAAGCTGGAAATTTGCCCGTATTGATCAACCGATCCGACGGAGATCAGATCAAATGCATCGGCGGAAGCTCCCAGGTGGGAAAGGGCAGGATCATTATCGTGACCGGCATTTCCTCCCCCTGTGACACCTATTATGCCGTTACCGGTAGCAATGTTCCATCCTGCCGCCATGACCGATGTTTTTCCATCCATCTCCTCCTGTGCATAGTGATCATATAAAGTCAATGAGGAGGAAACAATATCAGCTCCATGAAACTCGGCATATTCCAGGGCAGCTACAAACCATTTTTCTTCCAGCAGGTATTCTTCATTGGCATCTTCCGGTTTGCAGAGTATGAAATTGGCACCGTATGCGCTTCCTATCAATTGTCCAGGCATGCAGGCAGCGATCAGTCCCAGGACAAAACTGCCGTGATAGTGCTGCTCCGCCGGATCTCCTTCTTCCGGGATCGTCAGGCTGTCATTATTTACCAGGTCCCACTGCTTCAGCACCCTGATGGAATGTTTGGAGTTATTAAAAGCCTGGTGGTCCAGCTCAAAGCCGGTATCAAGGACAGCGATGATGACATCCTTCCCGGTAAATCCCTTCTCATGCAGAGCAATAAGGTTTAACTGCTGAAGCTGCGCATCTGCAAGACCATAATGGTTACTTTCATATAAGTCAGACGGATCGGCCGGAAAGTCCGGGGACGGGGGAAACCCGGAGAGTTGCGGATTACGGAAGGAAGTTCTGTCGGGATCATGCAAATGAATATCGCTGACCTCACTTACAAAACTTAAATTCCTGATCTCCTCCAGCTGCTGGCGGTTTGCCAGGACTGAAACGCCGTTCAGCCACTTGCTCTGAATGTGAACCTCCGCTCCGGTCTTTTCAAGCTGTTCAAGATATTTATCGTAAAGGGGGAGGTCCCTTTCATCAAACAATCCGGGGAAGGTCCTTCTTTTTTGTCTCCTTGCTAATGCCCTTGCCGGATAGACCATCTGCAGGTTGCTGAGCTCTGTTTTAAGCTGCTGCTCAGACTGAATGCCCTTATCGCTAAGAGTGATCCAGGCATCATACAGGGAGTCGCCTGTTGTTTCAGTGTAATTATTATTTGGATCTTTCCGGGTACAGGCAGAACTTGAAATTATAATTCCAGCAACTATTATAAATGCTCGGAGCATCGGGCTATACAGGTATTTTCAGCATTGATCAGAATATGGCTGCATAAAAGATCCAGAAAGAAAAAACTTCACGGCTTGCTACAGGGACCTTAATATCCAGCTCCTCTCTGATGCGTTCACCAATAATGGAGGCATCGATCCAGTAAATATCGGACATTTCATTCAGATCATCGTACCGGCTGAAAAACAGGTATTTGCCATCGTGTGACAGGGAGGGGCATGTCTCCGAACAGGAAGAATTTACCGCCTTCCCCAGGTTTAAAGGCTCGGACCACGTCCCGTCCTTCATTTTAACGACCACATAAATGTCACGTTTCCCATGACCATCCTCCTCTATCCCGTCAAGCAGCATAAAGCGCTCGTCGGGATCAATGAAAGGATGTCCGCCAAACGGGATCTGTTCGTCTTTCAGGACAGAATAGCTGCCATTTTTTTTCCTGGCTGAATAGATTTTCATCTCCGAAAGATTTGTGTAAAAGATCCTGTTTTTATCTGATGAAGTGGGATAGAAGACCGGTCCCTCATTCAGCAGGGAGTCAAGTAACTCGGCCTGTGGGTTTTTAACCAGGCGGTTCCTGGTCTGCCATATCCTGACATCCAAACCTGTATCATAAGCGGCAAAGTATATTTTCTTACCATCGGGAGTGAAGAAAGCCTCCATTTCTGCTGATCTCCTGCCATTCGAGAGGCTCAGTCTCCGGGGTTCGGTCCATATCTTTTTGATCATTTTTGAATGCATAAGGTAAGAATCCGACTCACGATCATCCTGAACTGTAAATAAAAACTCCTTACCATTGGGTGAGAAATGCGGTGCATATTCATAACGTCCTTCCTGTGAAATGATTTCAGGAGCGAACTTCTCTGCCCTGATCCCAGGTACAGGTTGGCCAAAATATTTCCCGTTGCACATGGTGGTCATATGCATGTTTTCAGAAAAAGGAGTAAGGATCGAGTGGAGGGAAAAAAGGAAAGATGTGATGGATACAGGGGCAACCATATCTTTTTTGGTCAAATTCTTCAAATATCATGCAATATGACGCACTACGCTGATTTTCACTATATTCAAGTAAATGAGACAGTTGTGAACGAAGCAGCATTTGTAATACTAGCGAACAGGGAGTGTTCGTTATCGGACAAGTTCATTGATATGATTTCCCGCTATGGTTTGGTCCTCGAAAACAAACCAGTTTATGAGCCGGTTTGGGATCCTTTCGAAGTAGTGGTTTTCAATTATTACATTGGCGGGCGGGTCATTCCAGACCTCATGTGATGGTGCAGGCTGATTATGAGCATCCCCTGCAGGGATGTCTTTATACTGGTTCAGCCACAGTTTCCTGCTGTCGCAAACGACCAGGCATGATTTTTCGTTGTCCCTGCAGGCCAGTGCTATGGAATGGCTTCCTGACTTGTTGATGAAATATTCAGGATAAACAGCATCTGCACCCAGAATGGCAATATCTGCTTGTTCCATATACCTGTTAACGCTGGCATCGGTGATGATGGTCACCTGGAATCCCAGCTCTGCCAGCCGTGAGGCCTGTATCCTGCCTTCCATTACCGGGCGTGATTCAGTCTGGATGATTCTGACCTTATGCTTAAGCTCAGCGATTTCTTTGAAAATTCCACAAATAGTCGAGCTGTTGCTGTGCAGGAGGATTGTCTTGTCTTTAGGATCAGTAAGCTGTTGGAGGTTTTTGCTGATCAGTTCATTGATATTGTTCCATGTGATCTGGTAATTATCAATGAAACCGCCAATATCTGCAGCGGGCAGTGATGATCTTTCCTGGCATAACTGAATCGATCCGATCGGGTCACTCATACCTAAGTGCATCTGCAGGGTTGGTCAGGGCGGCTCTGGCAGCCTGGAAACTGACCGTAAGGATGGCAATGATAAGTGCCGCCAGGGAAGCAAGCACAAATATCCACCATGATAGCGATGTTCTGTAGGCAAAATCCTGAAGCCAGTTATTCATCAACAGCCAGGAAGCAATGCTTCCCAGTACACATGAAATCACTACAAGGATGGAGAACTCTCGCATCAACAGCAGTACAACTGTGCCCACCCTGGCTCCCATTACCTTCCGGATACCGATTTCCCGTGTTTTTTGCATGGCGGTGAAGGAAGCCAGTCCGAACAGGCCCAGACATGCAATGACCAATGCCAGGACGGTGAAATACTTCAACAGGGTGCTCATACGTTCTTCCGCCCGGTACATGTTATCGAAATCTTCATCCATAAACTGGTATTCGAAAGGGTATGCAGGGATGATATCCTCCCAGGTGTTTTCAATGACCTCAACTGCCTTAACCACGTCGTCAGGGGCAATACGGATGACCGCATAATTCAGCCACTCCACCGGTGTCTGTATAAAAAGGAGTGGTTCGATCTTGTACTTGGTAGACTGGAAATGAAAATCTTTCATGACGCCTATTACAGTTCCTTTCATTCCCCAGATCTCGAACCGGGTGCCAACGGTTTCTTCCACATCCATGATCCTGGCCAGTTCCTCGTTAATAAGATACTGTGCCGTCGAATCTGTAACCATATCCCCGGGAAAATCATCTGAAAAACTCCTTCCTTCCTTTATTTCAATTTCCATTACCCTGGTATAATCAACATCAATAGCATTGGTGCTTATCAGTAATCTGAGTTCCGGATCCTTGCCTTCCCAGTCGGCGCCACCTGAATTACTGCCTATATTCGATGGCTCATGATTGCTGGCCGCAACGCCCAGTATCAGCGGATCTTTTAACAGCTCATTTTTAAGAGTGGCATAAGAGTCCCGAATATTCCCTCCGCGTATTGACATATAGACAATATGGTCCTTATTGTAGCCAAGATCCTTATTCCTCATATATTGCAACTGGTTGAAAAGGACAATACTGGCTATGGCCAGCCCGATTGACAGGGTAAACTGAAAGATAACAAGTACCTTCCTGAGCCACCCGCTCCTGCTCCCGGTGCTCAGTTCACCTTTCATAATAGTAACCGGTTTGAATGAGGAAAGGAACAGGGAAGGATAACTTCCGGCAACCAGTCCGGTAATAATAGTGATCAGGATAAAACCAAGGATAAACCTGTAATTGAAGACCTGATCCAGGCTGAATTCCTTTCCTGACAGTCGATTAAAGGGTAAAAGAACAACAGATACTACTATCAATGCAATAATAAGTGAGATAGTTGCCAGTATGACTGATTCACCAAGGAACTGGATAATTATATTCCTTCGGTATGCTCCTGTCACCTTTCTCAGGCCGATTTCCCTGGCCCGGCTGGCAGAGCGCGCAGTGGTAAGGTTCATGAAGTTGATGCAGGCGATCAGCAGCACAAAGAGGGCGATAGCAGAGAAGATGTATACATACACTATTGCCCCGGGTGAATGTCCGTATCCGAAATGGGAGTGCAGGTGTATTCTTGGGAATGAGGCCACCATAAAATCGGTTGTCCCGTCTGTGAGGTTCTGCTTGTAAACTCTTGTCAACTTGGCATTCACAGTATCTATAATAGCATTTTGATCCAGCAATACATAGGTGCGTATCGAGTTGCTCCCCCAGTGGTCCTGGTACTGCCCGGTTTTTTTCATGTACTCAAAAGGCACAAGTATATCAAAGTCCATTATTGAGTTAGCCGGGGGTTCCTGGATGATGCCGGTGACGGTAAACTCATATTCATCATTAACATTAAGTGAGTGGCCCAGGGGATCCTCATCCCCAAAATACTTTTCTGCCGTTTCCCTTGTCAATACGGCTGACCAGGGATCTGACAGTGCTGTTCTGATGTCACCTTCAAGCAGGGGGATTGAGAACATGGTAAGGAAGGAGGAGTCCACAGCTACTGTGCCTCTCTCATAAAATGATTTTTCACCGTATTTAAACAACATACCTGATGGCCACTGCCACCTGCAGGCATCTTCAATTTCAGGGATCTCTTCTTTCCATACAGGTCCACTGGGGTATGGTGTTACAGTGACATGATAGACTTCACCTGAATAATACTGGTCCTCTTCAACACGGTACAGCCGATCGGCATTTTCATGGAACCTGTCATAACTCAGCTCATCCTGTACCCACAGCAGGATCAGCAGGGTACAGGCCATGCCTATGGCAAGTCCGAGAATATTGATAAGGGAATATCCTTTCTGCCGGAAGATGGTCCGGAACGCAGTGACAAGATAATTACGAAACATGGGTCTGAGGTTTGGTTACAATAAAGACGATTAAGTTAGTAAATCATTGCAGCAATTAATAATAGTATTTACATTTATAAAGATGAACATTTGCCTCAAGTTAACCTGAACTTATGAAACGGGTACTTCCTGCCGATTCCGAGATCCTTCATTACCTGTATCAGGACGGGGGCATCCATGGCGAGAAGATAGCCATGCGTTTCCGCTGGCTTCTGGTAGTCCTGATCTTTCTGCTGATCATCGTTATGTTCTTCAAGGGTCAGGTACGGGAGGCCTCCTGGTCTGTTATCCCGGTGTCCATTTTCATTGTCTACAATGTTTTCCTGCAGTTGATGTTCAGGATGGGAAAGATTCCATACTGGATCAGGTATATGTCTGTATTTGTCGATGTCAGTGTACTGTCACTTCATATATATGTTTATTCCCTTCTGTTTTCCGAACTGGCGGTTTCAGTTACAGCTTCTATTTTTATTTATCATATTCTCCTCTTTCTTTCGGTATTGCGCTATGACCGTAAACTGGTGATATTTGCCACGGTCTATACCATCTTCTGTTTCAACCTGATCTACTACATGAGGTATCCCGATATTGATAAGTCCCTGATCGGGATGGTTGTATCCTCGGACCCGGCCGGACACTTTTACAAATCGATGTACATGGCGATGTTCGGGATAATGCTCCTGCATATACCCAGGCTGGTTGTGGAACTGATAAGGCGGCAGGAAGGAATCATTGCCGATAAAAAGGAATCTGAGGTAAAACTGATGCTGGAGACACAGGAGAAGAAATTCCTGGAGGAAAAACTATCTTACGAGCAGGAGGTCAATATTGAGCTGAATGAGAAGAATGATCAGATCAGGCAGCAGAATGAGGAATTGCAACAACTGGTCAGTACCCGGGACAAACTGCAGTCGGTGATCAGCCACGACCTGCGGAATCCACTCACTGTAGTGAATTCTGTGTCAGAAACCCTTGCAGATCATTCTGACCAGATGGATCCTGAAGATGTACACAAAGCCATAAGGGTGATCCATGAAACCAATGCACGCGGATTGATCCTTCTTGATAACCTGCTGAACTGGTCGAGGATGCAGACCGGTAAAATCCGGATAGTACCTTCATCAGTTCCCCTGAACCCGGTTGTCAGTGATATGATCATACTGTTCAGGGAAGGCGCTTCTGAGAAAGGGATAAAGCTGCGCTGTGATATAAACCCGCAGATCAATGCCTGGTGTGATGAAGATACATTCCGGACCATCGTAAGGAACCTGATATCAAATGCCATCAAATTCACACCGCGTGACGGATCAGTGGCGATAGAGGCTGAATTGACGGAAGGAGAGACCCTGCTGACAGTAAGGGATACAGGAGTGGGGATCAGTCCGGCCAACCAGAAAAGGCTGTTTGCCCTGAAGGAAAGCCTGTCCAATCCGGGAACTGCCAATGAAAAGGGATCGGGCCTGGGACTCAGCCTTGTCAGGGAATTCATTGAACTGAACCGGGGCCGCCTCGAAGTCGAGAGCGCTGAAGGAAAGGGCAGTATTTTCAGGGTGTTCCTGCCGGGGAGTCACGGAACCTGATCTCAGACACTGTATGAGTGACAGAGCTGACAAATACCGCAGTTGGATCTTCCCCGATCCCGCTGATGCCGGTGAAGACGGATTGCTGGCACAAGGAGGTGATCTTGCCATACCTGTCCTGCTGGAAGCTTATTCAATGGGGATATTTCCCTGGTATGCTGAAGGCAGTCCCATTCTGTGGTGGAGTCCTGACCCGAGAATGGTACTCTTTCCTCAGCGGTTCAAGGTATCCAAAAGCCTGCAACAGTCGGTCAGGAACAAAAACTTCAGAGTGGTTTTCGACAGTGATTTTACAACTGTTATAGAAAGCTGTGCCAGGATACTCAGGAAAGGCCAGCCGGGAACATGGATCACCCCTGAAATGAAAACGGCCTATGTGCAACTTCACCAGGCCGGCTATGCCCATTCGGTGGAAACTTATCTTGACGGACAGATGGTTGGCGGACTCTACGGAGTTTCACTCGGAGGCGTGTTTTTCGGAGAGTCAATGTTTCACAGTAAAAGGGATGCGTCCAAGGCAGCCCTGTATCATCTTGTTCAACAGCTCAGGAAATGGGACTTCGACCTTATCGATGTGCAGCAGTCCACCGCTCACCTGAAAAGCCTTGGTGCGGAGGATGTACCCAGGGATGAGTTCCTTGCTCTTTTAAATAAATCCCTGAAGACACAAACCAGGAGGGGTAACTGGGGACAAACAGAAAAGGCTGACTGAATTATTCCGGAGGATCAGCAATCTGTGCCGGACCAGAAGTCATAACACTGCAATGTTTGATCAATCTGCGGGCTCAATAATAGCTCACTGTCTTAATATTGAGGAATTCACGCAGGCCATACAGGGATAATTCCCTTCCGAAGCCGGAGGCCTTAATCCCGCCAAAGGGGAGTCCTGGTTCGGATTTCACCATTCCGTTTACAGCAACGGTACCGGATTCTATCCCTGCTGCTACCCGTGCAGCTTTTTCCTCGTCTTTTGTCCATACACTGGCACCCAGTCCGAACGGGGTTTCATTGGCCATCCCGATAGCTTCTTCAGTACTATGGAATTTAAAAATTGGTATAACCGGACCGAAGAGTTCTTCTTTATTAACAGGGTCATCAATATCGAGTTCTGTAACAATAGTCGGTTCAAGAATGGTACGTCCCAGACGCTTACCACCACAAATGATCTTACCTCCGCTGGTAATGATCTGGTTGATCTGGTCCTCGAGCTCCAGGAGGAGGTCCTTGCGGGCAACCGGACCGATGATGGTTTCCGGGTCCATGGGGTCACCTGTTTTCAGTTCCTTTACCAGGGTGGTAAAACCTGAGAGGAAGTCTTCATATATGCTGTCCTGGATGATAAATCTTTTTGCAGCAATACAGCTCTGGCCGTTATTCTGGAAACGGGCCAT
>CAZILN010000323.1:0-5040 GCA_964540005.1 uncultured Bacteroidaceae bacterium | reverse complement strand
TCCCGTGATGATGGTATATATATCCTGCTCAAGGAGGTACTGGATAATGCCGTGGATGAGTACATGATGGGTTTTGGAAAAACCATCGAGATAAGCATTACCGATGCCATTGTAAAGGTAAGGGACTACGGACGCGGAATCCCTCTGGGGAAAGTTGTGGATGTAGCTTCAAAGATGAATACCGGCGCCAAGTACGATTCAAAGGCCTTCAAAAAATCTGTCGGATTAAACGGGGTAGGCATCAAGGCCGTAAATGCTCTTTCTTCCCATTTCGAAGTTCAGTCCTTCAGGGAAGGCAGGATGAAACAGGCTGAATTTGCAACAGGTAACCTGGAAAAGGAACGCAAAGAATCACCCTCCGAACTGGATAACGGGACATTGATATCCTTTGTCCCTGACAGGGAGATGTTCGGCAATTATCATTATATACTGGAATATATTGAATCCCTGGTTAAGAACTATGTATACCTGAATGCCGGACTCACCATTACGGTAAACGGGGAAAAGTATGTATCGCGGAACGGACTGGTGGATCTGCTGAACGAGAACCTGAGTGCACCCGGACTTTACCCGATTATTCATCTTAAGAATCATGATATCGAGCTGGCCATGACACACGGCAATCAGTATACCGATGAATATTTTGCCTTCGTAAACGGACAGCATACCACCCAGGGCGGGACCCACCTGGTTGCCTTCAAGGAGGCACTGATAAAGACCATCAGGGATTTCTTCCGGAAAGATTTTGACCCTTCTGATATCCGGCAATCCATTGTAGCCGCCCTGAGTATTAAGATAGAGGAGCCGGTTTTTGAATCACAGACCAAGACCAAGCTTGGGTCAAAGGATATGGGTCCCAAGGGGCCAAGCGTGAGGAATTATATAAGTGATTTTTTAAAGAAAGACCTGGATGACTACCTTCATAAGAATCCCGGGACAGCAGACATCCTGCTGAAAAAGATAATTGAATCGGAGAAAGAAAGAAAGGCCATTTCCAGCATCAAGAAACTGGCGCGGGAACGGGCAAAGAAAGCCAACCTGCATAATAAGAAACTGCGGGACTGCAAGGTCCATTATAATTCGAATCACGAGAGGCGGTTGGAGACGACCATATTCATAACCGAAGGGGATTCGGCCAGCGGTTCGATAACAAAATCCCGGGATGTGGAAACACAGGCAGTTTTCAGCCTGAAGGGAAAACCATTGAACACATATGGCCTGACGAAAAAGATCGTGTATGAAAACGAGGAGTTCAACCTCCTGCAGGCAGCCCTGGATCTTGAAGAGGGCCTCGATAACCTCAGGTATAAGAATGTGGTAATAGCCACTGATGCCGATGTGGACGGTATGCACATCCGCCTGCTTCTGATCACCTTCTTTCTGCAGTTCTTTCCAAACCTGGTTAGAAAAGGACATTTATTCATCCTGCAGACACCACTGTTCAGGGTAAGGAACAAAACAAAAACAATTTATTGCTATTCTGAAGAGGAAAAGATCAGGGCGGTCGAAAAGCTGGGCAACAATCCGGAGATAACCAGGTTCAAGGGGCTGGGAGAGATATCTCCTGATGAATTCAAACATTTCATTGGAAAAAACATAAGACTCGATCCTGTCAATCTCAGCAGGGAAGATGCGGTCGGTCAGCTGCTGGAGTTTTATATGGGCAAGAATACTCCAGACAGGCAGGTCTTTATAATTGATAATCTAAAAATTGAAGAAGATTTAGTAGAATAAAGTGAGCAAGGAAGAGACAGATAGGCTGGAAAATATTGAACCGGTGGAAAAGCTGGAAGAGGAGGGAGACCCGACAGGTCCGCCCACATCAAAAGACCTTCACAAGGCAGTTCATTTATCAGGGATGTACCGGGACTGGTTCCTGGATTATGCGTCCTATGTCATACTGGAAAGGGCTGTTCCCCACCTGGCAGACGGACTGAAACCTGTTCAGCGCAGGATACTCCATTCCATGAGGAGGCTTGATGACGGGCGCTATAATAAGGTGGCGAATATCATCGGGCATACCATGCAGTTCCATCCGCACGGGGATGCATCAATTGGGGACGCCCTGGTACAACTTGGACAGAAAGACCTGCTGATAGATACACAGGGAAACTGGGGGAATACACTTACCGGTGATAATGCTGCCGCGGCAAGGTATATTGAGGCACGGCTTTCAAAATTTGCCCTCGAGGTAGTATTCAATCCAAAAACGACGGAATGGAAATTGTCGTACGACGGCCGGAACAAGGAACCCCTTACCCTTCCCGTTAAGTTTCCATTATTGCTGGCACAGGGAGTGGAGGGTATTGCAGTGGGACTTGCCTCCAAGATACTCCCCCACAACTTCATAGAACTGATAGATGCTTCCATCAACTATTTACAGGGTAAAAAATTTGAGATCCTTCCAGATTTCCCCAGCGGGGGATTCGCGGATTTTTCAAGGTACAATGACGGACTGAGAGGTGGTGCTGTAAGAGTAAGGGCAAAGATCGAAAGGGTGGATAAGAAGCAACTGGTAATAACCGAGATCCCGTTTGGAAAGACAACAGGGATCCTGATCGAATCCATCATAAAAGCCAATGAAAAGGGCAAGATCAAAATTAAGAGAATAGATGATAATACGGCCGAGCATGTTGAGATACAGGTGCATCTGGCTGCGGGCATCTCCCCCGATAAAACCATTGATGCACTCTATGCTTTTACAGATTGCGAGGTCTCCATTTCTCCCAACTCATGCATAATAGATGAAGAGAAGCCCAGGTTCCTGGCGGTCAGTGATATGCTGTGCAAAGCCGTTGATAATACAGTGGAGCTGCTGCGGATGGAACTGGAGATCAGGCTGAACGAACTGGAGGCTGACTGGCATTTATCATCCCTTGAAAAAATATTTATTGAAAAGAGGATCTACCGCGACATAGAGGAATGTGAGACATGGGAGGCAGTCATTGAGGCCATTGATAACGGGCTCGAACCCTATAAAAAGAATCTGCGCAGGGAGGTAACGGAGGAAGATATTGTCAAGCTTACAGAGATAAAGATCAAGAGGATATCAAAATTCGATTCCAAAAAAGCTGATGAACATATAGCAGATATTGAAACAGAAATTGAAGAGGTGAAGAACCACCTCGACAACATTATTCCTTATACAATTAATTATTTCAGGCACATTAAAAAGAAATACAGCAAGGGCAGGGAACGAAAAACTGAAATAAGGAATTTTGATACCATTGTTGCTACAAAAGTAGTAGTAGCCAACCAGAAACTCTATGTTAACAGAAAAGAAGGTTTCTTTGGCACCGGTCTGAAAAAGGATGAATACGTATGCGACTGTTCCGATATAGATGACATAATTACTTTCAGGCGGGACGGCACTTATGTAATTACCAAAGTGGATGATAAAGTTTTTGTTGGCAACGAAATCATCCATATTGCCGTGTTTAAGAAAAACGATACCCGGACCATCTATAACGTGGTATACCGTGACGGCAAATCGGGGAATATCATGATGAAGAGGGCTGCCATTACGGGAATAACCAGGGAAAAGGAATATAACTTTACCAAAAATAATGACAGGTCCAGGATACTGTATTTCAGTGCCAACCCCAATGGGGAAGCTGAAGTTATAAAAGTATTCCTCAAGCCTAAACCAAGATTGAAAAACCTGAACTTTGAGATGGATTTCAGCGAGCTGGCCATAAAAGGAAGGGATTCAATAGGGAACATCCTGACCCGGCACAGTGTGCATAAGATTGTCATGAAAGAGGAAGGGGTCAGCACCCTGGGTGGGAGAAAGATCTGGTTTGATGAGGACGTGCTCAGGCTGAATGCCGATGGGCGGGGCAAGTTCCTGGGAGAATTTACCGGGGATGATAAATTGCTTGTCATTACCAGGTCCGGTTCATTCAGGATATGTTCCTACAGTCTTGAAAACCATTTTGAGGATGATCTCTACCTCATCGAGAAATTCAAACCCAAAAAGATCTTTTCAGCAGTTTATTACGATGCGGAGTTAAGCTATCATTATATAAAGCGGTTTTCCGTTGATCCTCTTGAGAAACTGACAAGTTTTATAGGAGAGAATCCTGAATCCAGGCTGATCAATCTTTCTGTTGTGGAGTATCCGAGGTTTGAGATAAAATTCGGCGGTAAGAATAAGGACCGTGAGAATGAAATCATTGAAGTAGCCGAATTTATTGGTATTAAGAGTTATAAGGCCAAAGGGAAACGGATGACCAGCTACCAGGTGGAAAAGATCAATGAGATTGAACCCATCATGAGTGATGAACCTGAAGAGGAGGTATCAGATGAGCTTGCTGATCCTCAGGGGGATGACCAGCCTGAGATCACAGAAAAGGATTCTCCCCAGATGACACTCGACTTGTAGGAATCACAAAGTATTAAACCTGTGAGAATTTTTTTAATAGGATTTATGGGTTCCGGTAAAACCACTCTTGGCAAAGAGCTGGCCGGCACCCTCAATATCAGGTTCCTTGATATGGATGAGGAGATCGAGCGCTCGCACGGCAAGACCATTAATGAAATATTTGCAGAAAGGGGTGAAACTGATTTCAGGGAAATGGAATCCGAATTGCTGCAACGGATCATTCTTATGGATGACCTGGTTGTTTCCACCGGTGGAGGAGTGCCTGTTCACAGGAATAATATGGAAATAATCAACTCTAAGGGGATAAGTGTTTACCTGGAAATGAAACCGGAAGATATTTTTAATATTCTGAAAGATGCACGGGATAACCGACCTCTGATAAGGGAAAAATCTGATCAGGAATTACTTGAGTATATTAATACAACACTGGGGGAGCGGGAAGAATATTATAAAATGGCGGGAATTATTGTTAATGCATGCACCATAAAAGCAGAGGAGCTGGCATACCAGATAACGGGATATTAGATCATTCGTACTTCTCTTTCTTCTGTTCCCTGGCCAGGAATTCGGCATTCGGGTCTAAATCCAGGTACTTAATAAAAAATTTAACTCCCATGTAGAATGGTATAGTATCAAGTGCCGCCGAAACCATTTTG
>CAZILN010000322.1:0-9504 GCA_964540005.1 uncultured Bacteroidaceae bacterium | reverse complement strand
GTTTATTCACCTTGTGGAGAAACTTGAAGATCCTGAGATGGTCATTATCAGCGGCAGCCTTCCCCGCGGAGTCGATCCCCAGGTCTATGGCAAGATCATGGATCTGGTTAAAAAAAGGGGTGCTGCTGTTATCGTCGATACTGATGGGACTGCACTCAGAACCTGCATCAATATGACCCCTGACGTAATCAAACCGAATGTACATGAACTGAGCAGGTTATCAGGACGGGAGTTGAACGGTCCGGATGATATTATTAATGCCGCAAGAGAAATATGTGCACTGGGAAATTGTACGCTGCTCGTTTCCATGGGAGCCAGAGGGATCCTCCTTTTAAAAGGAAAGGAGTTATTACTGGCTTCCCCTCCACAGGTAGATGTAGTAAACACTATCGGTGCAGGCGATTCAGCAGTGGCGGGTTTCGTATACGGAATGGTCACAGGAAAAACCCTTGAGGAATCCCTCATCTCTGCTGTAGCAGCAGGCACAGCCACGACCCTGCGGCCGGGACCAGCCCTCTGCACAAAAGATGACTTCCTGCAACTGATCCCGCAGGTCAGTCTTTACAAGGAGAAGGAGATCAGCAGGGCACTGGGTAAGGACTGAGACCTTTCCTTTCCTGGTTCACAGGTATTCTGATCTGTGGATTACCGCTTAAGGATTTCTCTGCTTTCGAGTCCTTTTCAGCAGAAAGATCAGGACACCGATCAATAGCAGGGACCCTATTATTACCAGTTCAATATCCTCGATATGGGCCAGATGGGTTTTAATGATCTCTCCCGACAAGTATCCCAGGAGGCCATATATCATGCACCAGAGTGAGGTACTTAAAAAGCTGAAAATTAAAAATGTGCGGGTCCTGATTTCGCTGGTCCCGATAATGACCGGGACAACCATCCTGAAACCATAAAGAAAACGGTAGGTCAGTATGACCATAACAGGGTATCTTTGAAGTCGCCGGGTAACTATCCCTATTTTTCTACTGAATTTCTGTTTATTCTCCAGCCAGTCTTTACCTTTATTCCTGCCAAGGAAAAAATAAAACCAGTCGCCGGAAAGGGTACCCGAAAAACCAATAATCAGGACAATCCATAAATTCAAATAGCCCCTGTGAGCCGCAATAACGGATGAAAGCATGACCATCTCGCCCTCAAGAACAATTCCAAGCAATACGCCGGCATATATCAGGATTAGATGCATATTCCGAACAGTTTAATATTGCTGTAACTATAACTGAAATCTGACCCTAAATATAACATAAGTAAAGAATTAACACCTGAGGCCTCAGATAATTATTATTATATTTATAACTGAATATTATATGGAAAAAGATCCTGCCATGAAAAAAATACTTGTCCCCATAGATTTCAGCGATTTTTCAGATAATGCGTTGGACTATGCATTGTTCCTTGCTGATGAACTTGGATCGCAGCTATGTATCCTACATGTAATGAGCACATATAGAGAATCATCCGATGAGAAAATATACCTGCAGGCCATTGAGGAATCACTGCAGGCAAGGGAAAAAGAATTGAAAGAAAAAATTCAGGCATTACTGAATGCAGTTACATCCAGAGGACTGACCATAAAGACTGATATCATCAGGAGCCTTTCCGTTCCGGCCGGGATTATTAACTATCTTGAAGAGGGTGATTTTGACCTGGTTATCATGGGGAACCAGGGAAAAACAGGTATCAGTAACTGGTTGCCTGGTAGTGTTTCTGAAAAGATTATCAGGCTCTCCCCGGTTCCGGTCCTTACCATACACAAAGACTGGACAAAAAGAGAAATCAATAAAATACTTGTTCCAGTGGACTTTTCAGAGGGATCAAGACAGGTAACACGCTGGGCGCAGGAGATTTCTGAAAGCCTTAAGGCAAAACTGGAATTCCTGTTTGTTATAGAAGAGGACGACTACCCCGATATGTACAATATCCGGTTCCATTTCGAAGAAAAAGAAAATGAGAAACTCGAAAAGGAGATTTTGGAGAACCTGGCTGATTTTACCGGGATCCCCCTGGATCGGGCTGAATATACCATTAAAGTCGGTCTGGCACACCATGAGATCAAGGAATATTCAGAGGAAAGCCCGGTGGATTTAATAACCATGTCCAAAACCGGACAGAACCTCTTCGATAAGATATTGATCGGAAGCACTACTGAACGTATAATCAGGATTTCCATCTGCCCTGTGCTGACCATTCCTTTTACCGGCAGGAATACTAGCAAAACAGAATATCATTTAAAATTAAGGGAATTTCTCGCCGGGTATATTATAGGCCTGGGAAGAACATATAAAAAGTAGCCTTCCTGATCCGGAAGGATATTTATGCATATTCCTGCAGGATGCCTGCTGTGTCTGGTTACGGCTGCGAATTATCACAAAGGCTCAAAGTACACATTATCCTTCATCAGGGTGTCCCTGAGCAGGTCAAACTGAAGTTCTCGGCTGCTGCATTCTTTCTGCACACACAAGGCAGCTGCAGTACCTGTTGCCTGTCCCTGTCCCATACAGCTCACTGTATTCCTGGTCGACATATGGGCCCGGTGATCTGAAGTGATCATCATGCCTGAAACAAAAAGATTATCTATGCCTTTCACACATAATGCCCGGTAGGGTATCCCATAGGTCCCGCCATCCTTTATCTGGTACCTGGGGGCAGAATCATGAAAACCATATATGAATACCTCATCATCGAAATGCCTGGCTTCAACTACATCTTCATGGCTTATATCATAGTCACAACTGATCAGTCTTCCCCTTCGGATATTCAGGTTCGGACTTGTTCTGGCAATAAAGGCTTTTTCACAACCGGGTATGTGTTTGCGGAACAATTCAACTCCTTTGAATTGTCTCAGTCTGAGTTCCAGCTCGGCCCTGGCGACCGTGTCCCGGTCAGTAGGGCTCATCGGCAGGGTCATATTGAATTTAATGAACATGAGGTAATTGTCATGCATGGTAGTTGTCACCATAGACATACCAATATCTTCTGCACCTTGAGCAAATTCATCCGATACTGCAATAGCTTTGCCCTGTACCCGGACAAGCTGGTTGTCCTTTCCTCCCCTGTGACCATGGCTTAGCTGAGTGACCCCGTCCTTTGAATCCAGGGCCCGGGAAACCTGCCTAATATCCACATTCCCCATGCCTATGCTGTTACAGACAGCGTAATCATTTGGTTCAGTATATTCGGCACCTGCATAGGCAGCCAGGTCCCCATACGCAGTGCAGTCCACAAACGATCTTGCTGTGAATAATTCCCTGCCTGTACGGCTTTCAACAATGGCCCCTTTCAGGCTTTTCCCGTCCATAACAGCCCCCCTGATAAAGCTGTTCAGGCAAATAAAGACACCTGCCTCCGTGAGCATTTCCAGGGTAACCAGCTTGTACAACTCGGTATCTATTGCTGTGCATACTGAATCATAATTATACCCCTTCGACATTTCAGCATGTCCAGAGCTGCCTCCTATCTTTAAAAGCCTGTCTATTATCTCCTGCGGGATCCCTTGAACTACCTGCCGTTTTTCTACTCCGGGAAATGCCTTCCAGAGGTTATAGTAACTATGCAGTGCCGTACCTCCTTCCGTGATCGTGCCGCCGGTATATCCTTTACCCTCGATCAGTGCTGTTCTGGCGCCTGTTCGTACAGCTGCCAGGGCAGCAACTACCCCGGCCGTACCCCCACCGCCTATGATCACATCGAAATCACGAACAGGCAATTTTCTTACTGATTCAGTATAGTAACCATCAACTTCTCCGGCATAATCTGATGATGACCCGGATGTACATCTTGTCCCTGCAACAGCACCCAGACCCAGCAGGAGGCTATACTTTGAAAAATCTCTTCTTTTCATGATAAATATCTTTTGTTTTGATAAAGGTCCAAAGCCATAACCAAAATATGTGATCAATCTTTGAATAAATACATTCAATTAATAGACAATCGGGAAATCTGATCCCCCATCGGATCGATTCATCGGATCGATTCATCGGATCGATCGATCCGATGGGTCTACTTATAGTTCTTCATGTTCCAGATGAAGGCGTCCTTATACCCCAGTGCCCTGACTTCAGGAAGTTTGTCCATGGCTTCCTTTACACTGCCGTATTCCCCGAAGACATACCTGTAGATCCCGTCCGAACCGTCTATCCGCTGAAGGCCGGGCAGGTCCTTGAAAAATGAAACATCCCTTTCATTTTTAAGGGCCATGATCTGGATGGTGTAGCGTTTGACCTCCCGGGAAGTCTGCTCCCCTGAAGTGGCCTCACAGGTACTCAGCATCCTGATCCTTTTGTCCAGCTCCGTCTTTTCAATGATACTTGCCCCGGGATAGCCCTCATCCACCACGGAATTCAGGAATTCCACAGCATCGGATTTTTGCTCGTAGCTGCCGGCCAGGTACAGATACTTCTGTCCGGATTCAATCTCCTGTACCTTAAGCTGCCCGATCTCGCGGGGAGCATCAGTATCCCTTTCATCAAGCTCAGCGAGAAGGATGGTATACTTAAGACCGTGCCGGGGCCTCAGGTGTTCGGGCACATTGATCTCTTCAATGCTGATATTTTCATTTTCAAAGTTCATGAACCGGATCCGGGCATGCCGGTTGAGTTTCCTGCCTTCAGGATTATCGGTGCCATCAGGATTCTCATTAATGGCAATGTATCCTGATTCTCCTCCACCCCTGGCGATCAGCCTGTCCCCTTCAATACCTTTTTTCTCAAGGGCAGATACAACAGACCGGGCACGTCTCTCAGACAGGTTCCTGTTATACTCCTTGCTTCCTTTGGAATCAGTATAAGCAGTCACTTCAAGAGTGATATCCGGAAAATCACGCATGATCCTGTATATGTTCTCCACTTCAGAAAGAGCCTTCTGATTGAGTTCCTCAGATTTATAATCAAACATGATACTCTTTACAGTGATCAGGTTCCGGTCAGCCGGAGCTTCCACAACAGTTCTTTCGGGGGTGGTTTCTGCCACTGCAGTTTCTTCTTTTCGCCGTTCAGCCACTTCTTCATCACTCAGGTATTTCACCCTGTATATACCCTGCTGCTCCCTACCCCGGGCAGAAGCCATAATACCATCCTCGCCATTGTTCACAGGAACATAAAAAACTTCATCATCCCCCGAATTTAAAGGATAACCCAGGTTCATCGGAGAAGACCAGCTACCGTCTGACAGCAACCTGCAGTAAAAAACATCATAGCCTCCCATGGTTTGATGTCCCTGGGAGCTGAAATACAGCCTGGTCCCGTCTTCAGTTACGAAAGGGGATTCTTCATTATATGCTGTGTTTATTATCCCTCCAAGGTTTTCAGCCGGTCCCCAGTCATCCGGCTCCAGGCGCTCCACCCTGTAAATGTCAAGAGCCCCGTACCCTCCTTTCCTGTTACTGGTAAAATACAGTGTCTGTCCGTCACCCGAAAGGCTGGCATGGGATTCATAATAAGAGGAATTCACCTTGCCTTTAACGGGTCTTATTCCCGTCCACTGATCGCCGTTGTAATTACTCACATATATATCCGAGTCAAGTTTATCAGACCGTGTCATATACAACTCTTTTCCATCACTGGATATACAGGTGATCAGGCAGTCATCAATGGCACCCAACTGACGGTTAATTAACAGTGGTTCTGACCAGCTCCCTGACGTAAGACGTACCATGTAAATTGATCGTTTGCCCTCATCGTCATTCATGAACAGGGTGACGGAATCATTGGAACAAACCACAGGATTATAGCCTGTTCCTGAAAGCGGCAGTTCAGATTCCATCGGGACAAACTCAATATTTCCGGCTGCAGCCATCATTTGTCCGGCTGCCAGGCAGGATTCAATTTGCTTGTTTACATACTCATGATCGGCATAACTTCGGTCAGTCATTATGATCCCGTATTGTATATAATAATCATGAGCCTTCTGGAACTGGCTGTTTACCTGGTAAGCCCGGGCCAGTGAATAAAGTGCTTCATTAGGTGCATTTCGCTCCTTGTAGGACCCTTCCTTGTAATCCTCTGACATACCCCCGATGGCCTGTTCAAGATATGGAATGGCCCGGGTTTTACGGCCGGGCAGGTTCAGGTAACATTCACCGGCCAGGTACAGGACATGATAATTCTCCTGGTCCATATCCAGCAGCATGGTATAATAGCTGAGTGCCTCATCATACTCTTCCAGGAAGAAATGATATTCTCCCTGTACAAAGTATTTCTTGAAATTCTTTTTATCCTGGGCATGGGCGAGAGATGATAAGAGAAGGATGAAAACAAATGAGTAATTCAGGATTTTCACATCATTGGGATAAGTACATCTGATGTAAATTTAAGACAGATTAGGGTAAAAGTAAAGCGGCAAGTGTAAAAAGAATGCTAATATTTGATTAGGCCAGCATCAGTTGCCCGGTTTCCTATACCGGGCCAGGTACATAATGAATGCATCTTGGTAGCCTTTTGTCCTGACATTCTTCAACTCGTCAAAAGCCGTGTCGATCTCTGTGTATTCACCGGTCACATAGCGTGTCAGCCCGTCGTTGCCTTCAAATTTACTGACCCTCTCCAGATCCTTAAAATAAGTGACCGGGACAGGTCTTTTCAGGGCCATAAACTGTATGGTAAAAGTAATGATTGGAGGCACCTCTCCTTCTATGAGTTCTGCAATCAGCTGCTCAAGTTGCCTTTTTTCGAACATCTGCGCATCGGGGAAACCACTGTCAATGGAATGATTAAGGAGCTTAACCGCATCTATTCGGTTATTAAAATTACCTGCTGTATACAGGTAATTTTGGCCGGTAATAATAAGCGAGACATCTTCACCGCATACGGCATCAGGTAGGGTATCAAGGAAGGAGTCACTCTGCACTAACAGGACAGAATAGCTGTAATCCTTCTTCGGGCGGAGATGGGTGGGTACAAAAATATCAGCAACTTTAATATTGGGGTGGTTCAGATTATGCAGACGCAGGTCTACAAACCGGTTCAGTCTACTTCCTTCCGGGTTGGTTGTTCCGTCATCCAGATAATCAATGGCAATGGGGGCGGCTTCCCCCACTCCCCTGGAAATCAACCTGTCCGGGTCTATTCCTCTCTGAACCAGGTAATTCGCTACTGCATCTGCCCTGCGTTCAGACAAAGCCAGGTTGTAGCCGGCATCTCCCTTTGTATCAGTGTGCCCGGTAACCTCCAGCCTGAGGTCGGGATACTTATTCATTACTTCAAATATCCGGTCCACCTCCTGCCTGGCGGAATCATTCAGGCTGTGATCATCAAAATCGAAGAACACGGAGTTCAGCATATAGTATTCCTCCTCAGGATCAACAGTGAGCTGTCCGTTTTCCGTCTCTGTATCCGCTACCGTAAGGTCCCCCGGTTCCCCTGCAACTTCAGTTCCGGCTTCTGCCACATCCCCTGTCATTGCCACACCCCCTGTCGTTACGGTATCCCCTGTCCTTGCTGCTTCACCTGTAATTACCTCATCCCCGGTTGGGGTTCCCTCCGCTGTCTCTGTACTCCCCCCGGTTTCAATGCTGGATACCCTAGCATCGACATCATCCATGATAATATTGTCCTCCGGGATTACCTCGTCATCTGTCCTGAAGCCTATCTGTCCATTGGTTTCCATACCCAGACTGACGGTATAGATGCTCCTTTCCGGGTCCTTGTCCGGTATTATCAGAGAATACAGGGCCTGGTTCTTATTCCTCCTTGGCATGTAAAACAGGTCGTCATTGGTAGTATTAATGGGATATCCTATATTCTGCGGAACGGACCAGCTGGCATCCGGGAGCCTGTCTGACAGGAAAATATCATACCCTCCCATCGTAGTATGGCCCTGAGAGCTGAAGAACAGTGTTTTGTTGTCGGATGATATAAAGGGCGTTTCTTCATTATAGTGTGAATTGATCATGGCCCCGATAGTTGAAGCTGGTCCCCATACATCACCAAAGTCCCGTTCAGATACGTATATGTCCAGTCCGCCCTGTCCGCCCGGACGGTCACTGGTAAAATACAGCTGTTTTCCATTAGGAGAGATACTGGCATGGGTTTCATAAAAATCAGTATTGATCTCGTCATTCAGGGGTAGCATAGGTGTCCATTTCCCGTCCTTGTAATGACTGACATATATGTCTCCCTCAAATCCCTTTTTCCTGGCCAGGTACAACTCGTTGCCATCGAAGGAGAGTGAAGTGGGAAAACTATATCCTTCTGACCATAGTTCAGCATTGATAACCTTGGGTTCGGTCCATCCGGTCTGGGTACGTTCGGTCATCAGTATTGCC
Organism: uncultured Bacteroidaceae bacterium; assembly: GCA_964540005.1. Taxonomy (GTDB): domain Bacteria; phylum Bacteroidota; class Bacteroidia; order Bacteroidales; family SM23-62; genus CAZILN01. Next base: position 1,232 of record CAZILN010000322.1, on the reverse strand, counting down.
CTGTAAAATGGCCTGTCATTCATATAGATCAGGCGGGTACCTGTTCCTGAAATAATGGCATTGTATGTGGCTCCTTTTTGCTTTGTTTTTTCTCCCAGGCCGGTAAATGTTACTTCTACCGGGGTTCTCATCATACGTCTGGCAATCTGACATGAAGCAATCTGTTTGTTTACATATTCTATATCAGCTAAATTGCTTTTAATCATGGCATTCCTGTACCGCTCATAATATGCCATGGCCTTGCTGAACTCATTGGCTATCTGGTAGGCCCGGGCCATTGCAAACCAGGCTTCCCTGGGGGCATTCCGTTCTTTGTATGAACCATCCCTGTAGCCTGTGGTTACTCCCTTTATTGCTTCTTCAAGAAAAGGTACAGCCCTTTCCTTTTCTTCGTATTTGCTGAGGTAACAGGCCCCCATCAGGAAGTTCAGGTTATAGTTGCCCGGATCGAGTTTAAGCAGTTCCGTATAGTGAAAGATGGCCTCATCGTAATCCTCCATATAGAAGTACTCCTCTCCGGCTATAAAATAGCTTTTGAATAGCTGCTTATCTTCCTTCGAATCCTGCGCCAGAGACAGAGGCAGTAATAAAAAGCTGATTACCAGAATCAGTATGTATCTCATTTATGAGAACAGTTTAGCCGCTCAAATTTATGAAAAATCAGATAGATGAATTGTGAATCCCTGAATGCTTTATTAACAAGGGCTTTTTAAGAGTGGGTGCTGGTCATTCAAAACCTGAACAGAAAAATACCCGATTAAAGGTATTGTTGGTTAAGAATAATCTCCTTATCTTAAAACAAAATAAATAGTAACCAAAAAATTTGCTGATTTTCTGAATTTCCCTTTAAGAATTGCTCTTATCAATTTAGTTAATTCTCACATCTCAATGAGCAAATATGGGATTTCAAATCTGTTTAAAAGCACATTCTGACTAAGGATGGCATTAACTGATAACTGACCAGTCAAACCGAAGAATAAAGAAACAACATAAAATTCATTGACATGAAAAACAGAGTCTTGTTCCTGTCATTTTTCCTGGCATCTGTACTTTCACAGAACATTAGTTCTCAAATTGCTGATGTTACTTTTTACCTTGATATGAGGTATCAGGTACAAACCGGGAATCTGGATACTATAAATGATATTGTAGATCTGGCAGGGGATTTCAATGCCTGGGGCACCAATGCAGATACCCTTATCTACCAGGGGGGCGGGATGTACCAGCTGACA
>CAZILN010000321.1:0-26570 GCA_964540005.1 uncultured Bacteroidaceae bacterium | reverse complement strand
TGTAACAGCAGCTTCTCCCATACCTACGATATAAAGTGAATCTCCTATAATCTTCACCACGGTGGTATCGCTTGTACTGAAACTAACTGGCAGGCCGGAAAGACTGGTGGCATAAAGTTTGAAAGCTGTATCGCTAAGGTTCTTTGTTTTAGGAAGATAAAGAGTTACAGATTGGGGAATGGTAAAATACTGCTGGCATGTATCAAACACGGCACCGGCAAATTGCGTCCTGAGAGTCGATTCATGAGCAAGATACCCCGAATTCAATTCTTTTTCTGCATAGTCTCCGCCCCATCGTGCAAGGTCGAAGAAACGATGGCCCTCCATGGCCAGTTCAAGCTTACGCTCGAAACGAATTGCCTCCCTGGCAAACTGCTGGTCCGGGAAGCTTGAATAAGTTCCTATCTGATAATTTGCTGCATCCTTAGGACCGTTTTGCACACGGGAATTTCCTGCACGGCTCCTCACCTGGTTCACATAGGTGAGTGCAGCATTCAGATCGTCCAGTTCAACTTCACATTCGGCTGCCATGAGCAAAACATCGGCAAAGCGCATCATGTTATGGTTAAGCTCACTCCCCGGGGCCCAACCGGCAACCATGCCTGTACGGCCAGACCATTCATCATCCTGTCTGTAAACATTTTTTATGGGTGCATAGGGGCCACCGTATTGCTGGTCTCTGATCCAGTCGTAACCCGGATGGATACCCCAGTCGAGGTATGGAATTCCACGCCGGCCTACAGTCCAGTCCAGACGCGGATCGATGGGAGTTACCGTATCCGGCGTATAAGGATCCCCGGACAGGATACCCTCATCATTTTTAAGGTCAACCAGGTTAAAAGGAAAGGTGTCGTGTAAAGGGTCAAACAGTGGCAACCCGCTGGTATCAACCTTGAAAGAGTTCACCAGGCTTTGAGAAGGCTGGAAAAAACCGCAGCATCCTCCGGGAGCCCCACCTCCGTGTGGATAGGCCAGCATGTAGCCCGGATTGGCTTTAATGTTGTTCATATCCTCGTCCACAAAGGCTTGCTGTGCAAATACCGATTCTGAGCTGTTGTTGAAAAGTATATTAAAATTATCTTCAAAATTACCAAGCAGCGCATAATTTTCTCCCCCGCTGGTTTTCCCGTTTGTGATCACATCGTCGAACAGGGCTTTAGCTTCTGCATATCTCTTCTGATAAAGAAGCAGTTTGGCATAAAAAGCCTTGGCAGCCCAGACATTCACCGGACCGCCCCAATAGGTAACATCAGGAAGGCCATTGATGGAATACAGGAAATCATTTTCCACCTGGCTCCAGATAGGGCTATCATTTGGAACAGGCGAATCGTGGAACATATTAGTCTCATCGATCCAGGGCAGATGCGGTCCGAAAACCTTGATCAGTTCGAAATAGTAAAAAGCCCTCAGAAAGCTGAGTTCAGCCAGTATGGGTTCTCTGGCAAATGGGTCGAGGGCGAGACTATCGTTCACCGCAATGATTGCGTCATTGCACCAGGCAATACCGTCATACATGGCATTCCATTTGCCAGTGTTATCCGGGTTCTCCGGAGTTAACTCATAATTCTGGAGCAAATTCATTTGTTGCTGATCACCAATCTCAGTCCCTTTGTTGGCATCCCCCCCGGCAATGCTTCCGAATAACCAGTTATTCGGACCGGCGGCAAATCCATAATTATAAAGCGGAATAATCAGCCTGTCTCTCGCAATGAATATTGATGATTCGACGCTCCGTGTCTTGAATGTAAATACTTCATCATAAATTGTGTCAGAAGGGTAAAGCAAAAAGGTACGTACCCAATAATCCGTGTTTGGTTTCAGATTCCCTATGAGGGTATTAAATAATCCGATATCTGAACCATCAATATGAACGTTGTCGGCCAGTGTTGGTAAGGGATGTGTAGCCCAGCAAACCCCATGTGAAATCATAGGTATACCCCCATCTGCAGCAATATTACGGATGTAGGAAAAACTGGTTGCATAGGCTCCATCGGGTGATGTAGCCTCGATAACGCCTGCCACACCAGGTTTGGTAGCCTGATCCTCAATATTTTCATCCGAGATGGAAATAAGGTATTTTTCATTTCCGGCGCCTCCGTTATATGTAAAAACCAAAGTCCAATAATCTGTATTGGGTTCCAGGTTGGTTATTGTATCACTCATACTTATACCATTGTATACACAATACCATCCTGAGCTATCAATTTCACTACCCTGGCCAAATTGTGTACTGGCAAAATAAGTTATGCCATCCATGGGATATGCACTACCGGCACTATCCTTTTTCATAAAAACAATAGAGGAATCTCCATCCCCCGGATTCCAGCTTAAGCTCATCTGGCCTGGCTGAATAAAATAGAAATTGAGGTAAGAAGCCTGTGAGGTTGGATAGCCAGTTTCATAATCAAACAATACACCTCCTGCATTTGTCCCGCCCCGGGTTGTAGTACCGAAAAGTTGTGATCCCGTACCGCCAATAACTGCACTCACCGGATTATGCCCGCTGCTGTCGTTGAAATGGTATAGAACCTGGTGTCCGGGTCTGTCCGCATAAACAGAAAAAAGAACTCCCAGGTCATTTGAACCACCGCGATAAGTCGTCCCGTAAATCCGGTTTTCAACCAGTCTCAGGGTGGCCCGTGGAGAATTCCCGTTGGAGCCATCAAAACTGGCAACTGGTTCATAATTCATACCCGTGGTTCTGGTCCGGAACACATTCCCCATCAGGTTCTCCCCCCCCGAAGAGGTGGTCCCGTAAAAGAATGAGCCGATCCGGATCAGCGATCCCAGCGGCCGGAAACCGGTTGCTTCAGTAAAATTATGGAGGTTCTCAAATCCTGATCCGTCTGGATCTATCCTGTAAAGTACCCCATCACCATTAAGTCCCCCATTACTGGTCAGACCATACAGTGAAGAACCTGACAGAAGAAGCCCTCCTGTTGGATTAGCTCCATTTATACTATCAAAATCGAAAATCTTCTGGAAGGTGTTTCCGTTTATGCTATACTTATATATAATTCCCGCATTATTACTTCCTCCGTTTAAAGTTGTTCCGATTAAATCGGAATTTACAACTGTCAGCCTTCCGGATGGATTACTCCCATTTGTGTAGTCAAAATCATGAAGTTTAGTAAATCCGGTACCGTCAGTTTTGATTATAAAAATCATCCCGGATCCTGAAGCGCCTCCCTTATCAGCAATGCCGTATATGGTTGATCCGACAATTGTTAATGAGACCGAAGTGTTATTACTATCAATATTGGTTTCATCAAAGTCAAACAAATTTACAAACCCGGTACCATCTATATTGATCCTGAACAGATATCCGTTCCCATTTGCCCCGCCACCTAAAACAGTGCCATAGAAAAAGCTTAAGTCAGTAACCATCTCGCTTGTTGGATAGGATAATGAATCGTTACTAACAATAAAATCCTGTAACACTGAATACTGGGCATGAATTTGTCCTGAAGAGAGTGCCCCCACAGAAGCAAGCAAGACAAATAAGCGGAATGATCTGCTCATCTTTGATATCAGTATGCCTGCTGCTGAATTGATAACCTTTTTAAGGAGAATTGTATTTTTCATACCGATAGATATAAATTACAATAAATTACAATAAATTCAAAATAGAAGGTATAAATCCCCGGGTAAGCCCCGGATCCTTTCTTCCCGGATAAGCCCCGGGGAATTATGTCACGTAATGATTAATCCAAAACAAAAATGATAGTGAGAATATTGTTGAAATGTGTTTTGAGAAGTATTCGTTGATAACCCAAATATTTTGATAAGAGGGAGTAAACTTAAATAAAGGTATATTATATCATTCAGAGCACCAAATAATCAAAAAGAACTTTCTATATTAATAGTATTCAAAATAATGTCCCTTTATTTATTATTTTAAGGGGTTGGCTTCAAGAGCCTATAAGGCTATGGATTTGTTGTATTCAAGACAGAATTTTGGTTCTGGAGGATTCCACAGCCTGCCCTTGTATAATCTCTCTGTTTTTTCATAGATTTATAGGAGTATAATATAAGAATGGGTCTCTCTGTATTACGGCACCTATTATATGCTTCTCTCCTTGCCCTGGGGATTACCGGTGTAATTATTATCTGGACTCTTATCAGGCGTGCAAGGAATAAACAGGTTTGGAAACAATAAATATGTGGATATGAATAAAACACTGGCCTTCGAACGGAACGGCAGTGCAGCATGGCATGGCATCCCGGGAGTTCTTCAAATTGATTGATAATTATTTTCAGAATATATACTGACATAGAAAATATGCTAATCATAAAAAAAATGACGCGTAAGGAATTCATTCAATTCACCCTGACCTCATCCATTGCCATCCCTCTGGTTGGGTACGGTTGTAAAGGAAGCGGACAATAAGGCGAACCTGTTGCCGAAACGGTTCAGGAAATCCCGGTATTTATTGATGAACTGGGATTCCAGGTCAACCAATATTCTATTGATATCCCGGAGGATAGCTTTACTGAACTTGGGGAAGGGATGCTCGATCTCAGGAACATATTGGCCGAAGCAAAAAAGGCCGGGATTACTCATGCCATATTAGACCAGGATCATACCCAGATGGAGGATAAAATTGCAAGCGTTCAAAAGAATTGTGATTATATTACGGCGCTGGAGATATAAATTATTTACAAACAGAAATCATGATGCACAATCTGTATAGATTAAGAGCCATATTTTTGGCCATATTTGTCCTGTTCCTGGTTAACTCCTGTTCCTCGGACAAGGAACAGGCCCGGATAACACAATTATTCAATGATGACTGGAAGTTCTCTCTTGTAGTATCAGGGGATGATTCCACGCAGATGGACGCCTCCGTTCATGGTTTTGATGATTCCCAGTGGCGTGAGCTGGATCTCCCGCACGACTGGAGCATCGAAGGTGAGTTCAGCCGTGATAATCCTGCCACACCCGGTGGAGGGGCTCTTCCCGGGGGAACAGGCTGGTACAGGAAATCATTCAGTATCCCTGACGAGATGAGCGGGAAACTGGTATTCATCGAATTTGACGGTGTATATCAGAACAGCGAAGTCTGGATCAACGGGCATTACCTTGGGATACGCCCAAATGGATACATCTCTTTCAGGTATGAGCTTTCTCCCTACCTGTACTACGGTGACTCCCTGAATATGCTGGCCGTGAAAGTGGATAATTCAGTACAGCCTAATTCAAGATGGTACTCGGGGTCCGGAATATACCGTGATGTCAGGCTGGTATATACCGGTGCAGTTTATGTGGATCACTGGGGTACCTGTGTGACCACTCCCGAGGTAACTGGGCAGGGCTCAAAGATCAGGGTCAACACAAGCCTTAGGAACAGCCTGCAGGAAGGTGCCAATGTGACCCTGCACTCGACCATTCTTAACAGCAAGGGAAAGAAGGTGGCATCAACGGAGTCGCAGCAGATAATCGGGGCCGGAAATGCTTCAGAGATCATTCATGAGCTTGAGGTTCTGAACCCTGAACTCTGGTCAGTAGATGAACCTGTAATGTATAAACTTGTCACAACAGTTACGGCTGATGGAGAAACAACAGATACTTACACTACTCCTTTTGGGATTCGTTATTTCGAGTTTACCCCTGAACAGGGGTTTTTCCTTAACGGGGAAGCAGTTAAACTGAAAGGGGTGTGCAATCATCATGACCTGGGATGCCTTGGGGCAGCAGCTTATCCCAGGGCCATTGAGCGTCAACTGGAACTGCTAAGGGAGATGGGATGTAATGCCATCCGCACCTCCCATAATCCCCCTTCCCCGATCCTTCTTGACCTGTGTGACAGGATGGGATTTATAGTTATGGATGAGAGCTTTGATATGTGGGAAAGGGCCAAGACCAGGTATGATTATCACCTGTATTGGGCAGAGTGGCACAAGCGTGATCTGAGCGATCATATACTGCGTGACAGGAACCACCCCAGTGTCATTATGTGGAGTATCGGCAATGAGATCCCGGAGCAGTGGGACAGCACCGGGATTGAGAAAGCCATCCACCTGGCAGGTATCGTCAAGGAACTGGATGATACACGGCCTATCACATCCGGATGCAATGAACCCGGCACCTTTAATTTCATATTCAGATCCGGAACCATGGATATTATCGGGTTCAATTATCACCTTGAAGACGTGCAGGATGTCCCTCAGAACTACCCGGGAAAACCCTTCATCCTTGCTGAGAGTACTTCTGCCCTGGCCACAAGGGGATATTATGACATGCCCTCGGAAGATATCCGCATCTGGCCGGTAAGATGGGACAGGCCCGCCCCTGATATGAATGCCGGCCAGACCTGTTCGGCATATGACAACTGCCATGTTCCCTGGGGATCGACCCATGAGGCAGCACTGAAGGCTTTGAATGAGAATGATTTTGTTTCAGGAATCTTTGTATGGACAGGCTTTGACTACCTTGGTGAGCCAACCCCCTACCGGTGGCCGTCCCGGAGCAGCTATTTCGGGATCATCGACCTGGCCGGTTTTCCAAAAGACGCTTTCTACCTGTATAAGAGCCAGTGGACCGATGAGCCGGTGCTTCATATTTTTCCTCACTGGAACTGGGAAGAGGGCGATACTATTGATGTCTGGGCGTATACAAACTGCAGTGAAGTGGAACTGTTCCTGGATAATACTTCCCTGGGATCAAAAACAAAACCTGAAGGTTCCCTGCACATGCAGTGGAAAGTCCCTTACAGTCCAGGTACCCTCAAAGCAATTGGGACCTTTAACCAGGAAGGAGCAGCGGAAGGAGCTTCGGAAGGAACCCCAGGTGAAGTAACAATGGAAACCTTTGTGGAAACATTAGGAGCTCCTGCCAGGGTCATACTTTCCGCCGACAGGACCACCATAGATGCAGATAACAGGGACCTGTCCTTCGTTACCGTCGGCATTGTCGATGAGAATAACCGCGTGGTTCCAGATGCAGACAACTTTGTCAGCTTTGAAATTGAAGGTGAAGGGTCTGTTATCGGGGTGGACAATGGACTGCAAACCAGTATGGAATCATTTGTTGCTTCCTCAAGAAAGGCATTTAACGGCCTCTGCCTGGCAGTGATCAAATCAACACATGAGTCCGGGAAAATCATACTGAGGGCACGTTCGGAAGGATTGGAGGGAGCAGCCGTTGAGATTACCAGCAGGTAAAAAAGGTCCTGCATTCCGGAAAAGACTTACTGACTGTATTAATCGCTTTCCTGCTGATTCATATTTCCTGCACCCCGGACAAAAAAATAAAATGGTATAAGACAAAGTATTGCCATACCGGTTAGGATGACTATTCCAACCGGGTAAACTGATGTATTTGTCATGGAGGCCTGAATGACAAGAAAGGGGATTAGTCCAAGCGACAGCACTCCATAAACTATAAACAGCGCTGCACCGGTCACGTACCCAAATGGCTTCTTTTTCCATAAAAAGATGCCGCCAAGCAGCATGGCCGGACTACCTATGGCAAAGTCTGCAATCCAGAGCGCAAGTTCTTGCGGCTCTACGATAGCTTTGTTTATAAGTGCATTGATCATTATACCTGTTTGCCGCAATATTAACAAGACTCCCAGGCCGATCAGGATGCCGCCTGAGATCTTTGCCGGCACAACAGCTGACAGTTGTTTACTGACAGCATTGCCCTTAATACTACTGATGATACCAATCAATGTATAGATACTCAAAGAAAATATCAGAAGGTATGGAAGAAACAGAATGGCAAACGGGACACAAATAAGGTAAGGGAAATAGACGTATAAGAGGTAAAAAATCGCCCCCGGCCAGCAGAGCAGACCAATAAGTTTACCCCGCCAGGCCAGCCATAATGAGATAAGAAGTAATGGTAAGCCGGCAAAGAGGTTCACATAATCGTTCGGCACGAATGAGTTCAATAATTTATCGGTCGGATATATACTGTCCTGGCATAAGATCCCGGTAATACTCACACTTGCTACCAGCAGGGCAATAACAAGTGATACAGCATACAGTATTTTTATATCAGATTTTACCGGTAAAACTGTATTGGTTGAAATGGATTTTTTCATAGATGATTTATCACTCTTTGCACCGGAGCAGGAATCAGGGTTCAAGCATTATTTCTGTATGCTTATCCCTGAACCTGACCTTAATATAGAAGGTGTCAACAAGAATAAAGGAATTCGTATCAGTAAGAAACACTTTAAAAAGTCCAGGTTCAACAGGCAGGGATTTCTGATCCATGTATTTGATCGTATCTGCATATCGTACAAATATGCTTGGCCGTTTTATATTGCCACTGACCGGGTTTAAATATTCCTCATATCCGTCGACCCTTAAAATCCCGTCTGCATAGTTATTAGTAATATCTAAACGAGGGGGATGGTTATGTATAAAGAGAAAATCATATTCAGATTTCTCACATGAGTATGTAATCAGGATTACCAGTAAGAACAATATGCGAATTTCTCTTTTCAATTCCAGTTAATCAGTACAAGCTAAGTACCTGATAAAGTTAATACTTTGTAGCTTAATACGAAAAATGAAAAACAACCTGATATGTTACCGGTCATCCAGTAAGGGCAGCCATCCCAGGTAGTCATCCAGTTTGATGGTTGGCTTGTAGGCCAGGTAATGGTTGGAATATTTCTTCCCGTCAATTTCCCATTCAATCAGCCACATCTTAGTATTATTAGTTTCAGGGAGCGACCCGGCAATTGTTTTACCGTTTTTCAGCACACTGAATGTATTACTGAACACCGTTTTGCGGGTGTCTGCATCCCTGATCACCAGGGTCCCCTTTACATCCTCGCGTGTATCGTTAACCACAACCACCGGATGCTTGGAGTTAACAGGATCAGCTATCATAACACACACGTCGGTTTGAACTTTCCTGATATAGGAATACGCCAGTTTCTTTCCGCCGTAATAATCTACGATGGCATCTGAGATCACCGGCCATCCGTCGCGCAGGTTCCACCAGAGGATCCCGTTGCGGTCAAATTTTTGCATCCTCCAGAATTCAATGAAATACTTTTTTGCTTCTGCCTGAACGATCTGGGAAGCTGTTATAAACCGGTCCAGGTCCCTGGGAACCTCCCCGAACACGCATATTATCTGGTTCATTATCAAGTTGTTGCGTTGCCTGTTCTGGGTGGAATTCGGGTGCGAAATAGTGGCTTTAGCCTGCCACTGATCGTTCCATTCAAAATCATTTGTCCAGGGATAAACAAAATCCTCATCCATCATCTTTTCCAGGCTTTCACGGTTCGGACAGCCGTGATAACCGATTTCGCTAACAAATTTTGCATTGTTCTGAGTATAGAAAGGAGCCTTGTAGTAACCTCTTGGTCCCCAGAGATGCATTTCCGGGACAATCGCAGTATTGATCCTATTGGCTACCTGGAATGATTCCTCGCTTAGGTAAGGTGAACTGGGCAGGTAAGGCGTTTTGGGATCGTATTCCCTGACGGCCAGGGGCAGGACCTGCCGGCTGATGATGTCGGTATTGGGATCAATATTTGACTGATCACCGCTCCAGTCAAGGGATACATCATTCTCGTTATTCCCGGCCCAGAGTGAAATCGATGGATGGTTCCGTAAACGCAAAATGACTTTTTCGGCCTCTTTGCGGATCTTCTCTGCAAACTCATGACTCTGGGGATAGGTGGTACAACCCATGGTGAAGTCCTGCCACACCATAATACCATTCTCATCACACATCTCATAAAATTCATCGCATTCATAGATATTACCCCCCCAGAGCCGGATCATATTGCAATTTAAGTCGACCAGCATATCAACTGCCGTTCCAAGATGCTGCCTGTCACGGCTGTGCAGGGCATCCAGTGCTACCCAGTTGGTTCCCTTGATAAATACTTTCTCTCCGTTTACCTTAAAAACAAACTCTCCCGGATCTGTGGAGGTATTCAATTCCGTCAGGATCAATTCAGTTTTGCGGATACCTATATCCTGGATATTTTCACAAAGGACAGTCCCGCCGGGGTCAAGTATCTGCATGGTGGCCCTGTAGAGTGCCGGTTCGCCAAATCCCCTGGGCCACCAGAACTCAACATCATTAAGTCCATCAATACGCTCCCTGGACACCGTAGTATACAGCTTCACGTATTTTTCAAAGATCATCCCATTACCACCCTCCAGTGTAATGTGCAGAACAAGATCATCTATGTCCGGGCGCCAGGTGTAAAACTCCCAGTCGACATACAAGCTGGCTGTCCTGTTCTTCAGGTTTACATCTTTTGTGACCCAGTAAACCGATTTCCAGTAGACGGGAGGTATAATCTCCATTTTAACATCGCGCCATAAACCCGCACTGATCAATCTTGGCAGGATATCCCATCCGAACATATGAGGTGCTTTACGGATACTGACTGCCTCGGAGAGGGCATCGTACCGCACCCCGAAATTGTTCCGCATGTATGTACGTGCTTCAAGAACGGTTGAATAAATACAGATATACAGCTCATTCTCCCGTTCGAGCAGGTCAGTGATATCATAGTGGTGTTCCACGAACATGTTCTCAATCCGTGCTATCTTCTTGTTATTCAGCCAGATGTCGGCTATGCAGTCAATTCCGTCAAAACAGAGTTCAACACTATGACCTTGAGGGATTTCAGGCCTGTTAAAGCTCCGGTGATACCACCACTGATAGCTCTCATACTTTCGAAGATCATAGACATTATCTCCTGTCATAGGGTCCTCTATCAGACCGGCATTCTGAAGATCGATTTCAACATTGCCGGGTACTGTTGCATCGATGCGCTGAAAACCTGATCTTTTCAGTTCCCCGGGAGCCTCAGGGGCGTTTTCGTCCTGGGGACCGAAATACAGCGACCAGGTTCCAGGATCGGCATTTCCAGCATCAGCATTTCCTTTATCAGCATTTCCAGAATTCAGGGAAACCGTAATCTTATCAGTGGGCTTATTTTTAACTTCCTCCAGCAATGCTGTCTGATCCTGATGTGCAGTCGAACAGGAAAACAGGCAGGGAATGATGCCAATCAACATGATGGAGCTGTAGATATAATTTCTCTTCATTGCAGGTCTCATCTTTATGGTTTTCAACTTTATGATTCTCACCCTTGTTCTGTTCTTCTGTTTTTTTATCAGGGTCAATTATTCTCCAGTCCAATGATCGCAACACTCAGGGCTGCATATTCACCCACCTCATCACCCAGGGCCGCAGGTACTACTTCACATACCCTTGCTGCTGCTGGTATGGCTTCCCGTTCGATTACCTTTTTGCTGGCAGGCTCCAGCAGGTCCGTGGCCCTTGCATATATACTTCCTATGACGATGCGCTGTGGATTTAATACATCAATAAGAATTGACAGGCCTTTTCCCAAATATTCCCCGGTTATTTCAAAGATCTCCAGCGCCGTTTTATCACCTGAGGCAGCCGCAACAGCAATGTCTTTTGTTGTAATGGAATCAAGTTCATGCTCTGACCGGCAGAATGAGACCTTCTCTCCTGCCCTGAGTTTTTCCGCTGCAATACCTCTGGCCATCCTGGCTATCCCTCCTCCGCTGCAGAATCCTTCAAATGAACCTTTCTTTCCAAAGCCCTCGGGACCCTCATCAGCCAGGCGGATATGCCCTACCTCACCCGCCAGGTCATTGGTGCCCGTATAAAGCTTCCCGTCAAGGATAATCCCTGCTCCCATACCCGTGCCGAAGGTTAAAAAGACCATATTCTGTACCCCTTTCCCGGCACCGAATTTCCACTCTGCAAGGGCGCAGGCATTGGCGTCATTTTGCAGAAATGCCGGCACTCCGAATTCATCGGCAAATATTTTGGTTATTGGAATATTGTCCCAACCCGGGAGGTTCGGAGGGGATTGTACCATCCCCTGTCTGCTATCCAGCGGCCCTCCGCAACTGATCCCTATTGCCAGGAGCTCACGGCTGCCGTACTTGCGGATCAAATCAGAGGCGTTTTGCAGTAAGCCGGTGATTGCCTGATCCGGTCCTTTTTCAGTATGGGTAGGAAACTGTATCCTGTCAAGGATCTCCATATCCCCGGTACCCGCGATCACGGTGCATTTTGTGCCTCCGATATCAATTCCCAGGTAATAGGATTTACTCATTGTAATATTCCGGTTACGTGCTAAATCAGGTTTCATAATTTAAATTAAGGGACGCTGCTAAACTGGTACCTGATGATCAGCTCCATCCAGTCATGAACATCCTGGCCGAACTGTTCTTTCATTTGCTGATTCACGGCATCCCTCATGGATCCGGGAAACACATCCTTCCCGTGAATGGCTCCCAGTATGGCCCCCATGACCTGTGCATATGAATCAGTATCATGCCCGAACTCCATTATGATCTGCATGGATGCCAGGGGATGATAATCTGCGATTTCTGCTACTGCCATAACTATCACAACAGGAACCCAGGCCTCCCACCAGTAAACTGCCTGCAGTTCGTTTTCCAGGATTGTAAACAGGCGCGACACACTGCCCCCGGACCGTTCAACAAATTCGTGTGACAGGTCCAGCCATTTGACCAGTTCCCTTTTAACATAGAGAGTCTCGTTGTACGAAAACGGATCAACAGTGCGCATGGCCTGCTCAAAGTTCTCCCATGATCCGTCCGGCTGCAGCGCCCGTGCCAGTTCCTGCAATCCCTCATCTGTCAATCTCTCTCCGGTAGTTGTCCAGTAGCTTTTTTCAGGCGGGGAGACAAATTCCAGAGGTCCGCCCGCCGCATCACCTATGGCAGAACCGATCAGCAGTCCTTCGATCTTATCCTGCAGCAGGATTACTGTATCCTGAAGAGGGATATCTGTCACCTGTGAAAAAACAGTACAGGCTGAGAGTAATAATATGATAAGAGCTGATCTCATCCAGTGAATTATCATCCTGTTTCCGATTGAATGTATGCTCCGGAAACAAATCCTCTATAAAAATAAGAGATACTTTAGATTTAAGAAATTAAAAGTCTAATTGCTTATATTCGTGGATCATTTTTAACTAATCAGAAATATTTAAACCAGGGGAACAAACATGAGAATATTATTTATTGGCGGAACCGGGAATATCTCAACGGCCTGTGTAAAGCTGGCCCTCGAGAAGGGCCATGAAGTCTCCCTGCTGAACAGGGGAAACCGCACGAGGCCCGGACTGGAAAAAGCTGAAAGCATCCGCGGCGATTTCAGTAAACCGGGTGAAGTCAAAGAAGCGCTGAAAGGCATGGAATTTGATGTGGTGGCCAATTTCATCGCCTATAAACCGGAAGATGTATTGCGGGATATCGAATTCTTCGGCGGAAGATGCAGGCAGTATATATTTATCAGCTCTGCTTCGGCTTACCAGAAGCCCCTCACCCACCCGGTTGTAACAGAATCTACCCCGCTGAAGAATCCCTTCTGGGATTACTCGCGCGATAAGATAGCCTGTGAGGATGAACTGATGAAGGCCTACCGGGAAAAGGATTTTCCTGTTACAATTATACGCCCATCCCTTACCTATGACACGGTCATTCCTGTAGCCATAGGCAGCTGGGAGGACTATACAATTGTGGACAGGATGAAGAAAGGCGGCAAAGTGATCATTCATGGAGACGGCTCTTCGCTGTGGACCATTACCCACTCTGATGATTTCGCAGTCGGGTTTACTGGTCTGTGCGGCAACCAGCAGGCCACAGGTCATAGTTTTCATATTACCTCTGATGAAGTCCTGACCTGGAACCAGATCTATGAGGCAGTGGCAAATGCTGCCGGGGTAAAGCTTAATATGGTGCACATTCCCTCAGATTTCATTTGCAGGGTCGCCGGGTCTTTGGGACAGGAATGGATGTGGGGTAATCTCTTGGGGGACAAGGCAGTAAGTTCTGTTTTCGATAATACCAAGATTAAAAGGTTTGTACCCGAATTCAATGCCACCATCACCTTCAGTGAAGGGATCAAACGAACGCTCAAATGGTTTGAAGCGGATCCTGCACGGATGACTGTTATTGACGAGAATAACCGCTTGATGGATGACATCATTACCCAATATGAACAGCTTTAAACAATATAAACAGCTGTAAAAATCCGGGCAGAATGGATCATTTAAGAAATATACTTGCTGTGCTTGTGATTACTTTTGCCAAAAATAAACATGCAGATATTCTGCTGACTCCGGAAGGGTCCCTCAGTGGTTATACCAGTATGTTTGACCAGGAAAAGGTCATGGAGGCCCTGGAGGAAATAACCGGCTATGCAAAAAAAGCCGGGGTTGGTCTTGCCCTGGGAACATGCCTGTACGAAACAGTATCTGAAAAGCCCATGAACCAGGTACGGTTTTATGACAAGAATGGAGAATTTCTCGGATTCCACAGCAAGATCCTCAGATGCACCAACATGAAGGATCCCCAGGCAGGACGGGAAGAAGTGGATCAATTCGCATGCACTGATTTACGCACCTTCAGGTTTAAGGATATAACCATAGGCGGACTGGTATGCAATGACCTGTGGGCTACCCCGGACTGGACCTCCATGCCGGATCCTTTCCTGGCACAGCAATTATCCGGGATGGGTGCCAGGATCATATTTCATGCTTCCAATACGGGCTCCGGTAGAGGTGAATGGGGTGAGGTCTACCGGGAGTTCCATGGTTCCAACCAGCGTTTGAGAGCCCGTACGGGCAGGGTTTGGATAGTAAGTGTCAATGCTTCTCCCGCTGATAATGCCATCTCCAACAGCAGATCGGGGATCATCGATCCTGAAGGCAACTGGGTAGTCGAGACAGATAATGAAGGAGAAGAATTCTTTGTTTATACCATAACTGTAACAAATCAAGTCGCCGAATGAAAAGATATGCTTTCCTTTTACTGATTATCCTTATCCATTTTCAATTCCTTGTATCACAGGATCCTGCCAGGTTTCAATCAGAGATCGACAGCCTGCGCCGGCTGCAGATAGAAAATCCTGAATCCAAAAGAATACTGCTTTTCACAGGCAGCTCCAGTATCAGGATGTGGAAAGATGTCCAGGAATATTTTCCTGATTATTATGTCATTAACACGGGTTTTGGCGGTTCCCATATGAGCGACCTGCTGTTTTACCTTGAGGACCTGGTCCTGCAGTATCATCCTGAGCAGGTCTTCATCTATGAAGGGGATAATGATGTCAGCGAAGGCAAGAAGGCAGGAAGGATCAGGAGGGAAGCACGAAAAGTGGCCGAGGGCATCACTCTATCGAATCCCGGGGCACATATCTGTTTTATTTCAGCCAAACCCAGCCTTGCGAGGTGGGAACTGAGGACCGAATACAATAAGGTAAATAACAGCCTGTCAGCCTATGCTGCAAGTAACGAGGGAATAGAATTCATAGATGTCTGGGGGGTGATGGTGAACCCCGATGGCACTCCAAAGAAGGATATCTTCATTGAGGACGGCCTGCATATGAACAAGGCAGGATATGACCTCTGGGCGGGAGAGATAATCAAATATATAAGGTAAGCCTCACATGAATCCACATATTGCTTTACAGCTACGGATGTATAACCGGCACAGGCTGCAGGAACCGATCACATTACAGAAATGATCCAAAAATTATAAATGGCACAGGATATTACCATACTGCTGGAACCTTCAGGGAAAATACTGAGCGTCAGAAAAGGGACCCCCCTGGTTGATGTCCTGCATGAATATGGTATTGAATTCCCCTGCGGCGGGAAAGGAAGCTGTGGCAAATGCAAAGTAAAAGTAATCAAAGGCAGCATCCCCCTTTCAGGCCGGCACCGTGAAGCACTGCATAAGCTGGGTCTGCCGGATAACTTCAGGCTGTCCTGTATGAGCCAGCTCACCGAAGATGTGAGCATTGAAGTGGAACAGTACAATACCATCATACTGGCCGATGAATCTGAATTCAGCTTCATCCCGCAGGAAGGTTATGGCCTGGTGATCGACCTTGGGACCACAACAATTGTTGCACAGTTACTCGATCTGTCAGGCGGGAGGGTCCTGGGGGTCAGGACTGCCGTAAATCCCCAGGCAAGGTATGGTGCGGATGTTATCTCACGAATTGCTTTTGCCATAGAGAAAGACGGACAATCCAGGCTGCAGGAAATCATTTACCAGACTGTAGCCGGAATTATTTTATCTATGCTGGAAGAATGCCGGGTTACCCTCACCAGGATAGTAATAGTGGGCAATTCGGTGATGCAGCATATCTTTTGCGGACTCGATGTGAAACCCCTGTCCTTTTACCCCTTTGAATCACGGTCAAAGGAATTGTTCACCCTTGCTCCATCAGACATCCATCCTGAACTGGATAAAGACCTGAGGGTATATTTCCTTCCGTCAATAGGAAGTTTCGTAGGAAGCGATATACTGGCCGGACTCCTGGCAGCCAGGATTCATGAAAGCACGGACTTCCAGGTCCTGATCGACCTCGGGACAAACGGCGAGATCATAGCCGGGAACCGTGAAAGTATATTATGTGCTTCAACTGCAGCCGGACCCGCTTTTGAAGGAACGAACATCTCCATGGGCATGAGAGCAACCACAGGGGCCATATCATCTGTATGGATGGAGAACGGCAAATTATCTTATCATGTTATCGGGAATGTGAAAGCCCGCGGGATCTGCGGGAGCGGACTTATTGATGCGGTTTCGGTATTTCTTCAGAACGGTGAACTGGATGCCGGGGGACAGATTGCCGGTGACAGGGATAAGCTGCCGGTAGGAGGACCGGTATTCATCACCCAGCAGGATATCAGGGAATTTCAGCTGGCCAAGGCGGCTATTGCTGCCGGACTACAGATCCTCCTGAAACAACTTGAGATACCTCATGCAGATGTGAAGCAGGTTTTCATTGCCGGTGCATTCGGAAATTTCATAGATCTCTCAAATGCCAGGTTCCTGCAGTTGCTGGAATTCCCTGAAGAGTCAATCAGGAAAATGGGTAACACGGCCCTTCTGGGAGCTAAAATGGCCCTTTTTGAAAAAGATCTTTCCTTCAGCGAAGTTTTGTCAATAACCCATCATCTGTCGCTGGAGTCAGATCCTGAATTCCAGGATATTTATATAAGCAAACTGATGTTTCCTCAGTGAACTAATTGGTAAATCAGGCTGTTTTTCGCACATTTATACTGAATTTTACTGCATACTTCAGCCACATGAGAAGAATTTGCGCGCTGTTTATTACTACGCTTATATTGGTTCTGCCTGTACGGGCCCAGGTATTCATCAATGAATTTATGGCCAGTAATTCTTCCTTTTTAATGAATCCCGACCTGTCAGAATACACTGACTGGCTGGAGCTTTTCAACCTGGGATCATATGCAGTTGATCTTGCAGGCTATACACTGAGTGACGATCCGGATGAACCGGATAAATGGAGTTTTCCCCCGGAGACCTATATGTTTCCAAATCAATACTTCCTTGTATGGGCCGACAATCATGATACTGCGCAATCATGGACCGGAGACCATGCTTCTTTTAAACTGGATGCAGGAGGAGAATCCATTTTCCTCAGCGATCCTGAGGGCAACCTGATTGATTCCCTGTCCTTTGGAAGACAAATTGATAATATGTCTTATGGAAGGGATGCCCTGGGACAATACTCATATTTTTCCCATCCTACACCGGGTAATGCCAATGATAATAACTCCTCCTTCCGGATCGCCACCGGGATCCGTTTCAGTCCGGAACCGGGATTATACATGGGAGCCCAGCATGTAAACCTCAGCTGCCGGTATGCTGACGCTTTGATCCGGTATACCCTGGACGGATCTGAGCCGGATGAGAACTCAGAGCTCTACCAGGGTGAACTTACCCTGGAAACCAGTACCGTGATCAGGTCAAAAATCTGGGCTGAAGGCTACCAGTCCGGATGGACCGAGACAGCCACCTATATCCTGAATACCCAGTCTGATTTACCTGTTTTTTCACTGGTTACCGAACCGGCCAACCTATGGGACGACTGGACGGGAATTTACACTGATGGCCTGAACGGCGTCACCGGCTATTGCAGTGAGGAACCCAAGAACTTTAACCAGGACTGGGAACGGCCGGTCAGTATGGAGTATATGGCCGGTCAGGGCCGGAGGGAATTGCAGATAGACGGTGGATTAAAAATCCATGGAGGTTGCAGCAGGGGGGCGCCGAATAAATCATTCGTCTTTTTTGCCCGCTCCTGCTACGGGCCCAATGAAATAGAGTACCCCTTCTTTAAGGAAAAAGACCTTGATTGGTTTAAAAGCCTGATATTCAGGAATTCAGGGAATGATAGCTGGTACACCATGATCCGGGATGCAGCAATCCAGGCTACGGTAAAAGGACCCATGCAATGCTGGGGCCAGGCATATGAGCCGGTGCAATTATACGTAAATGGCGAGTTCTGGGGACTTTATAACCTGCGTGAGCGTATTAACGAGCATTACGTTGCATCCAATTTTGACGTCCCGGCAGACGAAGTCGACCTGCTTAAAAGCAGCTGGGGGGTAATGAGCGGTTCGCGTGAAGGATTCGATGAATTGCTTGATTACATAGGAACCCACGATATGACTTCAGCGCCTGTCTATGATTATGTGTCCTCACAGATCGATATTGATGCCTACATCGATTATATGATCACGGAAATGTTCTTTGCAAACCGGGACTGGCCGGGTAACAACCAGAAATACTGGAGGCACAGGGCAGAAGGCGGGAAATGGCGCTGGGTGCTTTATGATACGGATTTCACCATGGGTTTGTACGAATTTGACCCCTCCATTGACATGTTTTCATTTGTAACACTCGAAGAGGGCCCGGACTGGCCCAATCCGGAATGGGCAACCTTCCTTCCCAGGAAATTAATTGAAAACCAGGAGTACAGGGATAAATTCATCACCCGGTATATCATGCGCCTGAATACAACCCTGCAGCCGCAGAACGTGATCGGGGTAATAGACTCGCTGTATTCCAGGATTGCACACATCATGCCCGCCCATATAGAAAGATGGCAGTCCCCCTGGAGCCTTGAAGGATGGGAAGGAAGTGTAGAAGAAATAAGAGAATTCGCACGCCAGCGTCCTGCATATGTCAGGGAGAACATGAGGCGCTTTTTCGACCTGGGTACCGTTTTGCCTTTTGTTCTGGCTCCTGATACTGCAGGAACTATCATTGTCAATGATTTTGTTGTCCCGGAAACAGGAATGGACGGCGGGTTTTTCTCGGGGTACCCGGTTAATATAAGATCTTACCCCGGACCCGGGTATAAATTCCTGAATTGGGAGGTCACAACTGTGGAATCAGGTGAAGAGCAAGTATTACCCCGGCAATCTGTATGGTATTACTGGGATGAGGGGTGGTTCCCGGGGGAAGACTGGTGCCAGCCGGATTTTAATGATTCCACGTGGGATAGCGGGATGGGTGAATTAGGTTATGGCGACGGATCGGAAGCAACCCTCCTGGACTTTGGTCCGGACCCGGATAATAAATACATTTCCAGCTATTTCAGAAAAAGCTTCGTGATTGATGAACCGGTTCAGTATGATAATTTCAGGATCAGAATGATGCTGGATGACGGGGCTGTGGTATATATTAACGGGGAGGAAGTGCTGCGTGTCAATATGCCTGAGGGACCCGTGGCGTTTGAAACCCCGTCAATTAACTATGTCGGGGGCGATGCTGAAAACGCATATTTAGATTATATTACTGATCCGGTTGAATTGCCGGCCGGTAAGAATACCATTGCCGTGGAAGTTCATCAATCCAGCGGTACCAGCTCTGATATCAGCTTTGACCTGGAATTGTCAGGGATCTATTATCAAACAGGTGAAACGGTATATTATGAAGAATCAAACCTGTATTTTGAATTGGAGCAAGGAATGAATATCAGGGCTATATATGAAGCCAGGGAAGAATTACCTTCTCTGAGGATCAATGAATTCATGGCCAGCAACCTGGATGCTTTTACGGATGAGTACGGCGATACAGTGGACTGGATCGAAATTATCAATATGGGACCGGAGGATGTAAATATTGCCGGACACTTCCTTACTGATGACCTGAAGGACCCGCTAAAATGGCAGATGCCCTATTATTCTCCGGAAAACACTACCATGCAGGCCGGGGGATTTATCGTACTTTTTGCTGACGGAAATCCCCAGAAGGGACCTCTTCACCTGGGATTCAGACTGAATGCAGGAGGAGAAGAAATCGGCCTTTCTACTTACCTGGGTTCTGTATTTCACTGGATTGATACCGTAAGGTTCCCGGATCAGACCCGGAACCTGTCCTATGGCAGATACCCCGATGGGGACTCAAACTGGGAAAAAATGAATGAATATACCCCCGGGTACAACAACATTAAATCAACGGTCCATATAGCAGATAATGAATATTCCGTACTTGCAGTTTACCCGAATCCTGCAGGAGACTTTATCCGGGTAAGGTGGACGGGACAAATCGGGATATCTGCTGACAGATTTGAAATTGCATTGTTTGATCTGACCGGCCGGACCATAATGACTGATGAATTTGCCGTGAGGGAATCCGGAGAGGAGATCACCATAGGCCTGTCGGAGGTTCCGTCAGGTATATACATACTGCAGGTAAGAAACAGCAAAGAACAGAGATCTTTCAGGCTCATCAGGGAATAACAGGATCGCGGCTCATCTCCCCGGGACAGGATCGCGGCTCATCTCCCCGTTTACCATTCGCCAGATTCCCAGCGGATTTTTATCCTTAAGAACATCCGGAAGTGCTGCTTGTGGAAAATCCTGGTAACATACAGGCCTTGAGAATCTTCTGATGGCTGCTGTCCCTACTGAAGTCGACTGGGATGCTGTCGTTGCCGGGAAGGGACCGCCATGGACCATGGAATGACATACTTCCACACCGGTTGGATAACCGTTAAAGATCAACCTTCCTACCTTTTTCTCCAGTACGCTGACCAGCTCATGGTACTCCTCCAGGTCCTGTTCGCTGCCATGAATGGTGGCGGTCAGGTGACCATTCATTTTCCTTGCTATGCTGATCATTTCCTGCTTGTCTGAAGTACTCACAGTGGTAGTAGACGGACCGAAGACCTCATCTGCCAGTCCCGGGTTCTTTATAAATACCTCACCGGTAGTCTTAAATACTTTGGCCTGCGCCCTGTTCCCTT
This sequence comes from uncultured Bacteroidaceae bacterium, assembly GCA_964540005.1. Taxonomy (GTDB): domain Bacteria; phylum Bacteroidota; class Bacteroidia; order Bacteroidales; family SM23-62; genus CAZILN01. Next base: position 5,491 of record CAZILN010000321.1, on the reverse strand, counting down.
CCTGGGTATCTTTCCCGGAGGCAACCTGGCTTACTCCTTCATAACTGTTCAGCCTGTCTACGCCCTCCATAAAGTTTGATTTAATTCCCTCTGACAGCATAGTGCCTGAAGCAGATTCGCCGGATAATTCCCCCAGCTTCCTTGTAAACTTATCTGCATCTTCAGATGTATTTGAAATGATCAATCCCGGATTAGTACAGAACTGTCCTGTTCCCATGGTATAGGACTGCAGCATACCCCGGGCAATACTTACCCCCCTTTCCTTTAAGGCTCCCGGCAATATAAAAACCGGATTCACACTCCCCATCTCGGCAAATACGGGGATCGGAATATCCCTGGCTGCAGCCGCATCAAAAATAGCCTTCCCTCCCCTGAATGATCCTGTAAATCCTATGGCTGTGATCCCCGGATGCTTTACCAGGGCCATACCTACTTCATTGGATGCTCCATGTATCATTGAAAATATTCCATCCGGCATATCACACTTCTGTATGGCACGAATGATGGCTAATGCTACTATTTCAGAAGTGCCGGGATGCAGGGGATGTGCCTTAACGATAACCGGACAGCCTGCAGCCAGGGCGGAAACGGTATCACCTCCTGCCACAGAAAATGCAAGGGGAAAATTGCTCGCCCCGAAAATACCAACAGGTCCCAGGGCCATCTGCATTTGTCGAATATCGGGCTTGGGTGCCGGCTGCCTGTCGGGATTAGCTGTGTCTATCCTGGCATCCAGCCAGGTACCCTGTTCAAGCACTGAAGCAAATAATTTCAGCTGGTTGACCGTACGCATCCTTTCACCTGTAAGACGGGCCTCCGGTAATGCCGTTTCCTTCATACACCGCTCAATGAGTGCATCCCCGGTTTCCAGAATTTCTTCAGCAACGGCCTCGAGCAAGGATGCCCTTTCCATGTACGATCTTTCCCTGAATGCATCAAATGCCCCGGTGGCCAAATTGACTGCTTCATCAATCTCCCCGGCAGTTGCTTCAATGAACCCGGTATCCAGTTCCCTGCCTGTTGCAGGATTCAGGGCCCTGAAGGTTGTTTGTCCCCTGCCTGAACTACGGGAACCCAGTATATTCAATCCGCTTAGCTTCATTCTTTTAAGATTTAATTACTACTTATATCTTTCTATAATCATTTCTTAACCAACGTAATTTACAAGCGTCCCGATATGATCGATGGTAATCCTTATCTCATCGCCTTTGCAGAGTGTGAAATCATCGGGCGGGACAATACCGGTGCCTGTCATCAGCAAACATCCGTAAGGGAAACTGGTCTCCCGGAATAAATACTCCACCAGTTCCGTATGCTTTCTCTTCATTTGACTTACAGGTATTTCGCCTGAGAAGATCCTCTGATCTGTCCGTATGATCTCTATTCTGATCTCTGAATCAGAGGGTAAGCTTTTTTCGGGGACAAAGATGCCCGGACCAACAGCTGCCGATCCGTCATAGGTCTTGGCCTGGGGCAGGTATAAAGGATTTTCACCTTCAATGTCCCGGGAACTCATATCATTACCTGCTGTATATCCGATAATTTTTGCATTCGAGCTTACCAGGAGGGTCAGTTCAGGCTCAGGTACATTCCAGGTGGAATCCTTCCTGATCCTTATATTATCACCTGAACCTACAGCTCGCATAGGATTTGATTTAAAGAATATCTCGGGCCTTTCGGCATGGTATACCCTGTCATAGAAATCACCGCCGCCGGCATCCTGTGCTTCCTCCATGCGTGCTTCCCTGCTTCTCAGATAGGTGACGCCGGCCGCCCAGATCTCCTGTCTGCCAATTGGAGGCAGCAGCTCGTTCTTAAGAATATCCTCCCCGTTGGTGACAGGGCTGGTCCGGCTGACCCGGTCCGCGGCATAGGAGTACAGATCATCCCTGTTTATAAATTCATCCCATCGGAATTTCAGCAGGTAGAAAGAAGCATCCTTCTCAACCAGTATGCCTTTTGTTGTTTTGTAGATTTTCACAGGCCAAATTTATAAATCTTGATGGTTATACGAATATGTTGATGACAGAGATGAAGATCATGGACAGAAATCCGAGGATGACCATACCTCCGCTTAATAGCTTATAACCATGATGTACCTTCATGTTACTCATTTGTGTTACTACCCAGAAAAAACTGTCATTGGCATGTGAAGTCACGTTGGCGCCAGCCCCGATAGCCACAACAACCAATGCCCTTGAGAGCTCGCTGTCAAGGCCGATATAATCCAGCAACGGAAACATTATAGATGCCGTGGTAATGATGGCCACGGTACCGGAACCCTGTGCCGATTTCAGGGCGGCAGCAACCAGGAAAGGCAGCCAGAGTCCCAGGCCGGACCCTTTAATGGATTCCTCCAGTAAGGGACCCAGATCAGAATGCTGGAGAACCTTCCCGAAAGCCCCCCCTGCCCCAGTAATCAGAATTATTATAGCTGCATTTTTAAGGGCTGTACCTACCCATCCTGTTGCCGACAACATCTTTTTATCCAGTTTCTTTGGCAGGGTAAAGGCCAGCAACATCCCGAGTAATAAGGCAATGACCGGGTTTCCTATGAAACTTATAATTATTTTGAACTGTCCGGATCCAAAGGGTTCCGTTGGAAAATCAGCGACTGATTTCAGTACAATCAGGATCAGTGGGATGAGGATAGGCAGAAAAGATTTGATGGCAGAGGGCGCTTCTTTTGTTATCGTTGAAACCTGCTCTTCGGAAAGATCAGGGTTTGGATCAATGTCAACTCTTGAGGCCATCTTCCTGGCAATATAGATGGTTATGACCAGTGCCGGGATACTAACGGCCAATCCCAGCAAAATCACCAGGCCGACATCTGCCTGCAGGATCCCTGCTGCAGCTATGGGTCCGGGTGTCGGCGGCACCATGGTATGGGTTGCCGTTAAACCCAGCGCCAGGGCAATGGCAGTGCCGGCCAGTGACAGGCCTGCCTTTTTAGTAAGTGCTTTATTCAGGGGGGTCAGAATTATAAATCCGCTGTCTGCAAATACAGGTATTGATATGATATAACCGATTATCGCCATGGCTGAATGGATACGCTTTTGTCCGACAAGCCTCAGCACTACATCCGCCATTGCATAGGCTCCCCCCGAATTTTCCAGGAAAGTCCCGATAATGATCCCGACCAGTATAATGATCCCGATGTTCCCGATGGTCCCTCCAAACCCCTCATTAATGGATTGGACGATGCTTTCGAGGGGCATGCCGGAGAACAATCCGAAAAACAGGGCCGCAGCAATCAGTGCAAGGAAGGGATGAAGCTTAAACCTCGTGGTTGATACAACGATGAATACAATACAGAGCAGGATGAGAATAATTATATACATATGAAAATGTTAGATATGCATATGAAAATGCTGTATAAGGTGGATCAATGGCAGTCCCGCAACACCGAATCCCCGGATGATCCCTTCAGAAAATCAAAATCACAACCCTGGTCTGCCTGCTCAACATGATTGATATACATATGAACATATCCTCGGTCCGTGCCCGGTGCAGGAGCTTTCCACCGGGCCCTTCTGCGGTCCAGTTCACTCTCAGGCACATCCAGGATGAGCCTCCTGCCCGCAACATCCAGTTCTATCATATCTCCGTCCTCCACCAGGGCGAGGGTCCCGCCCACAGAAGATTCAGGTGAGATATGAAGTACAACGGTTCCATATGCCGTACCGCTCATTCTGCCATCCGAGATCCTGACCATATCCTGCACACCCTTTCTTATAAGCTTTTCGGGCAATTCCATATTTCCAACCTCCGGCATACCCGGATAACCTACCGGTCCGACATTTTTCAATACCATAACACAGGATTCATCTATGTCGAGATCCGGATCATCGATGCGTGAGTGATAGTCCTCTATGGTCTCAAAAACCACCGCCCTGCCCCTGTGCTGCATCAGGGATGCGGTTGCGGCAGATGGCTTGATCACAGCACCCTTCTCGCAGAGATTTCCCTTCAATACGGCTATCCCGGCCTTCTCCCGGAAAGGGTTTTCTCTTGTTGCAATAACCTCCCTGTTATAGCATGGAGCATCTTTACAGTTTTCACCAAGTGATTTACCATTTACCGTCAGCGCATCAGTATGCAGTTCCTCTCTTAATTCATCCAGGACTACCTGGAGTCCGCCGGCATAATAAAAATCCTCCATTAAGTACTTACCCGAAGGCATTAGATTTACCAGCATGGGCAACTCACTGCCCAGGCGGTCAAAATCTTCCAGTTCCAGCTCAATACCCAGCCGGCCGGCAATCGCCTGCATATGGATCATAATATTAGTGGATCCCCCTATGGCGGAATTTACCTTTATGGCATTTTCGAATGATTCCCGGGTAAGTATGTCAGATATCCTGAGATCCTCCCTGGCCATTTCTACTATCCTGTTCCCAGAAAGATGGGCCATTACCTTTTTACGCGAATCAACAGCAGGTATGCTTGCTGCACCCGGGAGGGTCAGTCCCATAGTCTCAACCATGCAGTCCAGGGACGAAGCGGTGCCCATGGTCATGCAATGGCCTGCACTCCTTGACATGCAGCTCTCGGCTTCAACAAGGTCCTCCCTGCTTATTTTCCCGGCCTTCATTCCTTCAGATAACTGCCAGGTCGCGGTACCTGATCCAATATCCTTTCCCCTCCATTTGCCGTTGAGCATCGGACCGCCGGGCACCATGAGAGTTGGCAAACCGACACTGGCCGCCCCCATTATGACTGAAGCTGTGGTTTTATCACAGCCTGCCAGGAGCACAACCCCATCCAGGGGATTTGCCCTGATTGATTCCTCAACATCCATACTGACAAGGTTTCGGTGCAGCATGGTAGTTGGTTTCATAATTGTTTCACCCAGTGACATGACCGGGAACTCCAGTGGAAATCCCCCGGCTTCATATACACCGCGTTTCACTATTTCAGCGAACTCCCTCAGATGTGCGTTACAGGGTGTCAGGTCCGACCAGGTATTACATATCCCGATTACGGGACGGTTGCGGAACATATGATCGGGATGCCCCTGGTTTCGCAGCCAGCTCCGGTGTACAAAACCCATTTTATCATCCTTGCCAAACCACTCGGCACTTCGCAACTGTTTTCTTTTTTTCATGTGTATTAATATAGTGTAAAGGATGTGCTGATAAATTACAGCTATCATTTACTATTAATTTCCTTTCCGTGATCTCACATTAATTCACATCAATGTAATGAACCAAGTTAATTAAAATGAAATGAATAAAAAAACAGGTTGTAAAACATATTGACAAGAATAAACGTTTTTTGTATATTTGTACCGTATTCGTTTAATGATTATTAAATCGTTTGAAATTAAGCTATGGATACAACTGACAATGAGAAATTTAACCAGATCATCAGGACAGGCCGAAAGCTTTTCTGGAAGCATGGTATTAAACGGGTGACCATAGAGGAGATTTGCCAGGAAGCACAAGTCAGCAAGGCAACCTTCTACAAACATTTTAGTAACAAGATCGAT
>CAZILN010000320.1:0-23489 GCA_964540005.1 uncultured Bacteroidaceae bacterium | reverse complement strand
GATATATATCAGAATATTATATCCTGTTTTTTAACAAAAGGGGAATGTAAGCAATTAATGGCTGAACAATAGAAAAGTGACGACAGCGCCGGCAAAATAACCTGCAAGTGCCAGCAGGCTGATCTTCTTCAGGTACCAGATGAAATCAATTTTTTCCATACCCATAGCTGCTACCCCGGCGGCCGACCCTATGATCAGTATGCTTCCGCCTGTCCCGGCTGTATATGCCAGGAACTCCCAGAAATGTCCGTCAACTGTGAAATATGACAGGTAGCCGGTGGCGCCTTCTGCGGCTATATCATACATGCCCATTGCCCCTGCAACCAGGGGGACATTGTCAACAATGGCAGACAGGATGCCGATAGAAAGGTCTATGAAATATACTTTGTGCAGATCGGCCAGGTTGATGTTGTCAAGGGTTTTTGCCAGTATGGACAGGTGTCCTGCAGACTGCAGGGCAGCTACAGCTGTCAGTATGCCCAGGAAGAAAAGTACGGTAGGTGTGTCGACTTTTTTCAGCACCCTGGATACGACCAGTTGTCCGCGCAGTCCCTTGGCCCGTCTGCGATGCAGAATTTCAGTGGTGATCCATATAACGCTTAGGCTGAATAACATCCCCAGGTATGGAGGAAGGTGGGTCAGGGTCTTGAAAACAGGTACGAAAAGGAGTCCGCCAACTCCCATTATAAGCATCAGCCTTCTTTCAAATTCACTGATTGTCTCATTTTGGATTTCTTGTTTTGGATGAAGTGCAGGACGTTCCACAGTACCCTTGGGATAGAAAAAGGTAATAATAAGCAGGGGGACGATCAGGGTGGTTAAACTTGGAATGAACAACTCCAGGATGATATTCAGGGCGGTTATCTGTCCGCCTATCCACAACATGATTGTGGTTACATCGCCGATCGGGGACCAGGCGCCCCCGGCATTGGCCGCAAGTACCACTATGCTGGCCATGAACCAGCGGTCGCTCTGTTTATCTATCAGTTTACGTAGCAGGGCAACCAGTACAATGGTTGTGGTCAGGTTATCAAGAGCAGCTGACATGAAAAAAGTCAGGAGGCTCATTATCCACAAGAGCTTGATCTTGTTTGTTGTCTTGATCCTGTCAGTTATGATCTTGAAGCCTTCATGAGTATCTACCATCTCTACAATGGTCATGGCACCTAACAGGAAGAACAGTATGGTCGACATTTCAGCCAGGTGATGATAGATCTCCGAATGTGTAATAAAATCAATATAATCCCCGCCGGGATGAAGGTGCAGGTATTCGGCAAAATACGGACTGTTCGGGAGTATGGATTCTGCCCCCAGAACATAGATGATCCATAAGAGAACCCCCGTGAGCAGGGCAGAAGCTGCTTTATCCACTTTAAGGGGATGCTCCAGGGCAATTGCAGTATACCCCAATACAAAAATAACGACCATCAATACAAACATACCATCCGTCTTTTATTAATCATTTTTAATCCTGCGAGCAGCTTCAATGTGCAAATATAAAAAATATTATTTCTCCTCTTTCGCCTTTCTCCTGCCAAAATATCGCCTGCGAAGTTCCCTGAAACTGTTGAAATCTTCCCCGTATACAAGCCCGACTCCCTGGGTGTAGGGAGAGGTTTTGTAGAGCTGATCATCATTGGAATGGTTGAAAGCCTTAACCCTCAGTTTGCCGTCATCGGTCAGCTTTACATCCACATCAAATTCCCCGGCAATATTAGAGGTATTGGCGCTTGTTGAAGTACCCTGTTCACCTGCGCCGGATACATCCACATTGGTGTGTATGGTTACCCGGTCATCGAGTATCTGGGTCGAGAGGGCCACTTCAACCTGGTCGGTAGAAATTTCGTCACCGGGCCTGTAATTAACACCTATGTCAAAATCGGAACTGATCTGCGATAACCAGTTACTGAGCTGGTTTGAAAGGAGCTCACTGGTAGTTACGCCTGCCATGCCGGCACTGCTACCCGTTATAGCAGAAGCAGTTCCTGACTGGGCTGATGAAAAATTGTTCATAACCAGCAGCGAAAGAAATTGTTTGGTCAGTTCTTCATCTGTGTTAATGGCATTTCGCACATAATTCCTGGTCTCTTCCTCGGCTGTCGGCAGTTCGAGGTTAAACCTGATGTTAGGGTTCATCAGGTTGCCAGTCATGATCAGGTGGCAATCCACCGGGAGTCTTTTTTTCAGGTATTCCGGGCCGCTGGGTACCAGGACATAGGGTGAGGCCTTGGTAGAATAAATGGCTTGCATATCAATTATTGCATTCATCGGATCCCCGTTCCAGCTGATCGTGCCTCCCTGTTGTATCTTTAATTTTTTGTTTATAATGTTCTGCAGGGTGAACAGGTAATCCCCCCCAGTAAAAGTATAGTCACCGAACATCTCAAAATCCCCGCGATCGTTTATTTCGAGTGACACAGACCCCCTCCCGTTCCCTGTCAGGATGTCCCCTACCTGTGGATCAAAGATGATCTGGACCTCGGCATCCGGTGTCACTTCCAGGTCAAATATCATATTCACACCACTGAGTCGCACCTCGTATTTGTCACTTCTGTTGGTTTCTGCCACAAGCTGACTGCTATTGTCGAAGGTGATGAAATTGTTTTCAGAAATATCACCTTCCTTGTACAGCGGAATAAAAAGCTGTGTGTTCCGTTCGGTTGTGGCTGTAATATTAAGCCTGAGATCGTCAGCGGGACCGTTAATATTTATATGTCCTGATGCAATAGCGGTCCCGTAAAAAATGCTGTTATCCTTCTCACGGGTATTCAGGAAGTAAAAGTTCTGGGCCTCGATCTGCAGGTTAATTATAAAGTCCCTCAGATAAGTATTATTAATTGTACCGTTAAGCAGGGCAAGATTACCCTGTTCATCGAATATCCTAATATTGGAAAAGCCAAGCTGGTTATCAATGATCTGTACCTTATCACTGAAACTGTAAACAGTCTGCAGGTAATCTATCCTGAAAGAAGATTTCTGCAGATCGATTTCACCATTGAATTCAGGCTGGTGAAGGTAACCCTTAAGGGAAAGACTGCCGCTGGCTATCCCGTTGACATCGCTGACCCATTTTTCAAGGTAGGGTTTGAAAACATTCATGCGCAGCTTGTCAAGCTCAATGCTGAAATCCACCTCCCTGCTTCCCGGATAATAATCCCCGGTTATTCCTATGGTTTTTAACCTGCCACGCAGGGATGCCAGGTCTATGTGAATTTTCTTTTCAGAATTAATCCAGGTGGCAGCCAGGCTTGTTTGGCCCAGCAGTTCCTCATTGATGCTAAGATCACTGATAGTAATATCAGACAGGAAGAGGGGATTGGTGTACAGATTTGATATATTGCCCGTACCTTCCATGATACCGGCCAGCATGATGTTATTCTGCATACTTAACTGGTTCAGATGATTCAGGTCAAACTGTTGAAAACGTACAAGAAGTTTATCTTCCGGCCTTTCAGAAATTATTCCGTCTAATAGAAGGTATTGCTGGTCGTGTTGAAACTGGATGCCGGTAATTTCAATAAATGAACTGTCAATCCTTATCGTTCCCGGATGAATGTGCCATGTGGTATCATTAATTGTAACATTACTCGAATTCAGTGATATCAGAAAGCCCGTTTTCTCAGCCTCGTAACTTGAGATGAATTTAGTGTACCCCGAAACGTTTCCGGTATTTATTTTGAATGATTCATTCAACCAATTCAGGGCAAACTCCATGCTGTCATTCATGGCAACAGCATCAAAATGGATCCCCTGGGTGTTAAACAAGGTTCCGTTGTGATATACTGAACTCTCAGCGTTAAGGGTCATCAGAGAATCATTCGATTTGAGGGCAAGCTCAAGGTCTTCCCAGGTATTGTCCTTAAATCTCAGGAACGGGAATTCACCTTCCATCTCAAGAAGGTACTTAGCCGGAGCAAAGATTCCGCTGATAAGGGAATTTTGGGCGATTTCCAGATCCGGAACAAAGAAATCCGTAATAGGATAGGTATTCTTAAAATGGACCCAATAGGTAAAGTGGTTGTCATCCGGATTGTCCGGAGCAGGGGGAATGTTCCATTCGCAGCTGTACTCAGGGAAATGATGGCTCAGAACAGAGGTGGCTGAGGAGAATATATCAACAAAATTGTAGAATCCGGATATTTCAGCATCAATAAGATTGGATGAAAGCAACAATTTGTTTGTATCACCTGAATGAAGGGATTCCAGGACGAAATCATAGATCTGTATCTGCTTGTCAGATTTCTGGTAAAGGGAATTCAGCAGGGTTATTTTCCCATCGTACTCATCCAGGTTCCTTCCCCTGAAATTTGCCTCAACCAGGCAGGACAGGGTGTAATCCGGGTCAGTATAGGAAATATTCAGGGGGTACAACCTGGCCCTGTCTATTTCCGTGGTAAAATTGAATTCCGGTACGGAATCGGAAAAATCAATTCTTCCGAAAAACTGCATGCGCAGATTGGGGTCCTCTACATTGAAAGACCCATCAAAGGTATTTTTGGAGAGTTCCCCTGACAGGTTAATATTCTGATAATCGTAATCATTGAAATGCAGGGAAGATATGCTTCCGTCCATATTGGCATAAATCTCTCCATCACGTGTAAAGAACCCATTGGCAATGGCCTGCATACTCAACTGGCCCACAAGTTCTTTTAGGGGAAGCAGGCTGCCCAGATCGAATCCCTCGGTTTCAACTTCCCCGTTAAAACGAATAATTTCAGATGTGTCAGGCTTGATGGAAATGTCAGATGCTATTCTTCCAAGATCCGTATTGAACCGTCCGTAACTGACAAAATCATCAATAAAGCCGGTAAAATTACCGGTATAGCTGATGGCACCCAGCTGGCTGAGGGTCTCGGAGATTGTGATCTTTTCACCTGATTTTCCGGGTATTTCAAGGGAATCAAGATTGTTGATATCAAGATCCAGACTTTGTATATCGAAGAACATGAAGGTCTCCCTGAAATCGGGCAGGCCTATCATATCAAAATCTCCGGTAAATGCAGCATAGGAATTATACCTGAGGGACAGGTTGCGTCCTTTGAGGTTGTCTACCTTACCCCTAATCTGTCCTGACAGCCGGAAGCTCTCTTTCCAATCCTGAAACTGTGGGATAATATAAGAGAGATCACTGAAACTCACATCGGCATCTGTGATCAGGAAATCCATTCCTACTTTGTGACCGTATTCTCCCTTTGCGAATTCCTGGTAGCTGTTAAAATCAAAACGCAGGATCTCTGCGTCGATCCTGGTACCGGGTCCTTCAAAAACGGTTTCCCTCAACTGCATGAAACGCGGACTGAGTGAAACCTCACCGGTCATATCCCTCATGTAAAACCCGCTCTGATCAGTAAAGCTTAGCTTGTTAAGGTAGAAACTTATAGTATCGCCCGTTTTCTGAAACCTGCGGATATCAGCATCGAGACCGGTAAGTAGTATGTCAGAGAAATTCAATCCATGCTCCGGGATGGTATTACTGTTGTAGTCTATGAAAAGGAACCTTGAACCGGACATCTCAATATTAGTTACATTGACCGTCCATGATTTCTTCGATGAATCGGCAAGGCTCCGGATACTTTCCACCAGGAATTCAATATTAACAGTGTTAGTTGTATCCACTGCAAACCTGATTGTTGGTTCATGCAGCCTGAGTTTGCTGAGCTCCATGATTTTGCCGGGATAATTGAATTTCTTCAGGGTGGCTACCATGCGGGGTGAATACAGCAGGGTATCCTGATACTGGTCCTTCATCAGGACTTTATTAAGGACCACACGGTTAAACAGTATCATGTCAACCGATTCAATACTAAAATCAGCCCGGAGGTTCTCGGAGACCTGTTTTGCGATCTCAGCTGCCAGGTAGGTCTGGATTTTCTTGTTCTGCAGGAGGATGAAAGAGATTGCAGGGACAGAGAAGAGGGCCAGTCCAATGACGATGGCTATTTTAACTATTTTTTTAATCTTTGTAGCTATATACTATATAACGCAAAAGAAAGAAAAAAAGTTAAAACCGCCTCATAATCTATCAATTATAGTGAGTGTATACATACTGGGCATAGAATCTTCCTGCGATGATACGGCAGCCGCAGTCCTTCATGACAGGTACATCCTTTCGAGCGTTATTGCCGATCAGGAGGTTCATAAGAAGTATGGAGGGGTGGTCCCGGAACTGGCATCAAGAGCCCACCAGCAGAATATTGTACCCGTTGTGAATCAGGCACTTAAGGATGCAGGAGTAGATAAAAAACAGGTTTCAGCCGTGGCCTTTACCCGGGGACCCGGATTGCTGGGGTCACTGCTGGTCGGAACTTCCTTTGCCAAAGGTATGGCCCTGTCACTGGACCGGCCACTGATAGAAGTTAACCACCTGCAGGCACATATGCTGGTTCACTTCATACTACAGGAAGGAATGCCTCTTGAGGAACCGTCTTTCCCCTTCCTTTGCCTGCTGGTTTCGGGCGGACATACTGAACTGGTGATCGTAAGGGATCACCTTGAAATGGAAGTGATAGGCAAGACCATAGACGATGCGGCAGGTGAGGCCTTTGATAAATCGGCCAAGATTTTGGGACTCCCTTATCCCGGGGGCCCCCTGATCGATCGCCTTGCTGAGAGGGGTGATGCTGACAGGTTCAGCTTTGCCAAACCTGTGGTAAAGGGATTTGATTTTTCTTACAGCGGGCTTAAAACTTCTTTCCTTTATTTTGTTCGTGACCGTTTACAGGAGGATGAGAATTTTATTTCAAAAAACAAGGCAGATCTTTCGGCATCCGTTCAGAAAACAATAGTCGATATCCTGCTGGAGAAGTTAAATCTTGCAGCCGGTGTGACAGGAATAAACCAAATTGCCCTGGCCGGAGGGGTATCGGCAAATTCAGCCCTGCGCAGGGGGATACATGCACTGGCAGAAAAGAATAGCTGGAAGGTATTTATTCCTGATATTGGGTATACAACTGATAATGCTGCTATGATTGCTATAACTGCTTATTATAAGTACCTGGCAGGGGATTTTGCCGGACAGGACATTTCACCTGTTGCACGTCTGCTATATTAATTAACATATTTTGTTTTTTTTTATTAATATTGAATAATATTACGACAAATTTGAACTGAATCACCGGCATGGAGTTAGTAACCATAGAAGGAACAAAAAAAACGCCTGATGTCCGGCTGGATCCTGAAGGCAAGATCAAACTGGGAGGCCGGTCCATTCCCGAAGATGCTTCCAAGTTCTTTGAAGAGGTGCTTGACTGGGTCGTTGCATATTGTTCCTCACCGAAAGATACTACTACTATTGATATTGAGCTGGAATATTTCAACTCCGGCTCAGCCAAATATGTCATGCAGATCCTGAGGGAACTGAGTGAACTGATCTCCGGTAACAGGAAAGTGGTGGTAAACTGGTACTATGAAGAAGGAGATGATGACATCCTTGAACGGGGGGAGTATTATGCAACCATTCTGAGCATGGATATCAATTTCATTGAAACTGAATAGCAAGCGCTTAACGGCCTTCAGGCCGGGCCATTCCTCATATACTTATTATCATTTATCTGATGCATATGATGCTGAAATCTTCGATCATTGCTTCGTCCACAAATCCACGGTGATTAGTTGAACTTTAAGATTCACAGGCAACAGGATCAGCAGTATTTTATAAAATGCATAGCCAGGATAAAATATTCCATACTTCCCTATTAAATAAGGGGATTTTCCCTGCAAACGTTTGAGACGGGATTTACAGCCCGATATGATGGAAAAATTATATAATCCGCATGGTTATTAGTGGTTTGGAGTTATTTGATATGATACATTTCTGAGTAAATTTGATAATACACCATTGTCTCATCTCGCACTAAAATCAAATGAGCAACATGCAGTTATTATCAAAGAAACCCAGGCTGAGTTTCTGGCAGATTTGGAATATGAGTTTTGGGTTCCTGGGCATACAATTCGGTTTTGCCCTGCAGAATGCCAATGTCAGTAGGATATTTGAAACCCTGGGAGCCAGTATCGATAATATTCCAATACTCTGGATAGCCGCGCCGGTAACCGGACTGATCGTTCAGCCGATAATCGGCCATATGAGTGATAATACCTGGAACCGGCTTGGAAGAAGGCGGCCGTATTTTCTGACAGGGGCCATACTGGCTTCTCTTGCATTGCTGGTCATGCCCAATTCTCCTGTCTTATGGGTGGCTGCAGGAATGCTCTGGATCATGGATGCCTCCATAAACATCTCTATGGAACCCTTCAGGGCTTTTGTGGGAGACATGCTGTCTCCGGACCAGAGGACCCGAGGTTTTGCCATGCAGAGTTTCTTTATCGGAACGGGTGCCGTTATCGCATCGGCTCTTCCCTATATCCTGACCACATGGTTACATGTACCCAATACAGCACCGGAAGGAATGATACCAATGTCTGTGAAACTTTCATTTTACATCGGCGGGGCAGTGTTTTTCGGGGCGGTGTTATGGACCGTATTCAGAACCAGGGAATACAGTCCTGAACAGCTTGAAGCTTTCCATGCTAATGAAAGTACTAATGAAGCATCGCAGGCCGATGAGGGAAGCATATCAGAGATACTGCCACCCGTACGGTTCTACCGCCCGGCGATATGGTGGGTACTGGGGGGACTCTTACTAAGCACTGTAATCTACTGGCAGGAATGGGAGAGAGAGTTATACATTCTTTCCATAGGTTCTGCTGCATTTGGCCTGCTCCTGCTACTGGTGGGAGCCATGATCGGATCGGGCCGCAAGGAAAGCGGGATGGTAGTTGTCATGAATGACCTGCTTCGGATGCCAAGGACCATGGCCCAGCTTGCAGTGGTACAATTCTTCTCTTGGTTTGCCCTTTTTGCTATGTGGATCTATACTACATCGGCTGTAACAAGCCATGTTTTCGGGACCAGCGATACCACTTCTGCCCTGTATAATGAGGGAGCCAACTGGGTGGGAGTTATGTTTGCCGTTTATAACGGTTTTGCCGCCCTGGTAGCCTTCCTGCTGCCGGTACTGGCACGCCTGACAAACAGGCGTATCACTCATATGATCTCTCTGATAGCAGGGGGACTGGGACTTATTTCGATATATTTCTTTCATACCAAATATTTGCTTATACTGTCAATGCTGGGTGTCGGACTTGCCTGGGCAAGCATACTGTCCATGCCCTACGCCATCCTGACAGGCTCACTACCATCGAAAAAGATGGGAACCTATATGGGCATTTTTAACTTTTTTATCGTCATTCCTCAGATCCTTGCCGCTAGTCTCCTCGGCTTTTTTGCAAAGAATCTGTTCGGGGGCGAGGCGGTGTATACCCTTATACTTGGAGGGGGCTCCATGATCCTGGCTTCCATAATGATACTGTTTGTGCATGATGCGGATGAAAAGAAGGAGACCCAAAAGCAATGACGGGACTTGAGAATTATAAAACAATTACACAATGATCAGGTATTTGAAACTGGATCCCTGGAAGATTATTGAGGACAGGTTTGATCCCGCTTTAAATCGTATTTCCGAGAGCCTGTTCAGTATCGGGAACGGGAAAATGGGACAGAGAGGCAATTTTGAGGAGCAATACAGCGGCGACAGCCTGCGAGGTAGTTATATCGGTGGGGTTTACTATCCTGATAAAACAAAGGTCGGCTGGTGGAAGATTGGCTATCCTGAATATTTTGCCAAGGTGGTGAATGCCCCGGACTGGATCGGCATCCGCCTGCAGCTGAATGGTCAGGCACTCGACCTGGCAAGCTGTAAGATTCTGTCTTTCAGACGCGTCCTTGACATGAAGGAAGGCTACCTCTCAAGGGAATTCAAGGTGGAAATGGCTGACGGTAATGTTTACCAGGTGGATGTGATCAGGTTCATCAGCATTGTAGACAAGGAAGCCGGAGCTATCCGTTACAGGATAAGGCCCCTCCGACAGGCAGGAGACATTCATATTACTGCTTATATTGATGCCGATATTAAGAATGAGGAGGCCAATTTTGATGAGAAATTCTGGGATGAGGTTTCCCGTATACGTAATGGAAACATGGCCTGTTTGTCAGCAAAAACAAAAAAGCTTGATTTTTATGTTTCCACCGGGATGGATGTTCACCTGGAACTGAATGGTGAAAAGCTTGTTGAGGAAGCTGAACTGGCTGAGAGTAAAAAATACCTGGCACTTCATTGGAACAAAGAAGTCGGGAAAGGAGAGGAACTGACTGTTTATAAATACGCAGCTATCCTTTCATCCTTCGATCATGAAAAAGAAGCATTGCTGAATGATACCATTCATTTTCTCGGCAGAATTACCGAAAAGGGATTCGACAGGATGCTCAAGGAACAATCGGCTGCATGGACCAGCAAATGGGAAAACTCCGATATTGTTATCAACGGGGATGTGGCAGCACAGCAGGGGATCAGGTTTAATATTTTCCAGCTCGACCAGACATATACCGGTGAAGATGAGCGCCTGAACATAGGTCCGAAAGGCTTTACAGGGGAGAAGTACGGAGGCAGCACATACTGGGATACCGAAGCCTATTGCCTTCCCTTTTACATGTGTACGGCCCCTCAGGAAGTTGCCAGGAACCTGTTGCTTTACAGGTATAAGCAGCTCGACAAAGCCATAGAAAATGCTGAAAAGCTGGGATTCACCGGTGGTGCGGCCCTGTTCCCTATGGTAACCATGAACGGAGAAGAATGCCATAATGAATGGGAGATAACATTTGAAGAGATCCACAGGAACGGGGCTATTGCATACGCCATATTTAACTATATAAGGCATACAGGAGACAGGGATTACCTGGTTGATTACGGACTGAAAATATTGATCGCACTCTCCCGTTTCTGGAGGCAACGGGTAAATTTTTCAAGGATCAGAAATGCTTATGTCATTCTGGGTGTAACCGGACCAAACGAATATGAAAACAATGTGAATAACAACTGGTACACCAACCTGATCGCAAAATGGACACTAAATTACACCGTAGAATCCATTGAATATGTGAAGTCAAGAGACCTCCGGAAATTCAATAACCTGGTACTTTCATGCTCATTCAGTACAGATGAGCAGGTTCGCTGGAAGGATATTGAAGAGAATATGTACCTGCCTGAAGATAAAAGCCTGGGAATATTTTTACAGCAGGATGATTATCTTGAAAAGGAACTAACATTGGTCAGTGAGCTGGCGCCCGAACACAGGCCGATCAACCAGAATTGGTCCTGGGACAGGATACTGCGTTCCTGCTTTATCAAACAGGCCGATGTGCTCCAGGGCATTTATAATTTTGAAGATCAGTTCGATGATAAGACCATCAGAAGCAACTTCGAATTCTATGAAGCAAGATGCGTGCATGAATCTTCCCTCTCCCCCTGCCTTCACAGCATTCTGGCCTCGAGGATAGGGGACAGTGAAAAGTCATATGATCTTTACCTGAGAACTGCCAGACTGGACCTCGATGATTATAATAATGAGGCGGCACTGGGCTGTCATATCACCAGTATGGCAGGAACGTGGATGGCCATTGTAGAAGGATTCGGCGGGAAGAGGATTGTGGATGGCCGCCTGAACTTTTCTCCTTCTTTACCGCAGCAATGGGAATCATATTCTTTTAAAATCAGGTTCCGCGGCAGCCTTTTGAAAATAGAGGTCAGCGAGAAACAGGTCATGATCACCAATGAAAGCGGTCCCCCTACCGATCTCCTCCTGTATAACAAAGCCTTTCATATAGATCCGGGCGAACACATCACAAGCATTCTTCTTATTAGTAGTATATTTGAAGCCTGATGCTTTTGATAAATGCGAACTTTTATGCATAAATATATCATTCTGACCTGCTTGATGATGTCAGGTTACAGTTCCCTTTCCGCCCAGCAACAAGTAACGATAAACGGGAAGATTGAGAACATCAATTTTAATTCAATCACCCTTAGTGATTATGTTACGGGTGAAGAATTATCCGGTTCCGATATTGATGAATCAGGCGTTTTTGATCTGTCCTGTCAGCTGAATGTGACCACCCTCTGTAAACTGGGATTCAATGAACAGACTTACATCTCCCTAATAGTTGCACCGGGTGAAAATATAACTGTCGCTCTTGACGTGTCCAATCTCAATGAACCGGCTATCACCGGTTCCAGGGATTCCGAGTTGCTTTACAGTACTATCGGAACTTTAAGTGATTTCCAGAAGCAGATAGACGACAATATTGCCCGCATTAACCAGGAGCGTACTGACTTTCTTAAGGAATTCCTGCTCGAGAACAAATCATCCCTGTCCGTATTGTTTTTCCTTGAGCATCTCGACATCAATCAATACCCCGAAATATACAGGGAGGTGACCAGTGCACTGGCAGAAAACCATCCCGGGAACGCTGTTGTGGAAGGCTATAGCCAGCGCTTCCGTGATGCCCTCTTCCTCCCGGTCGGAGAAGAGGCCCCGGAGATTGCCCTGCCTGGTCCTGACGGGAATATAGTTAAGTTATCATCACTGCGCGGCAAAATTGTTCTGATCGATTTCTGGGCGGCCTGGTGCGGGCCATGCAGAAGGGAAGCTCCAAACATTGTGAAGATATATCATACATATAAGGATAAGGGCTTCGAGATATACGGGGTATCCCTCGACAGGGATAAAGAAAGCTGGCTGGGCGCCATAGAATCGGATAAACTGGACTGGGTCCATGTAAGTGATCTTAAGTACTGGCAATCAGAGGCAGTGGGATTATATGGATTCAGCGGCATCCCCTATACCGTCCTGATTGACCGGGAAGGAAAGATCATTGCCAAAGGCCTGAGGGGACAACAACTGGAAAGCAAACTAGCCGAAATATTTGACCTGTAATTGAATAAATTATGAAACCAGTATACAGCCTGTTAACTGCTTGCCTTCTTGTTATGGTATTGTCAGCATGTAAAAGTGATTCATCAAAGGATATGAAACAACCTGCAGAACCCGATCGGATGGTATCCAATGTTATTTCCCCCGACTGGGTAAAAAACGCCGCTATCTACGAAGTGAATATCAGGCAGTTTACCGAGGAAGGGACTTTTAATGCCTTTGCTGCTCATCTTCCCCGGCTGAAGGAACTGGGAGTGGATATCCTGTGGTTCATGCCCATTCACCCCATAGGTGAGAAAAACAGGAAAGGCAGCCTGGGAAGCTATTATTCCGTAAAGGACTATAAAGCCATCAACCCGGAATTCGGCAGCCTGGAAGATTTCAAAACCCTTGTTGGCCTCATCCATAAGCAGGGTATGCATGCTATCATCGACTGGGTGCCTAACCATACGGCATGGGATCATGTCTGGACCCTTGAGCATCCCGAATACTATGTGACAGATGACGACGGAGGATTTGTTTCACCCTTTGACTGGACTGACGTCATCCAACTGGATTATGAGAATAATGAGATGAAACAGGATATGGCAGAAGCAATGAAATACTGGCTTCTGGAAACCGGTATTGACGGATTTCGCTGTGATGTGGCACATATGGTGCCAGTAGAATTCTGGGATGAATTAAGACCTGCCCTTGAAGCCATAAAACCGGTTTTCATGCTGGCCGAGGCAGACCAGCACTTTCTTCATGAGAATGCTTTCGATGCCAGCTATGGGTGGCCCTTTCATCACCTGATGAATGAAATTGCAGCTGGCAAAAAAACGGCAAATGCCATTTCATACCATTTCAGCAAAAAGGATTCCCTTTTTCCCGTGGGTTCTATCATCATGCAATTCACCAGCAATCATGATGAGAACTCCTGGAGCGGAACCGTCTGGGAGCGGCTGGACGGGGGAGTGAAAACCTTTGCCGTCCTGGCTGCCACAGTTCCTGGTATGCCACTGATATACAGCGGACAGGAAGCCGGGATGGACAAGAGGCTGGAGTTTTTCGAAAAAGACCCGATTGACTGGAAGGAGCATGAATTGTTCGGATTCTACCAGACCCTGCTCAGCCTTAAAGAGAGAAATTCAGCCCTCTGGAACGGGAGTTCCGGCGGAACACTTACACGCATTACTTCAAGCGATAACAAATCTGTATATTCATTCCTCAGGGAGAAAGACGATGACAGGGTATTTGTGGTCCTTAACCTGACAGGGGAACCTGTGACTGTAACTCTGAAAGGCAAAAAACATGCCGGCAGCTATACCGATATTTTCTCAGGTGAAGCTGTCGAATTCTCTTCCGGCACAGAGATGGAGCTGGAAGCCTGGGAGTACAGGGTGTACGAGAAGTAATCAGAAGGTTTGTCAGTCAGCCTCTTCCACTTCAATAATCACTCAATGAAACATTTCAATTGTTTTTTTTGTTACGGTTGCATTATTTTGCAGTTCCTGCCAGAAAACCAGCAAATCTGTAAATGAACCGGTTAATATCAGCGGAGTATACCCGCATCTGGCAGTCTTTAATCCCGGCGACGGCATCCCTTGTCTAGGCAACGGAGAGGAAACCGGGATAGGTGCGGTGGTTCCCTGGGCGGGGAAGTTGTGGCTCATCACTTATTCTCCGCATTGTCCTGAAGGAAGTTCAGATAAACTCTGGATAATAGATAAGCAACTCAGGCTGGAAGCACATCCGGCCAGTATCGGGGGAACCCCTGCAAACCGTATGATCCACCGGGAATCCGGACAACTTATCATCGGGCCATATTTCATTGATGAAGGAGGCAATGTCCGCGTTGTGCCTTATTCGGAGATGCCCGGTCGGCACACCGCGACAACACGGCACCTTACAGATCCCGAGAATCCGGTGTACTTCCAGGAAATGGAGGGGAAAATATACGAAGTAAATGTTCATACCCTTGCCGTAAATGAATTATTCGAGAAACCTGTTCCGGGCTGGCATGCCAAGGGAGCTTACATTTCACAGGGCCATTATATAACTTCGAATAACGGGGAACACAGTGTATTTGATATTGACCATGCAACAAATCTGAAGTCATTGCCGGTGTGACTTCCGATCCGTACCTTATGACCGGGTATGATAAAAAGACCCTTAAGCTGGAAACGGACAGGGATGTTGTAATTAAGGCCGAATTAGATTTTGACCATAACGGATGGTATCTCTATAAGGAATTCAATGTTACTGCGGGAGAAAAAATGGTGCACCCATTTCCGCAAGGCTTCAGTGCCCACTGGATACGGTTCAGTCCTGATACGGATTGTATGGCTACGGCATTCCTTGTATTGCCGGTCGCTTATTCCAGTTCAAGGACCAGGGGTGCAGTAGCAGGTAAGGTGATGGCGCCTCCCAGTTCAAACTGTTTTCCTGAGAGTATATCTTTTGCGCTGCGGCTGTCTCCAATGATCTCACTGAAACGTTCGAGTTCCAGCTTTTTTTCCTCCCTGTTTTTGTTCAGGATGACCATTACTCTGTCATTATCATTATACCTGAAAAAAACATAAACTCCGTCCTCGGGTACAAAATGCATCAGTTTCCCCTGGTGGATCACGGCTTTGTCTTTTCTCCAGTTTAGCAGTGTTCTGAAGAACTGCTGCATTTCCAGTTCCTGTTCTGAGAGTCCATGTCCTGTAAATCCATTAATATCATCACCTTCCCAGCCACCTGGAAAATCTTTCCTGATAGCACCGTGACCTGCATCATTGTGGGTCATCAGAATTTCTGAACCGTAAAAGATCTGGGGGATACCTCTTGTGGTCAACAGGAAGCTTATCCCCAGTTTATAGAGGTCCACATCCTGGCCTACCTGCATAAAGAATCGTGACATATCATGATTATCTGAAAAAATAATCAGTTTGTACGGATCAGGATACTGGAAATCATTGGCAAGGCATTCATACAATTTAAACAATCCCTTCTCGAATCCTTCCTCCTCTGTTAATGCACTGTGCAATGCAAATTGCAGGGGAAAATCAAGAACACCGGGCATAAAACCCTGGTAGCCATCTGCATTGATCTTGCCTTTCTGCCAGTAGGATACAATGGCCTGGTTGGGTGTCCACTCTTCTCCCACTATATGGAAATCCGGATATTCTTCCAGCACCCGCCTGTTCCACTCGGCCATAAGGTCTTTTTCCGGATAAGGATAGGTATCCTGCCTTATCCCTGCCAGTTTAGCATATTCAATCCACCAGATGCTGTTCTGGATCAGGTATTCAGCCATGAAAGGATTTCTCTGGTTGAGATCGGGCATGCTCGGGACAAACCAGCCATCAAGCATTTCTCTTTTATCGTGTTCCGAGACATAAGGATCCTGGTTCACTGTTCTTGTGTGGGTGGTAATTTTGGGATCGGGAATACCATTGATCCAGTCCATAGAAGGCAAGTCCTCCATCCACCAGTGATCCAGGCCACAATGATTAAAGATCATGTCCATGATAAGTTTGATCCCTCTTTCAGCGGCCAGGTCACTTAAATGCCTGTACAGTTCATTAGATCCCAGCCTTCTGTCCACTTTATAGAAATCGGTGGTGGCATAACCGTGATAGGCACCGCTTTTCATGTTGTTTTCCAGAACAGGGTTAAGCCATATTGCGGTGAAGCCCATATCTGCCAGGTAGTCAAGATGATCTAGAATTCCCTGTATGTCTCCTCCGTGCCTGCCATAATCGTCTTCGCGATTAAGTTTATCGGGCATGTCCTCGAACTGGTCGTTAGAAGGTTCTCCGTTGGCAAAGCGGTCGGGCATTATCAGGCAGATGGCATCGGAACTGTTTACTCCTGTCCTGGAAGTGGACCCGCGTTCCCTTTCTTTCAGTTCATAATTGCAGGATTCAACAACTTTATCCTTTCGGTAGAACCGGATATCGAAGGTACCCGGACTTACATCCGGGTCAATATCCAGGTTTATGAAAAGGTAATTGGAATTTTCTACCAGCTGTACTGATTGTATCCTGACACCCTCGTACTCTATCACTGGCCGGGTTTCTGAAATGTCTGCCCCATGAACCATCAGCTGCAACTTGGGGTTTTTCATACCGGACCACCAAAAGGGCGGCTCCAGGTGATGGATTTGTCCGGACACAACTGTACAGATAAGAATTGCTGAAACAGCCAGCATTCCCTTCATTGGAGAGAGTGTTTTCATGATCAATGGTATGAAGGATTGGTACCTTTTCTAAAGATAATTATTTCTACTTTGAGATTATAAGGCGCAGGGAATGAACAGCATTGCCGGTGATAAGCCGAATGATATAAACACCTGGCAGGGCCATTTCACCGCCAGAGGTTCTGCCATCCCATCTGAACGCCGTTTCCGATCCGTTACTGAGAATATCCCCGGATGCAAATATTAGCTTCCCATTCATGTTATATACCCCGTAGTTCAGGGTTTCATTGTGATCTGTTTTAAGACTGACAGTAAATCCGATTGCAGATGGATTCGGGTATATGGTCATTTTCTGTTGAACCATTGTGGCAGGATAAACTCCGGTAGCTATATCAAGGAGGGCATAGGCCGGGATACCGGTTACCAGTGTTCCGGACTGGGCTATAGGTATCACCTCAATGAACAGGTAATACCCCCAGTCTTCTTCAGTTATTGTGTAGTTGCTTTCAGTGGCTCCGGCAATCTCTTCTTTCAGAGCCCCGTTTTCGTACTTTCCCCTGTACCATTTGAATGCTGAACTTCCTTCCGGGTCACCATCCCTGTCATAATAGCTATATTCCCCGCTGAGTGTTTCACCCAGTCCGAGGGTCCCGGTCACCTGAACATCCCTGGCAACAGGGGCATTGATAATTTCGGGTTTTGCCAGTTTTTTTGTGGTATAAATCCTGTATTCGCTCTGCTCAAGATAGATCGGTGCATTGATGTCTGTGACCGTCAGCGAATCACCGCTGAAATATTCGTACCAGGTCCCGGTTTGGGTGAAAGCAGGATCAATCTCATGTGGACTGACATCAAAATTTCCAATCACAGTAACATCCATTGAGGCATGTCTGATATGTATTGTTTTCAGCGTATCAGACACGTCAATGGAATAATCACTGCTGTTGAAGGCTTCATGGTTTCTCTTCAGGCTGACCAGTGCGGAATAAGCCTGGTTGAGGCGGAGCCTGTTCGGGTCATTATAATAATCCCAGCGTATGGGTTTCTGTCCTGTCCTGCCGTTGAAATTAATACTGAAGTCATAACCCAGTTCTCCGAACTGCCAGATCATTTTGGGTCCGGGTACAGTTAAGAAGAAAGCAGCACAGAGTTCTGCCCTGATAAGGGATAACTCAAGGTTCTCCCGGATATTATAATTTGGATTATTGTAATTCCCCCAGTCGAGGATCTCAACCATCTGGCGCTGCTCATCATGGCTTTCCATATAAGTGACCAGGTGCGGTTTTGTGAAGGACCTTTGCAGGTATGATCCCCAGGAAAAGTCTGATTTTCCGTTGTAGTTCCATCCCATACCGGCGCGCCCGTAATTATAAACTGCATTGCCCCAGACCATCATGCCGTAATCGGTAAGCACCTGTTCCTCGTCATTGTCGGCAAAATGTTCCAGAATGACATAGCATTCAGGATTGGTATTCCATATGGTATCTGCATAAGATTTCCAGAGTGCGATCCGATCTGCATCATATTCGCCCCAGGCTGCAGTATTACCCAGGGTGTTTTTCTGGGTAAATCCCTTGGACAGGTCAAACCTGTACCCATCCACATTGTATTCTTCCAGCCAGAACTTTATCACCCTGCAGGTAAATTGCCTGGTATGGATGCTTTCATGGTTGAAATCATATCCCACATTAAAATCGTGTTTGGGGACCTGGTTGAACCATGGACTCTCCTCGGATGGAGCATTAGCGGATGCATCCCAGTACAGCCTGACCATGGGTGATTGTCCGAATGAATGATTGAGCACCATGTCGATGATGACTGCAATTTCCCTTAAATGGCATTCGTCAATAAATTCTTTCAGGTCATTTTTCGTTCCGTAATACTTGTCCGGGGCAAAATAGAAGGATGGATTATAGCCCCAGCTCAGGTTGCCTTCAAACTCATTTACCGGCATCAGCTCTATGGCATTTACCCCCAGGTTTTCAAGATAGTCGAGGGTGTCAATTAATACCTGGTATGAATGGTCATAGATAAAGTCCCGTAAAAGTAGTTCATAAATGACAAGTTCTTCCGCTGCAGGAGGCTGGAAACCGGTATGCTGCCATTGGTATTTCTCCTGTGCTGTCTGGAACACCGAAGCTATACCTGAAGTTTTCCCTTCGGGATACAGTATTAGTCCGGGGTAGGTGTCCTCACCGATCCACTTATCGTTCCATGGATCACTGACCTTTTCACTGTATGGATCTGCAATAAGGATCTCCCCGTCCACCAGGTACTGGTAAATATATTCTCTACCCGGCACCAGTTGTTCCAGTGTGATCCAGTAAAAGCCACCTTCGGGTGTACGGTTCATGTAATACTGGTTGTCCAGTTCCCATTCGTTGAAATCTCCGAGGGTAAAAACATATTCTTTGCCGGGTGCGAAAAGGACCAGTGTAACCGTTGAATCATTTATATAATTTATTCCCTCGGTAACATTTTCCGGGAGGGGATTTTCGGGTGGAGTGCCCTTAATATAATAGTATATTGAATCTGCAATTGTATTTTCTGAGTCACTGGCAGTAATTTTGATCCAGTTCTTACCCGTCTGAGTGGCATAAAGGGTATCGATAAGAGATGTTCCAGCAAGCGACCTGATCAGTGTGTCATTCAGGAACAACTGCATGGAATCTGCATCTATGGCATAAGCTTCTATTGTTATGGTGTCATCCTGATCGACCAGTAAGGGGCTCTGTGATGGCTGAATGATCTTCAGGTTGAGTCCCGGTTCATAAACATCATAATAGATGTCCCCTCCGGTAGCTGTTTTTCCTTCCCTGCTGTTATCCTCGCTACGGAAAACAAAGGCCAGCTGCTGAACGGTTTCATTAATCTCAATATTATAGTAATCCCTGATACTGGGTGTGATAGCCAGCTCATAAAGGTCGGTTCCTACCCGGGTCAGCTTGTACTTCTCAGAGTTATCTCCCCAGCTTGAGGGGGCATGCTTCCAGTCAGATGGACTGCTGCTCTCGCTGGTAATGACACCGGTATGTGCATACACATCACCAGTATATCCCATCAGTCCCTGGTTCCCCTGAGAAGCATCATAAGTGATGACTACCAGGTCATTCTGGGTAGGGAAGAAGGGATCTGCAGTTACTATCTGGGCATTCAGGCTAATGCCGGCCATCAGGATAACTGCCATACAGAAAACCGATCGTTTTGCCATATTTTTTTGGTGTTAGGCTGGCTATAACAACAAACCCGACCTGCGGGCCGGGTTTGTGTAAAGATCTAAATGATTAATTATCTTTTTATAAACTTCGCAGTGCCGGTATATCCGTTCTTATCGTATACGCTCAGTATATATACTCCATTCGAAAGATCCGAAGTATTGAGTTCATAGAAGGTCCTCGAATCGGCAGCTATTCTTCTGACTACCTGACCGGTAATGTTAATTACCCTGATCTCGAGCATATCCACTGCATTGTTTATATACAGTACCTCGTCAACCGGGTTGGGATAGATGATTACTTCGCCAATCCGGGTAATACTTTTCTGGTCTATGAAGAGCGGTATGTTGTCAAACCATAATGTATCCGTGGTATTAACCACTCCTCCTGCTGTATCCACAATTCTATATTTCCTGTTGTCGCCTCCGTCATGATACCCGGCATCCCAGCTGCTGTTGATCCTGAATTTGAATTCAATGGTATCTTTGATTTCACCTGCCGGACCAGTTTTTTCGTAGATCAGATCATCGTTATCGTCGGTAAAGTCACCACCGTTATGGCCTGACCATCCATTTAAAGTTCCGGCAACGTCAACATAGTCCTTGTCAGCATCAAACAGACCTGCTGCCGCAGCACGGGACATATTAACAATTGCAGTCACATGTACCCAGCCGGGAACGTGATTGTTGAAAATTGATTGTACCGTACGTTCTCCGGGACGCACCATGGCACGTCTGTTGGATATTTGGTCATCATGCATGCCTGCATCCCAGCTTCCGTCTATGCGGAACTTGAATTCCAGGTTATCATACAGAGTGAGATCTTCCACTGTTATCTCATAGATACTGTCACCGTCCGCATCTGTGAGTTTATAGTCTTCAGTAGGAGCCCAATCGTTCAGTGAACCTGCAATGTCAACAAACTGGGTAGCAGGAACAAACTCTCCTGCTCTGGCTTTATATTTCATATTAACTTCAAACTTAATAGATCCGGTTTCTATCGGAGCCTCCTCGTCATTGAACATATGGGATAATACCAGCTGGCTTCCGGTAACTGTATCTGTCCTTGCCTCCACAGTCTCTTCGGTATCGTCCATTTTAAATTTGTAGGAGAATGCGGTGCCTTCCACGAGACCGTCTGTAAGGGTTTTTTCATACTTGGCAACTGCAAAAAGACCCTCCAGCAACTGGTCCATTTCATACTCGGTATCATCTACAATAACATATGCCTTGCCACCATCGCTGTTAAAGTTCCCCAGTTCTTCCTGGTAGGTAAGGTCAAGTTTGAATTTGAGCGCTGGCGTCGGATCGACATAGGAAAGAGGAATGAAGA
Organism: uncultured Bacteroidaceae bacterium; assembly: GCA_964540005.1. GTDB lineage: Bacteria > Bacteroidota > Bacteroidia > Bacteroidales > SM23-62 > CAZILN01. The sequence continues at coordinate 1,949 of CAZILN010000320.1, read as the reverse complement.
AGTCTATACAGCCGTCATCACCATTATCCTTGCATTCATTATCCCATGAGCCGGCATTAAAAACAGCCGTTATACCAATAATAGTATTACCTTCTTCCACCCCGTAAAAATCACCGGGGGTAAAGGTAATTGAATAGGTCCCGTCACCGTTTGGCAGCAGGTCCGGCCCTGTATGGACACCATCCTTTGGTTCGGCATCATAGTCAACTCCTACAGCACCCCAGACAGCCTTTGCTTCAAAATCTTCCTTCTGATCAAATAGTACGGCAGCGGAGTGCATCTTCACAACAGATGCTCCGGCAACACTTGCCTTACCATCGGGCACACATGCCTGAGCAGGGTCGACAGTCAGGGTTATTTCGTCCCATCCTGTAGCTGTTCCGGGATCGATAGTTATTGCCGCTGGCATAGTCACCTGCCCCAGGCTTACCTGGACCAGGACCAGCATAGCAATCAGGTTTAATCCAAAAAGTAGAGTTTTTTTCATGATGAATTGATTTTAAGTTAGGTTTTATAGATTAAAGGTATTAAAATATGTAATTGATGATAGGATATTAATTTCTATATGGCTGATTTTGACATGATTTTACTGATGAATCAGCTCGAAAATACCTATTTAAATCGTTTGCGGAGAAAATTAAGTAATTGTAAAAAAAAGTTAATTTTATATATTGATTGGTCTTGCATTATTATGGATTACGCGGCATTAATGAGAAACAGGTATATAAAAGGAGATAGATGAGAAGCGCCCAGATAACCATCAAGGATATTGCTGCCAGGCTTGGGATTTCACCCTCTACTGTATCCCGGGCCCTGAGAGATCACCCGGATATCAGTGTTAGGACCAAGAAAGCGGTTCACGACTTGGCCGAACAACTGAACTATGAGCCCAATGCCATAGCTTTAAGTCTAAGGAGCAGTAAAAGCAATATTATCGGGTTGATAATACCTGAGATCGTACATTTCTTTTTTTCACAGGTGATAAGTGGCATTGAAGATGTGGCATATGATGCGGGATACCAGGTAATGATATGCCAGTCTAATGAATCCTACATCCGGGAAGTAAAAAATGTACAGGCCCTGTTATCAAGCCGGATTGAAGGCTTGCTGGTTTCATTATCCAAGGAGACCAGGGATTTCAATCATTTCAAAAACCTGGAGAAAAAGAATATCCCTATTGTATTTTTTGACCGGATCTGCGAGGAAATGGATACCGACCGGGTGGTGGTTGATGATTTTAACGGAGCCTATCTGGCTGTAAAGCATCTTGCCGAAATAGGATGTAAAAGAATAGCTCATCTGGGAACATCAGAAGATCTGCTCATCGGGCGGGCCAGGTACGATGGTTATGTTCAGGCATTAAAAGATCTTGAATTACCCTTTGATAACAGGTTAGTTGTCAGATGTGATAACTACAAAGCAGCCAGGCTTGTTACCAAGAGGCTGATTTACGAATTAAATCCGCCTGATGGGATATTTGCAGTTAATGACCTGACTGCCATAGGTGCCTGCCAGACCATTAAGGAGAACCATCTTAAAATACCTGATGATATTGCAGTTGTAGGCTTTAGTAACGGGATCTACTCATCTATGACTGATCCTCCCCTGACAACAGTGGAGCAATTCGGATACCAAATGGGGCAAAAATCAGCAAGGATGATCCTGGACAGGATACTGTCAACCGAGGATTATCCTTCTATTACCGAACAGATAGAAACCCAACTGATCATAAGGGAATCTACTGTAAAGAAAAAAGTCTACCCGGTTTAGACGGTATATTGATCACTCTTGATTGTGCTCCGGACGAATATAATTGGCAAAATCCCCCCGGCCAGCAGGTACGTATTGATTTTTCTGTTAAAATCAGGACTTTTCTTTCGAAAACGTTTGAATAAGGATACCCCGGCGCAATATTCAGGCTGAGGCATGAAAAATGCCTGAATTACTCC
>CAZILN010000319.1:0-19573 GCA_964540005.1 uncultured Bacteroidaceae bacterium | reverse complement strand
TCGGTTTTGATTAAGTAAATGTCGTTTTTTCTTTCGGTATCGTTGAATTTAGTGCCGACAAGCACATATCCTTCGTCTTCTGCCTGTATCAGGCTGTGAACGCCCCGGGATTCTCCTGAAAATTCCCTGTCCCATTCCCTGGTGAATTCCCCGCTGACCTTAACCAGTGTCATATTATCTGATAGCGCTGCAAAGCCACCATCTTTTGTAGGAATAACTGAGGAGGAATGAGTGACGGGTACACCAAAACAGGTAACAAAATCAACAACGTCCCCTGCCTCGCTAATACCTGAGATTCTTATATCTCCGGAAACTGTAGCGCCAGCAACCACATAGGAGGACTGACCGGCCGGTGCTGCTTCATCGCCTATTTTCCGGACGCATGCGCGTTGTTCCGTGATACAATCTGATATGATCTCGCTTTCCCAAATAATATCGTTCAGATTCTGGTTCAGCTTGGACAGCACAAGTTTATTCCCCCCACCGGTTTTTTCTATAGTGGTTAACAGGAGATAATTGCCATCATGGTCCACTTCAATACAGCTGCCGTAATCATCCCCGGCCTCGCCTATGTTTTTCCTGGTACCATCATCTCCGTCACTATAGGCTTCATAAACAATGGATTCAAGATCATACAGGGTCTTGTAGGTTCCTGTATATCCATACATCAGGAATCCTGTTGTGCCTGTCCTGGGAACTACAGAAAATCCAAGGTCAACCTCGTTCAAGCCAAAATTATCTTTTTCCCATTGTGAAACTCCATCCCGGTCTGTCCTGATAAGTAAGAACTGCCAGTTGGTTCCGTTCTTATGTTTGTTCCCAAGTATGATAAGGTCATTATCAGGAAGCTCCATGAGGTCAGTTCCATATTCTTCATCTTCAGTACCATAAGACCAAGCCTGGATTGCAATTCCCATACTGTCAGTTTTTAATAGCAGGACATCATTATTTGAAGTGGCATACATCCCTGTGATCACATAATTTCCATCAGAACTCCTGATAATTCCCCATCCCTCATCATCACCCGTGCTCCCAAAGTAACGCTCGAAGGTAGATTGATCTGATTTTAAAGCTCCTGATTTTAGCCCCGTGTTACCACCAGCATCATCCCAGCTTATAACATAGGGGGTGGTTCCACCTGTTATAGTAGCTGTGGCTGAACCGTTGGATAAACCATAGCAGGAGACATTTGTACTGTCAGTTATTTGGACAAATAGTGGATCAGGCTGGGAAAGAATAATGCTGTCAGAGGCAGTACATAGATTCGCATCAGTCACGGTAATATGGTAGTATATATCTGCAGACAGGTTCCGGATGGTATCATCGACTGTACCGGCGTCATCATCCCACAATAAAGAATAGGGCTCTGTCCCGCCTGTGACTGATATACTTGCCCATCCGTCAGCAAAGCCAAAACAGGATATATCTTCTCTGTCCGGGAACAATATGCTTATTGTGTCGGGTTCTGTAAGCATAATACTGTCTGTGCCTGTACAGGAATTGGCATCGGTAACGGAGATATGATAGAACTTACCGGATGGAAGTCCGGTAACTACTGAATTAGTGGTTGAACTATAATCATCCCACTCGTAGGTATACGGAGGCACACCGTATAATTGAGTCACCGTGGCGGAACCGTCTGACATTCCGGCACAGGATATCCCGGTCGAATCCGTAAAGGATATTTCCAGTGGAAATGTACCGGTCAGGGGAATAGTTTTAATGGGAGAATTGGTGCCTACCGTATGAATGTAAAGGGTGTCCTGGAAAAGTTCTTTCACAGGGGGAAGGAATGTAAGCGTAACCGGAATGCTGTCACCAGGTGACAAAACCGCTGCCGAAGTATCAGAAATGAAAACATCCGAACCGGCCTGAATTGAGGTTATGGTAACCGGTTGATCACCCCAATTGATAATGAAAATTAATTGCTCATATCCATTACCATAAAAGATAAGTTCTTCAACAGAGCACTGGTTAGTATCCACAACCCCAATGGTGCTATAAATCTCATAGTCCTTTACACAACGAACTGACATTCCTGTGCTTTTCCATGCTATCTCACGCGAGACTTTGGAATTTTCCCAGCTGAGTTGCCGGTACCATGCGAGGCTGTCATCATAAGGTTCCGTAAAAGCTGTCGCGATCCAGAAACATGCCAGGCTGTCCTCGAATTCGAAAAAGCCGTAAGAGTGGCGCAAACCTCCCGGCAAGGCAGTAAAACCGCTTGAATTTGTTGCCCCAGTATTAGGAGTAAACCAGTTTACGATACCGGTATCTTTTAAGGCGCCGCCTACACCTATGCCACGCGGGCCGCTGGCATCAACTTCCGGGTAATCCATTCCTAAATGTACTTCAAGCTCTTTCCACTCGGAGTCACTGGGCAAATGCCAGCCATCCGGACATACTCCCTGGACTCCGCTTGGATTGGTATTACTGCCAGTCGCCTCTTTCATGGCGGCTGTTCAGGTATACAAGGCCCCATAATTCTCACTGAAACTTATGGAATCATCCTGATACCAGAAATAATATTTGGCAGAAGGGTCTCCTGACAGGTCACCAACACCTTCGCCATAATTCATGTAATCGACAGGAGAGGTATATCTGATGGCTTTAAGGTTTTCCGCCATCCACCAGCGCTCACCGATCTTGACCGTAAGATATTCCTAAGTGAATCCAGGTCCGTCCCGATCGTCATAGAGTGTGTCAGTTTCCTGGGCATTAATATTCGCTAAGAAGAACAGGGAAAGAATGAGAATTAATATTGTTCTCATGGCCTGTAGGATTAAGAAGTATAATAAATGTATAAAATATTTTGCAATACAGAATCATTATCGGGGGAATATTTCGGATTAAGTTCCCGGATGAAAGAGCTGCAGAACAATAATGAATTATAATTAAGTTGGGATTAATCCTGTTCAAATAGTAACTTTAGCTTATTATTCATTCTAATTAAAATATAAATCGATGAAATGGCTGGCATACTCTATTTTACTGATCGCTGTAATGAGTTGTTCCAATAAGGAGACAGTTCCACCGAACCTTGAAGAACTTGCCAAAATACGCGGGTTAAAGGACTATTATATCGGTGATTTTCGCTGTGGTGTTTTTATTCCACCATCTTATGATCCCGCCCGGGACTATCCGCTGATCTTGCGCCTTCACGGTATGGGAGACACAACTTCCTGGAACCTGGATTATTACAATGAGCCCATTGTTGATCTTGATCCAGTAATTGTACTGACACCCAAATGCCCCGGAAATGAAGGAGGAGGGTGGGGAAGAAGCTGGGAGGAGGACCTCAGTCCGGCATTGGCAAAGGCTTATGAAATGTTCGACCTGGTATCAGAAGTTTTTAATATAGACACATCCCGCATCTACGTCTGCGGCAGTTCAATGGGAGGGTTCGGTTCTTTTGCAGCCATTCGGCATACTCCAGATCTTTTTGCAGCGGGGTATGTGGAATGTGGTGGCGGTGATACTGGCATGGCTGAGATAATTAACAGGATCCCATTCTGGATGTTTCACGGAGAAGTGGATGATGTAGTGCCTGTTACTTTCTCCAGGGATATGTACCGTACGGTTAAACAAATCGGCGGTGAACAACTCAGGTATACCGAATATGAAGGAGTCGCACACAATGTCTGGGACAATACCAGTAATGAGGGTACTATTTCAACCTGGCTGATGGCGCAGCAAAAGGGAAGTGAGCACACAGCACCTTCTGTACAGCTGAATCCTCAGGCGGTTGTGGAACAGGGAGTAGTATTGCTGTCATGGGATGTTACCCATACCTTCCCGGTATCTGATAATGCTATCTGGTACGTTGAAATTGTTAAAGACGGGGAATTCCTGGCAGAAGTCAATTGCGACAAATCGTCTTTACCGGATTCAAGCATAGTAGCCGGTAAGTCATATGAGTATGTACTGACCGGCGTTAATTACTTTTTTATAAGGGGCCAGTCTGAAAAAATAAGTGTTGAAGCACCCTGAAATACTTTTCTTTTATGAAGTTTAAACTAAATTTATATACTCTTTATCAAATTAAAATCATCTAAAAATGAAAAAAGCTAAGATCAATCATCATGAGTTTTATAGAACTATCGTCCCGGTTATTATTGCCTTGCTGCTCGTTTTGCCGCTGCAAACCGCTAATGCAGCCCCCCCTGCTAAAAAGCTGAAACTCTCAGGTACATGGGCCCTGAATAATTCAAAGAGTGAATTTGGTGAATATGGCCAGATGTGGGCATCCACTAAAATCATCATCGTACATAAAAAGAAAAGCCTGTCACTGGAAAGGACTTCAACGGGTCAGGATGGGCAGGCGATGACTACCACAGAAACTTATACCATCGATGGTGAGGAATGTGAAAATATTATGTTTGGCGAATCCAAGAAGAAATCAACTGTGAACCTGTCGGAAGATAAAAGCAGCCTTATTATCAAATCAACCCTGTACCTGGAGTTTGACGGACAGGAAATGGTTATCGGAACCGTTGAAACATTCAGCCTTGAAGAGGATGGGAAAACCCTGGTGATCGATGGAACCTCCAGCACTGATTTCGGCGACATGACGGTGAAATTTGTATATGACCTGAAATAGGAGGTTCTAATTCATTTATAATCATTTCATCAATGTACGTTACTGTACGGGTATTGTAACATAACTGTACACTCCGGGATTATTATGGAATGATGATATCTAAGATAAGTCATTGATTTTAAATAAGTTTATTCGGATGGCATAAGTATTGAGGATGTATTAGTTTGTTTCACAAGCTTTCTACTAACCATGATACGCTGCTCCGGTGTTATTTTTATACTCTGTTTTTTGCCTCACCTGCTCTCCGCTAAGGCTCCGGCGGATAAAAAGATATTCAATACAAAAAAGGTGGTCCAGGATCCGCCTGTAATAGATGGTATCCTGGATGATCCTGCCTGGAACAATATTGAATGGGGGACCGGTTTTGTTCAGCACGAACCATATGAAGGGAAAGCCCCTTCACAGGAAACCGGCTTCAAGATCCTGTATGATGACGAAAACATATATGTTGCCTTCAGGGCCTATGACAGCAGTCCGGACAGCATAATCGAGCGCATGAACCGCAAGGATAATATCGACGCTGACTTTGTGGCAATTCAGCTTGACAGTTATTTTGACCATCGCACTGCCTTCACATTCATGGTAAGTGCGGCCGGGGTCAAGGGGGATGGACTCTTTTCCAATGATGGTGACAATGAGGATTTCACCTGGGATCCGATCTGGCATGTGAAAACATCCATCGATCAGGAGGGATGGGTGGCAGAAATGAAGATCCCTCTGAGCCAGCTGCGTTTTGATAAAGATGAGGAACAGGTTTGGGGACTGCAGGTCGGACGGATGTTGCATCGAAAGGATGAGTTATCTCTCTGGCAGCCTATAGCACGCGATGCACCCGGATGGGTTCACCTGTTCGGTGAATTACACGGTATATCTGGTATCAAACCCAAACGGCAAATCGAAATAGCTCCCTATGCTGTAGCCGGCACCCAGAGATTCGAAAAAGAAGCGGGAAATCCCTTTGCTACAGGCAAATTGAATACACTGGATGGCGGTGTCGACGGAAAAATTGGCATAACCAACAACATGATCCTCGATTTTACGGTGAATCCGGATTTCGGCCAGGTTGAAGCCGACCCTTCCCAGGTCAACCTATCTGCTTTCGAGATCTTCTTCGATGAAAAAAGGCCTTTCTTTATTGAGGGCAGGAATATATTTAGTTTTCCTCTGAATTTCTTTGACGGCGGAGATATGGAATCTGAGGGCTTGTTCTATTCGAGGAGGATTGGCCGCAGGCCACAATACTCTCCCGACATACTTGATGGTGAATATATGGACTTTCCTGCCAACACACCCATCCTGGGAGCCGCTAAACTATCGGGAAAAACAAAAAACGGTCTCTCAATCGGGATCATGGAAAGCGTAACTGCCAAAGAAACGGCCGAGATTGATAAAGATGGTGAAAGGCGGTTTGAAACCGTAGAACCCATAACCAATTATTCCATAGCCAGGATACAGAAAGAATGGAATGAGGGAAATACACTCCTTGGAGGATTGATTACTTCAACAAACCGCAGTATTGATGAACCGCAACTGGAGTTCCTGCATACTTCTGCTTACACGGGTGGACTGGATTTCAGTCACAGCTGGAAAGAAAGAACTTACAGTGTTATGGCCAAAACCTATTTTAGTAATGTAAGGGGCTCAGAAGAGGCACTGGTACGTACCCAGGAATCATCGGTACGGTATTTACAAAGACCCGACAATGATTATGCAACAATCGATTCGGGACGGACATCTCTTTCAGGTCATGGGGGCACGGTTGCCATTGGAAGATTTGCAAACGGACACTGGCGGTATGCAGCTTTTGTTTACTGGAAATCTCCGGGGCTTGAGACCAATGACATAGGATTCATGAATGTGACCGACAGGATCATGCAGGTTTTCTGGGCTGGATACAGGATATGGGAACCTGTCGGCATTTTCAGGGAGATTAACATCAACTTCAACCAGTGGACCATTTACGATTTTGGAGGAAACCTTAATCATAAAGGGGGGAATGTCAATCTCCATACACAGTTTACTAATTACTGGTTTATGAATTTCAGCGTCAATCCTGAATTCAACGGACGTTCCAATACCATGCTACGCGGTGGTCAATCCTTCCTGATCCCAGGCAGTACCAGTGCATTCCTGAATATTGACTCCGACCAGCGAAAGAAATTTACCTATGGTGGATTTATGTCTCAGAATTGGGGTAATGAGAAAAGCACACGGAATCAGAATTATGGTATGTTCTTATCATACCGCCCCTATGATGCTCTGAGTGTATCATTGAATCCATCCATCAGTATGTCGGAAAGGAATTTGCAATACATTACCACTACGGATTTCGATCCTGATGACCGGTATATATTCGGAGCTATCGACCAGAAGACACTTCGGATGTCAATCAGGATCAGCTACAGTCTCAGTCCGAATTTTACTGTACAATACTGGGGACAGCCATTTATTTCCGTAGGGGGCTACAGTGATTTTAAGAGGATTACTGATCCGAATGCTGACCGGTACACTGACAGGTATCATGTTTTCGGCGATAGCGAAATTTCATACAACTCCACTGATAATGAATACCGGATAAGTGACCAACAGGATCCGGATTATTCTTTCGATAATCCTGATTTCAATGTAAAGGAATTTAAATCGAATTTTGTTGCCCGATGGGAATATATACCCGGTTCAACACTGTTTATTGTATGGTCGCAGGGCAGGAGCGGGTATGATCCAAGGGGAGACTTTGATATCGGCCGGGACATGGGCGATCTGTTTGATGTACACCCCCATAATATATTCCTGATAAAATTATCTTACAGGTTTGTTTTATAAGGAATTACCACCTTTGCTGGCTTTGAAGGTGTCCATAGCACAAATTATCAGGATTTTATTAACTTGCTACTAGTTATTTAATCCACCAGCAGGATGAAACAGGATTTTCAATCATTACTGGTTCAAAAACCTATCCTTCCTGGATGGCTCAGTTTCAGCTTTTTATTTACATGCCTTTCCCTTTTATCAACAATAAACTTTCGGGTAGTTGCTCAGGATACTGAACTTAGGGCAAGGGCAATTGATTCCTCGGATCTCAAACCGGTTGCTTTTACAACTGTATACATGGATGAGTATACCGGTACCATTAGTGATGAACTGGGATTCTTCCGCTTACGGGTTTCCCCGGACAGGCTTGGTGATACCCTGAACATTTCATGCGTAGGATACCTTTCGAAACGGATCCTCCTGCGAGACCTGGACCTGACATCGATCGACAGCATTTACCTTCAACCCAATATTGTTGAGTTGGGGGAGGTTTCGATACAGGTCAGATCAAAAAAAAAAACCGGGTACAGGGAGATTATCAGGCAGGCTATCCGTCGAATCCCTGATAACTATCCTGACAGCGCCATACTGTACAACGGTTATTACAGGGAGTATATTAAGCAGGATGATGAGTACATCAATCTTTTCGAATTCATTATTAACCTGGTAGACCCTGGCTTTCAAGCAGTCGATAATTTTTACGCAGGATTGCTTTATAAAAGAGTCAACAATGATTTCCGTATTGACGCCTTACTAATGAAGCCTTATGACAGCCTGAACAAATTCGTTCCTCATTCGAAGATGCCCATTGAGCTGAATAATGAACTGGTTATACTCAGGGCGCATGATCCGGTTAGGAACTGTAAGGCTCATTCGCTTTATTTTATTGACCGGCTGGAAACAGATTTCATGCGTAACCATGATTTCAGCCAGCCGAAACTGACTTACCTGGACAATCGCCCTTACTTCTTTATTTCTTTTGAAGATAACCGAAATTATACCCAGGGAGTGGACAGGATCACTGCGAAAGGAACGATCTACATAGATGCTATTAATTATGGCATTAAAAGGATCAACTACAGGGGAACCATAGAAAAAGTGACAGTCAAGCAGAAACTTTTTGAACTGAGCCTGGAATACCAACTGATGGATGATCGCTATTACCTTCATTACCTTTCATTTAATAACCTGTTTAATACCAGGCACTTTGCACTCAAAGGAACCAAGGTATATGAAGATAAACTGGAATTAAGCTTTAACAGGCCTATAGATCCTGAATATGCGGGCGACCCGGATAATTTTTCTGTTTTTTTAGGAGAAGAGGAACAGGAGATACAGCGAATAGTACTGCAGCAGGATAAAGTTTTGCTGGTTTTTAACAGGAACAGCAAAATATCCGAGATACTGAAAACAAATATGCATCTGGGAGGTCTTGAAAACAGGAAGAGATTAGTTGAAATGGAGAGGCGGCTGCTGGAGGACCTCCGAATGGAATTCCATGACTTACGTGATTTAGAGGGAAATGAGCTTGCAGGGCAGGAGCTGGAGTCATACTACCAGTACAGGGAATTTTTTACTAACCAGGCCCGACCCGTGCAAGGAGATATTACCGGTAGCCCTATTGTTAAATCGAAACCGGTTCTTGTGAACAGGCTGTCCGGTAAGTACTCAGGCGATACAAGCTGGCTGAATACACCCCTTATTGAGGAGGATTTAGCCAGCAGGGCATTCTACAGTAAAAATGAAAAATTCAACACGTTTATTGAATCACAGTATAGTATGGGAGAGAACAGGCTCAATGATATCGTTTATATTCATACAGACAGGGAGGTTTATGCTCCGGAAGACACACTGTGGTTCAAGGCCTATATCAGGAATAAGAAATATCTCACGGATTCATATGTAAGCAAAACATTTAATGTGATGCTTTTGAGCAGGGAGGGGAGAATAATCAAAAAGAAGAAGTATCTGGCAATGGATCCGGAAGTATGCGGACAGTTTCTGCTGGATCATACCCTGGTTGAGGGATTATACTACATAGCAGGATATTCAAGTTGGATGACAAATTTTGAGACCAGGACCTTATTCAGTAAAAGGATCATGCTTTTGAAGGAAAAACAGGATGGGGCCAGGTTGATAGCAGCATTCGATAAAGAGAATTATTTCCCGGGCGATACAATCCGGTTACTGGTTAATTGTTATGATGATTTTAACAGGGAAGTAGGCGATGTATCTTTTACATACCGGCTTATCACCGGCCGCCAGGTGCTTCAGAGAGGTGAAGGGAATACCGGTTTTTCAGTCCTTGAACCCATATCGCTCATCATTCCCCGCCGGTTGGACACCATTCCGCGACTGGAATTCTCAGCCCGGTATAACAAGGAAAGACTGGATACGGTTTATTCCTTACCGGTAATCAACTCCATTCAGGTAGATTTTTTCCCGGAAGGCGGTCGTTGCATCAATGGAGCAGAAACAACAGTTGCTTTTAAAGCAGTAACAAAGCTGGGGGTCCCTCTGGAAATTGAGGGGAACATTATTGATCAGGAAGGGAAAGTATTGGCAACAACTCAGTCGAAGTGCAACGGCATGGGATTATTTCCATATTTTCCGGAAGAGAACAGGAAATGCTTCTTTAAGGTGACCCGGCCTTCAGGGATCGATTGGCAATTTGCTCTGCCAGATGGAATGAATCAAGGCTGGATCCTTCATTTAAAGAACTGTGATAATGAAGATAATGAGTTAGAACTGGAAATCAACAATGTAAATACTGAAAACGATACGGCACTGTTACTTCTTTCGGTAAGGGGCTACCCTTGTTACTTTGATGTAATAAAAACCGGGAAGGAAAGATCCGTAAAAATCCCGCTTGAGAATATCCCACCGGGGATAGCCGTAATCACCCTGTTTAACAACATGCTCCTGCCGCAGGCAGAAAGATTGGTATTCGTCCCTTCTGACAGGAATTACAGGTCAAAACTTGAGACTGACCGGCAGCAGTATATCCCACGGGACAGTGTCATATTATCTGTCAGCCTGGACAGCGATCAGTCCACTTCTTTCAAAGGCAGTTACTCATTGTCGATCACGGATAATCAGTTATGTAACTCAGACATGATTGATGAACCCAACATCATATCATCCCTGTTATTGTCACCTGAGATACATGGAAAAATTTACCGCCCGAATAATTACTTTGATGAGGCAAATAAAGATGCCCAGGCTCATATTGACCTGCTATTGATGACACAGGGCTGGCGTAACTACCGGTACCTGGGTGAGGCCGGAAGTGCCGGGGCAGTCAAGCCTGAGAGCAGGGACCTTATTACAGGCAGACTCCTTAAACAGTCCGTTGTAAATGAAAGCAGCCCAACCGGAGGCCTGCTGAAGATTTTGTTCGGAGGGAATACCACCACCGTTGAGGTCGATAATGACGGGAGGTTTTCGTTCGACCTGGAATATTCTCCGAATTTCAACACCGGGATCTTTCTTCAGGCTGAAGATATGAGCGGACAGGATGAGCTGTCCATAGTATTGAATTCCACTGATTTTGAAGATAATTTGACAACTTACCTGGACTACCTGGCCGATAGCCTGGGAAGGGAATGGCATACCCCCGTTAATAGCATGGACAGGTTCCAGGACCGATTCTCACTAGGGATAGAAAACCATCATTGGTTAGAAGAGGTGGTGATCAGGAAAACTGTCAAGAAAAAAGAACTTAGCATTACAGATCTCGCATTCAGTAAAAGAACAGCCACACAGGGCGAGCTTGACGCGGCCCCGACAATGGAGAGCCTTCAATATCTGGTACAGAGATTCAACAGGGAAGGAGTACAGGTATACTACTGTATAGACGGTTTTCTACAGGCTCGGGATTCCATGCAACAATTAGGCCCGGACCCAGCAGTAATTGGAGCCTCTAATATCAACGAAGGTCCAGGTATAAAGGTCCCTGATTACAGTTATGCCTTTTCCATACCTCCAGAGGAGATCCAGGAATATACGATCATCAGGGGGCCAGAAGCTGAGGCATTATACGGTAACCTGGTGGAATTTGTGATCGATGTAAAGCTAAAGCCTTTTAGTGAAAGAAGTGGTGGCCGGAAGTGGAATAACCCTGTTACCATTGAAAAATTTGCTGTTGTAAAGGAGTTTTACGCACCACACTATGATACGGAAGAGAAAAGAAGGAGCACAATCCCCGACCTGCGCAAGACTATCCATTGGGAGCCAGACCTGCACCTTGATGAAACTGGCAGTGCAGAAGTACTATTTTATAACGGGGATCGTTATACCCGTATCAAATGTGTGTTAGAAGGGATAACGGAGGAAGGAATCCCGATCCATTCCGAACACTTTTATGATGTATCCCTGACAAGACAGGAATAGTGCGCCGGATCACACCTTTTCTCATGAACAGCCTGAACCGCTTTATCTTTGTCCTTATATCACCTTTGCTATATGCTACAGCATTCTTACAGTACCCGGTAATCTGTATGTGCTTATATTATTCTGGCTTTGCTTCGGTCCTCCTCTTTCTGGTGAAAATGACATTTATTGGTGCTCCGCAGAGAAGATTAAGCCCAGATGATTATCTTGTGATGAGATTTAAATTTCAATCCTCAGATGAAGAAGGGTATTAAGGCAGTATTCATTCATATTTGTAACTTTAACGCATTGCTCAGGCCCGGTTTGACATTTGCCTGCATACTCCTGCTATCATTACTGAGTTTCCCGGCCTTGTCACAGGAGACAGAGATAAGGGCAAGGGTGATCGATTCCTCAAATTTTGAGCCGGTTGCTTTTTCTACCGTTTACATCGATGAGTATTCAGGCACCATAACCGATGAACTGGGATTTTTCCGCTTGCAGGTCTCCCGCGCCAGGATTGATGATACGCTGAAAGTATCATGCATAGGGTACCTTTCAAACAGAGTACCCCTGCGCAGCCTGGACCCGGGTTCAATAGACAGCATTTTCCTGCTGCCTAACGTTGTGGAATTAGAATCTGTTGAGATCCAGGCAAGATCAAAGAGGGCGCCCAGGTCAAAGGATATCATCAGGCATGCCATCAGTCAGATCCCGGAGAATTACCCTGACAGTTCTGTACTGTACAATGGATACTACAGGGAGTACATTAAGAAGGAAGATGAGTACATCAATCTCTTTGAAAGCATAATTAACCTGGAGGATCCCGGCTTCGGTTCAGTTGATAATTTCAACGCCGGATTGATGTATAAACGGATCAATATGAATTTCCGGGTTGACACCCCCCTGATGAGGCCGTATGATAACCGGGACAAGTTTGTTCCTCATTCAAGGATGCCCATACCCCTGAATAATGAACTGGTCATCCTCAGGGCACATGATCCCGTAAGGAACTATAACAGGAATTCCCTTTATTTCATCGATCGCCTGGAGACTGATTTTATCCGCCATCATAATTTCAGCAGTCCACAGCTGACCTATCTTGATGACAGGCCATACTTTTCTATTAGCTTTGAAGACAACCAGAAATATACACAGGGAGTTGACAGGATCTCTGCTAAAGGAACTATTTATATAGATGCTCTTAATTACGGTATTAAGAGGATCAATTACCGGGGAAGCATTGAAAAAGGAACAGACAAGCAGAAACTTTTTGAGCTGAGCCTTGAATATGAGCTGGCGGATAGTGTGTACTTCCTTCATTACCTGTCATTTAATAATCTTTTTAACACCAGGAATTTCGCATTGCTTTCTACCAGGCTGAATGAAGATATGTTGGAACTCACATTCAATAAACCCGTTTATCATACATACGCGGGTAATCCGGATAATTATTTAGTGTTTTTTCAGGAAGAGGAACAGGAGATACGACAAATAACAATACGCCAGAATAAAGTATTGCTGAGTTTTTCCAGGGACAGTAAAATTTCTGAGAATCTGAAAATAAACATGCTGCCCCGCAGTATCGAAACCAGGAAGGAAATAGCTGAAAATGAAAGGAACATCCAGAAGGACCTGCGGATAGAATTCCAGGAATTTCGTGATATGCAGGGGAATGAGATAGCAGACCGGGAGTTCGAAACATACTACCAGTACAGGGAATTTTTCACGAATCTGACCCGGGAAGATCATGAGGGTATTACCCGCAACCTCATCGTTAAATCGAAGCCGGTAATTGAGAACCAGATATTCGGTGAATACTCAGGGGATACAAGCTGGCTGAACACCCCTCTGATTGCGGAGGATGTGGCCAAAAGGACATTCTACAGCAGAAATGAAAAGCTCAATTCTTTCCTGGGTTCACAATACAGCATAAGTGAAAACAGGCTTAATGATATCGTATATATTCATACGGACCGGGAGGTATATGCACCGGAAGATACTATCTGGTTCAAGGCTTATGTCAGGAATAAGAAATTCCTCACGGAATCATATTTAAGCAAAACATTTAATGTGCTGCTGGTCAATGAGAAAGGGAAAATCATCAAACAGGAGAAGTACCTCATCGAGGATTCGGAAGTGCACGGACAGCTCCTGCTGAATCATACGCTCGATGAAGGGATTTACCATATAGCAGGATATTCCAGCTGGATAACAAATTTTGATGCCGCTACCATGTTCCGTAAAAAAATCATGGTGGCAAAGGAAAAACAGGAAGGGTTCCGGTTGATAGCAGCATTTGATAAGGCGAATTATTACCCGGGGGATACCATCCGGTTACTGGTGAATTGTTATGATGATTTTAACCGTGAGGTGGATGATGTTTCTTTCTCATACAGGTTTGTTACCGGACGCCAGGTACTTCAGAGAGGTGAAGGGAATACCAGCTTCTCATGGCTTGACCCCATACCGCTTGTTATTCCTTCAGAAATGGACACCATCCCTGTGATAGAACTTTTATCCAGGTATAATAAGCAACGGGTGGATACGGTTTATTCCTTACCGGTAAACTCTTACATTCATATGGATTTCTTTCCTGAAGGCGGTATGAGCATCAATGGTGCTGAGACCAGAGTTGCTTTTAAAGCCGTTACAAAGCATGGGGATCCCGTGGAAATTGAGGGGAATATTATTGATCAGGAAGGGAAGGTACTGTCAACAGCACGAGCCATGCATGATGGCATGGGTGCGTTTTCCTATAACCCCCAGGAAGGAGGAAAATATTTTTTTCAGCTCACACGGCCGGCCGGGCTTGATACGCAATTCCCATTGCCTGAGGGAAGGAACAGGGGGTGGCTGCTTCATCTTAAAAACTATGATCACCAGGAAAATGAGATAGAACTGGAGATCAGTAATGTAAATACAGGGAACGATACGGCCCTGATCACTCTTATGATAAGGGATTATCTCTGTTACTATGAAATTGTGCGGACAGGAAGGAAAAGATCTGTAACAATCCCGCTTGAAGATCTCCCGCCGGGAATAGCAGTAATCACCCTTTTCGATAACAGGCTTTTACCGCAGGCAGAAAGACTGGTATACCTGCGTCCCGAACAGAATTGCCTGGCGGAAATGAAGACCGACCGGAATCGGTACATCCCCCGCGACAGCGTCACATTATCTGTCAGCCTGAGCAGCGACATACCCTCACTTTCCGGAGGCACTTACTCATTGTCGGTCATTGATAATCAATTATGTACCTCCGATATGCTTGATGAGCCCGATATCATATCCTCCCTGTTTCTGTCACCTGAGATACATGGAAAGATCCACAGGCCCAATGATTACTTTGACCAGGCCAATGAGGATGCCCTGGCAGATATTGACCTGCTTCTGATGACACAGGGCTGGCGGAATTATATCTACCCGGGCGAAACCGAAAATGCTGTTGTTTTCAAACCTGTAAGCAGGGACCTTATCTCAGGCAGCCTGACAAAACAATCTTTTTCTGCAGAGAGTAAAGCAACAGGCGGTGAGCTCAAAATTCTGTTCGGCGGGATTACCACCTCCATCCCGGTCGAAAAGGACGGGGAATTCTCATTTCTTCCGGAATATTCTCCGGAATTCAACACAGGGATCTTTCTGCAGGCAGAGGACATGTTAGGGCAGACTGACCTGTCTATTGTACTGCACTCCACAGATTTTGAGGACGGTTTGGAAGCCTACCTGACATACCTGACAGACAGCCTGGGCAGGGAGCCGATTAATCCCGTTTTCAACCGGGAACGCTTCCAGGACAGGTTCTCGCTGGGTTTAGAGAACCACCAGTGGCTGGAAGAGGTGGTAATAAGAAAGACGGTAAAGGAGAAAGAATTGAAGATTTCAGACCTGGCATTCACCAAAAGAACTGCCACCCAGGATGAGCTTGATGCAGCCTATGACATGCAAAGCCTTCAATACCTGGTACGAAGATTCAACAGGAACAGATCCCCGGTTTATTATTCTATCAACGGTGTTTTGCAGGTCAGGGATTCCATGCCTGAAGATGGCCGGACCGCACCTATCAGGGTCCCGGATTACAGCTATGCCTATTACATACTTCCTGAGGATATCGAGGAGTATCACGTCATCAGGGGGCCTGAAGTCCAGGCGTTATACGGTTTCGGGGTGGAATTTGTGATCGATGTAACCCTCAAACCTTTCAGCCAGAGAAGTGCTGCACGGAAGTGGAACAATCCTGTTGCCATTGAAAAGCTTGCTGTTTCAAAGGAGTTCTACAAGCCCCTGTATGATACGGAAGAACGAAGAAAAAGTCAGATCCCCGACCTGCGCAAGACCATACACTGGGAGCCGGAACTGTCCCTTGATGAGGAAGGCAGGACAGAAATAAAATTTTATAACGGGGACCGGTATACACGCATCAGGTGCGTGCTTGAAGGGATAACAGAAGAAGGGATACCCGTTCATTCCGAATATTTTTATGAGGTTTCCCTGACAAGACAGGAATAGAAAGGATTCATACATTGGTATAATTTTTGAGTATTTAAGCTGCAACGGATCATATCTGTTCTCATGCTTTACTTAATACGCCTGTCCTCTGTACTGATATCGATGCTGATATGCTTGCCGGCATTGTCGCAGGATATAGAGATTAGGGCACGAGTCGTAGATTCCTCAAATTTTGAACCGGTTGCTTTTTCCACCATATATATTGATGAGTATTCAGGAACCATCACCGATGAACTGGGATTTTTCAGGATGCAGTTATCCCCTGGAAAATTTACCGATACCCTGCATGTATCCTGCATAGGGTATCATGGGAAAAGCATCCTGATCAGGGATTTGGACCGGCTCTCGCTTGACAGCATTTTCCTTCAGCCCAGCATCATCGAATTAAGCGAAGTAGAGGTTAAGACCAAATCGGGAAGGGCCCCCAAGGCAAATGAAATTATAAGGCATACCGTCTCGCGGATCCCGGATAACTATCCTGATACATCAGTACTGTATAAGGGGTATTACAGGGAGTATGTTAAGTCGGAAGATCTGCTCATCAATCTGTTCGAGAGCATCATAAACCTGGAGGATCCGGGATTCCGGACGGTAGATAATTTTAATGCCGGACTGATGTATAAAAGGATCAATACTGATTTCCGGGTAGACTCATCCCTGATGAGGCCCTATGATAACCTTGATAAGTTCGTACCCTATTCAAGTATGCCCATCCCGCTGAATAATGAGCTGCTTATACTGAGAGCTCATGATCCTGTAAGGAATTATAACAGGAATTCCCTGTACTTCATTAACCGCCTGGAAAAAGATTTCATCCGCAATCACGATTTCAGCACACCGAAACTGACCTACCTTGATGATAGGCCATACTATCATATTACTGTAAAAGACAATCAGAAATATTTCATTGGAAACAACAGGATCACGGCCAGCGGTACCATCTATATAGATGCCCTCAATTATGGTATTAAAAGGATCAGCTACCTCTCGACCATAGATAAGGGCAGCAGCAGGCAGAAACTGTTCGAACTGAACCTGGAATACAAACTGGATGATGATACTTACCTGTTGAATTATCTTTCTTTCAACAACCTGTTTTACACCAGGAACTTCATTCACAAAAGAATAGGAATAAACAGGGACAAACTGGAACTGGGCTTCAGCCTGCCCTTTGATCCTGAATGTGCAGGCAATCCGGAAAACATTACAGTGATTCTCGACGGCCAGGTACAGGAAATACGGGATATAGAAGTCAGACAGACCAGTATTCTCATCACTTTTACCAGGAACAGCCCTATTACAGACAAATTGAAAATGAACCTGCTGCCACGGAATGCCCAAACCAGGAAGAAGATTGCCAATAATGAAAAGTACCTGCTGAATAATCTCCGCGTAGAATTTTCGGATTTCAGGGACCTCGAGGGGAACGGGATAGTCGAGGAGGAATTCAATTCATACTACCAGTACCGGGAATTTTTCACCAAAGAGACCAGTTTTGATCATAACGGAATAACCAGCAACCTGGTTGATAAATTAAAACCTGTAATTGAGAACCGGATATTCGGGGAATACCGGGGGGATACAAGCTGGCTGAATACCCCGCTTATAGATGAGAGTGTACTGGCCAGGAAAGTCTACAGCAATAACCTGATGCTGAACAATTTTATTGAATCACAGTTAAATAATAATGAGAACAATCCTAACGAGCTCATATACATCCATACCGACCGTGAAGTCTATGCTCCTGAAGACACGATATGGTTCAAGTCTTATATCAGGAACAAGAAATACCTGACAGGATCCCCCTTGAGCAAAACCTTTGACATTATGCTTGTCGACAGCAAAGGAGATATAGTAATTCAGGACAGGTATTTAATCACTGAAACGGGTGTTCACGGACATATGTTTCTCGAACATACACTCGATGAAGGAATATACTATATCCTCGGATACTCAAGCTGGATGAAGAATTTTGACACCGGTAACATGTTTAGCAAGAGGATACTGGTCTTGAAAGAAAAGCGTGAAGAATTGTTGCTGGTTGCTGCATTCGACAAGCCAGAGTATTTTCCCGGCGATACCATTAAGATGCTGGTCAACTGTTATGATGATATTAACAGGGAGGTGGACGATGTATCCTTCACCTACCGGATCAGAAGCGGAGGCAAAACACTTCAGAGGGGACGAGGGTCGACTGAGAGATCCTGGCTTTATCCGGTAAGAATGGTAATTCCCAAAGACCTTGATACCCTGCCCGTAGTGGAATTCGTTTCTGAATATAAAGGGGTGAGGCTGGATACCGCGTATTCCCCGTCAGTGAACCGGTACATTCAGATTGATTTCTTTCCCGAGGGGGGGAATTGTTTCAAGGGTGTTGAAACCAGAATGGCCTTCAAGGCGGTGACTAATACCGGGAATCCTGTAAAAGTTTCCGGAGAGATCATCGATCAGGACGGGAAAGTGATCGGCACTGCAGCATCGCAGCATGACGGCATGGGGGTATTCCCTTATCAGCCTGAAGAGGGCAGTCCGGGATATTTCCGGGTCACACAGCCTGCCGGATTGAAATCCAGTTTCGTGCTTCCGGAGGGATTGAATCAGGGATGGCAGCTTGGTGTTAAGGAGATTGATGTGGACAATAATGAGATAGAAGTAGAGATCAGCAACATTAACTCGGGGAATGACACCGTCCTGATCACCCTCTCGGTAAGGGGTTATCTCTGTTATTATAAAGTAATAAGGACAGCAAGAAAAAGATCCCTGGTAATACCGATTGGGGACCTGCCGCAGGGGATAGCCGTTCTGACACTGTTTGACAGCGATCTGCTGCCCAGGGCAGAAAGATTGGTATACCTGCACCCCGGAAGGGATTACCAGGTTGAAATGTCGACCGACCGGCAGCGATACATCCCGCGCGACAGTGTCCTTATAGACTTCAACCTCAACTCCGGTCAGGCTGTTATGTCCGGGGGCAGTTATTCACTGTCTGTTGTTGATGACGAGCTGTGTTATACAAGTATGATAGATGAGCCCGATATTACCACTTCCTTACTGCTGTCACCAGAGATCAAAGGAAAGATCTACCGGCCTGATGACTACTTTGATGAAACCAATACCAATGCCCTGGCAGATCTGGATCTGCTGTTGCTGACCCAGGGATGGCGGAATTACAGATACATCGCCGGAACAGATCAGGCAGGCGGCCCAGGACAGGCAGGCGGAACAGGCAAGCCTGTAAACCGGGATGTTATATCAGGCAGTCTGATGAAACAACCCTATGGG
>CAZILN010000318.1:0-3625 GCA_964540005.1 uncultured Bacteroidaceae bacterium | reverse complement strand
CCATGGTCCGGGTGTCAATTTTTATGTAATCGCCCGTATTTACAAAGAGCGGTACATTGATAGTGCCTCCACTTTCAATGGTAGCCGGTTTCAAGGCGGTGCTTGAAGAAGTGTCACCTTTTACTCCTGGCTCGGTATATGTTACTTCCATTTCAACAAATGGTGGAAGTGTGCAGGATAAAGCAGTCTCTGTATCAGCATGGTATAATACTTCAACTTCCTGTCCTTCTTTTAATAATTCAGCATTCTCAATAAAGGATTTTTCGATCGCAATTTGTTCAAAGGTCTGAAGATGCATAAAATTATATCCCATATCATCGGAGTACAGGAACTGGTATGGCCTTCTTTCCACCCTGGCCGTATTGATCTTAACTCCGGCATTGAAGGTGTTGTCGATAACTTTTCCTGTAGTAAGGCTCTTCAGTTTTGTCCTGACAAAGGCGGGCCCTTTTCCGGGTTTAACGTGCTGAAACTGTACGATAATATAAAGGTCATCATTATATTCAAGGCACAGACCGTTTCTGAAATCTGCAGTTGTAGCCATTTCTGTGAATTTTTATAAAGTGGGGGCAAATATATAATTAATACTTTAAACCGGAGTATTCGATCAGATCACATTTTATGGATCCTACTATTAAGTTGAAGCGCACCCTCACCGGAACACGATTGGCATCATCAGAGATCCATACGGTCATATCATCCTCGGATTCAAATATTCTACCGGGTTCAACAAAAGGTACCAGTTTGATGCAATTAAAAGTGCCGCCCCTGGTCTTCAGTTCTTCCCTTCCGTAATATCTCATATCAAAGGGGAATATTTCGTCATCAAAAAAGGTATTGATATCGATGATCTGTCCGTGGGACATGGTATCAAAATTAATATTCCGTATGTAGTAAAATGTTGTTGCCATGTCCATAATATTTGCCGGGACCTCGTGCTCACCTGATTTCAGGGAGAATGCCTTCCGGTTTTTATGATCGTAGGTAACTTCATTGTATTTCTTATAGCGCCCTTCACTGATGTCCCTGATGGATTTCACCGGAAGCAGGGAAATGCTGTCGAAATAGCCTTCATATACATCCCTTACCTTGTATAATTTATCGGCCAGTCCGGTTGTGCGTGCAAGGGCCGTGGCATGATACAGGTATTTTCCCTCATGCAGGATCCTCTCCAGTTTTGCATCAACCAGCCCGGCATTCACCGGGCCAAAATATATCTGCATGACCAGTTTTTCCCCGGGGATAAAACTGTTCTGAGAACATATGCCAGGAGATGACACTATGAGAATTATAAAAATGGCGTGCCTGATCAAATCCCTGTATTTTGGTAAAACCTTCATGAATATAAGTAATACAATAAGCAGAAAAAAATACTGTGCAAAT
Organism: uncultured Bacteroidaceae bacterium; assembly: GCA_964540005.1. Taxonomy (GTDB): domain Bacteria; phylum Bacteroidota; class Bacteroidia; order Bacteroidales; family SM23-62; genus CAZILN01. The sequence continues at coordinate 2,242 of CAZILN010000318.1, read as the reverse complement.
ATCAGCGAGGCATCACCTTGTTCTTTGGGATGGTTGGGATAAAGTCCTTTAAATAAAAAGGTTCGAAGTAGGCAAGATCCTCAAATTTATTCTCTTTGTACAATTTCTCAGATAACGGAACCATTGAACCTGCAGAGGCATTCAATCCATCAAGAAAAAAAGCATTTTTATGACTGATGAGCCCTTTGCATTTCTCCGAGCCATTGCCGAAGAACAGTACCTTGCTGTCAGTCAGGACCTCCCGGTATGATTCATCGGTGATTATTTCTGCCTCTACATCCCTGAACAGTTGATATTCAGTATCAAAAACAGCTGAATAAACCTCCATACGACGGGCATCTATCATGGAACATAAGAAGTCAAATCCTTGCTTTTTATGAAGTTTTCCGAATATATCTGATCGTCCGGCTTCTATCGCCAGGGCCTGCAGTGTCGGTACTCCAATCAGCCGGAGATCCGATGCATAGGCAATGCCTTTAGCAGTTGATACTCCGATCCGAAGGCCGGTATATGATCCGGGACCCTGGCTGACGGCAACTGCATCCAGCTGGTTTATTCCTGTTTCGCTCTTTTCAAGTACTTTTTCAATCAAAAGGGTAAGATTAGCGGCATGCCCCATCAGTTCTTTACTGCGGGCTGCAGCAATGCAGTAACCATCTCTGGCAATTGCAACAGAACATACTTGTGTGGAAGTCTCAAGGTTTAAAATCAGGGCCATTATCCGACCGCTATTTGATCAGGGCAAGTATACTACTTTTTGTTATCTTTGAACAGGTCATCTTCCGGGACGACCTCAACCAGGCTACCGTTTTTCAGCTTTTTAGAAACAGCGGTGTAGGGGGCAACAATTATTTCATCTTCCAGATCGAGTCCTTCAAGTATCTGTATATAAGAATTATCCTGAATACCTGTGGTTATCCTGCGAACTACTGCCTTCCCATCTACGACAGTGAATACGAGTTCAATCAGTTCATCATCATCACCATCTGAAGAAGCAGCACTGCTGGAACTAACTGCAGCTTGCGAACCTGCGGAACTTTCCGAACCTGGAGAACCTTCTTCACCTTCCTGGCTTTCTTCGGCATCGGCTTTCAGTACTGAATCCGCCCTCGTGGTTACTGCCTGGATGGGAACGGTGGCGATATCAAATTTAAAATCTGTCTGGATATCAACAGTTGCAGACATTCCTGGCCTGAAAGGATTTCTTATTCCCTGATCATAAACATGTTTGTATGAAGACTCCAGGATAAAAACCTTCACATCAAAATTAGTCACCTGGTCGGTTGACAGTCCGGAAGTATTTGCAGAATTGGCTATTTCGGTTACGATTCCCTTGAACTTATCACCCAGGTAAGCATCTACTTCAATGATAGCCGTATCGGCCATGTTGACCCTGACAATATCATTTTCATTGACCTCTACCTTGACTTCCATCTTGGTCAGGTCGGCTATCCGCATCATAACAGTACCAGTCATCATCTGTGTTCCAAGCACTCTCTCTCCCTTTTCGACACTCAACCCAAAGATGGTGCCGGACATGGGTGCATAAATCGAAGTCTTTATAAGGTTTTCATCTGCCTCTTTCAGGGCTGCCTCGGCACTCCTTACGCTGTATTTGGCGGCATCAAGTTCTGCCCGGGCAATACTGAATGATGCAGAAGCATTTTCATATTCAGCTTCTGAGATGGCCTTTTGATCCCACAGTTTCTTATTCCTGTTAAATGATAATTCGGATTGGATAAAAGAGGCCTGAGCCTGGGCCAGCCGGGCTTTCGCAGAGTTGACCGAAGCTTCCGTGCGGTCACGTATTGACTGGTAGGTGTCGGGTTTGATCAATACCAGTAATTTACCTTGCTCAACCATATCCCCTTCTTTAACATTGAGTTCGACTATCTCTCCCGAAACTTCGGGAGTGATGATTATCTCTGTTTCGGGCTGGACTTTTCCATTGGCCGTAATGGTTTCTATAATATTTCTGTTCTGAACTTTCTCAACAGCGACCTTGATAACATCTTCTTTTCCAAACCAACCAACTTTTTTACCAACGACAATCAGAATGATTCCGATTACCGTGATGATCAATACATAACTTAGTAACTTTTTAGGCTTCATTGTAACATTTGTTTATTCTTCATCTATTGTAACGACAGGGGCAGTCCCCTGTAAAAATCCAGGATCTTGGTCCTGAAAATAAAATCATATTTTGACTGCAACAGGTCTGATTGTGTTGTGGCCAGACGGT
>CAZILN010000317.1:0-1821 GCA_964540005.1 uncultured Bacteroidaceae bacterium | reverse complement strand
GAAAGGGTCAGGTATCCGTCCGGACTCACAAAAACATCCGGTTCCATTTTTCTCAGGAAGGCAGGGATAGAAAATTCAAACCAGCAGTACCACAGAAATGGATGACGGGCCGGTGGTTTCAGCACATAAGGCTGTATGTTATCAGCAAAAAGGAACTCCTTTGAAAACGGCCTGTCGAAGATAAAGATGAATTCATGATCCGGATGCGCCCTGGTGATCCTTTTAAGAGTTTCAAAAGTAAACCACCCTATGCCATCCAGTTTGCCGGTAATCAATAAACGTGTATTAACAGCTATCCTCATAGATCCCTTTTCAAAATAACGGCTGGTTAACTTAGTTTATTTGAAACTAATTGGCAAGCTTATAATATTTTAGTTTAGAACAAGATATGAACAGTCAGCCTGGAATTATTTTGACTTTAAAAAGGAACAAATAAGTTTCATTACTTTATCTTAGCAGGGTGAAACGGAAGTTTATAACCAACCTCGCCCTTGTCATCTTTCTCAACCTGCTGGTTAAACCATTCTGGGTATTTGGCGTGGACAGGACAGTTCAGAACGTTGTTGGTGCTGAGGTTTATGGATTTTATTTCTCTCTTCTAAGTTTTTCCCTCATCCTGAACATAATTCTCGATGTGGGTATTACCAATTTTAATAACCGCAGGATCGCCCGTACTCCCTCCCTGCTCAGGCAGTACCTGTCAAACATCATAATCCTGAAACTTCTTCTTGCCTGTTTCTATGCCATAATCTGTTTTGCCGGCGGACTCATTATAGGGTATGATTCCGATCAGTTCAGCCTGCTGTTTGTTTTAATCATCAACCAGTTCCTGGCTTCCCTCATCCTGTATTTCAGGTCAAATATTTCCGGATTGCACTTTTTCAGGACAGACAGCCTGCTCTCAGTTCTCGACCGTAGCCTGGCCATTTTATTCTGTTCCCTGCTTCTCTGGGGTAACATTACCGATGAGCCTTTCAGGATTGAATGGTTCGTTTACAGTCAGACCCTGGCCTACGGTATTTCAGCCCTGGTTGCATTTATATTAGTCCTAGCCAGATCCGGGTTCTCCCCCATGGAGATCAGCCGGGAAAAAATGAAGCATATTCTCAGGTACAGTTACCCCTTTGCAGTTTTAATTCTGTTGATGTCTTTCTATTACCGTATCGATTCAGTAATGCTGGAGAGGATCCTTGATGAAGGGAAGGAACAGGCAGGGATCTATGCACAGAGTTTCCGGATCCTTGATGCTGCAGGCATGTTTGCCTTCCTTTTCTCAGGCTTATTACTCCCGATTTTTTCAAGGATGCTGAAGAAGAAAGAAGCTGTTGGCGAAATGGTCCATCTTTCATATACCCTGATCTTTATCCCTGCCATTATACTGGCAGTAATGTCTGTATTTTACGGACCGGAAATTCTTGACTGGTTGTATAAGGAGCACATTCAATCTTCCTCAAAAATATTTCCCCTGCTCATGTTCGGCTTTATTGCTATTTCTACTACATATATCTTCGGAACCCTGCTTACGGCCAATGGTAACCTCAGGGAACTTAATATCCTGGCTGCCAGTGCGGTTATCCTGAATGTCCTCCTTAATATCATATTCATCCCCAGGATGCAGGCATACGGAGCCGCCATTTCAAGTCTCATCACCCAGGTTTACATGGCCTTGAGCCAGGTTATTATAGCAGTGCTAAGACTGCATCTGCCGGTAAACTACCGCTACCTCCTTCTATTACTGCTCTATTCAGCCGGAGTCTGCCTGTCAGGATGGATCCTTAAAGAAAACATAAGCAACTGGTTCATCTCGGTAATCATTTTTTC
>CAZILN010000316.1:0-4265 GCA_964540005.1 uncultured Bacteroidaceae bacterium | reverse complement strand
TCAAGCTGTTGAATACAGGTATCCTGACCTTCCTGTTAGCCGGCACAATAAAGGCAAGCATGACCCCGGCAATGGTAGGATGGAGTCCGGATTTCAGAAAGAAAAACCAGATGATTCCTCCCGCAATGATGAACACCACTGGTGACCTAAGTCCTGCCAGTATCAAAAGGTACAGAACGACAAATATCGCAAGCGCTACCAGTAACATACTCCAGTAGATCTGGTTGCTGTAAAATATAGCAATTACCAGAACAGCCCCTATGTCATCGACAATGGCAAAAGCCGTCAGGAATATCTTCAGTGAAATGGGGACCCTCTTGCCAAGCAATGCAAGCACCCCCAGGGAGAAAGCAATATCTGTGGCCATGGGTATCCCCCAACCCTCCGAACCCGGCCGGTTGCCATGCAGCACAATGAACAGAAAGGCTGGCACAAGCATGCCGCCAACGGCAGCAAAAGCCGGAAGAGTAGCTTTTTTCAGACTCGATAATTCACCGAGTAAAATCTCCCTCTTTATTTCAAGACCTACAACGAAGAAAAAAATGGCCATGAGACCATCGTTAATCCAAAGGATCAATGGCTTGTGCAGATCAAAGAAATCCCCCAGTTTTATAGTCAGCTCATAATTGAAAAGCTTTGTATACAGGTCTGAGAAAGAGGAATTTGCCCAGAAGAGAGCAATAATGGTGGCGATGATGAGAAGTATACCACTTGAACTCTCAATTTTAATGAACCGCTGAAACGGTGCCACAATCGCTTCAACAACTGCTGTTTGTCTTTTCATATGTATCTAAACATCCGTTCCCGTATTCAAAGATCTACGTTCCTTTTCGGCTCTCAAAAAGCTTTCATAAAGGCCGAGATTATACCAGAAATCATCATTATGAACAAAATAAGTGATTTTATGTTCACCGGCAAGATCAAGATACATGTCAGTCAGGGACACTGCACCCGTAAGCCGGTTAAGTCTGAAGAAATCCTGATCAATGATATGAACACAAGAATTGGCAAAATCCTTCAATGTCCCTGAGCAGGGCCTTACGATTTTCTGTTCGCCTGTCTGATTATGCTGCCACCCGGTCAGGCATCCCTCTGAATCGAACAAAAGTGACCGGGAGGTCGGTCTGTCAGAGACGGCTATGCTGATGAGCGCATCATTTTGCAGATGAAAATCGTACAACTTTTTAATATCCAGACCGGTATGCACGTCCACATTATAAAGGATGAAAGGCTTGTCATCCTCAAGGTAAGGCTGTGCTTTCAACAGTCCACCTCCAGTATCCATGAGCAGATCCCTCTCATCGGAAAGGATTACCCTTCCTTTATAATAATCTTTGGATGTCATGAAAGCAATCATCTGATCAGCAAAATGATGGATATTGACAACAATCTCTTCAACCCCGCTTTCCAGCAGCTTATTAATGATCATTTCTATCATAGGAACACCCATGAAAGAAACCAGGGGTTTTGGCCTGTCATTTGTCAGGGGTCGTAACCGGGTCCCAAAACCGGCAGCAAGGATCATTGCTTTCATTAAGAACAAATATCTTATTTATTTCATCTTCTCAGGTTTACAGATCTGATCTTTTTTATAAACCCTGATATTGCAGTCCCTGCAAGCAAAGCGAGGGTCCTGCAGATATTTCTTTCGATTCATTTTACCGGTTTTACAATAGCTCTTACTCATGACAATTCCCTGTGATTTATGACAACATCAGTGTCGAAATTCCGGCTCAGGTATTCTTTTATACGTTCGGCACAGTAAACCGACCTGTGCTGTCCGCCCGTGCATCCAAAACTGATCATAAGGTGATTGAAATTCCGTTGCCTGTACTGGTTGACTGTCTGTACAATAATATTCCTGATATGGTTAAGATATGCTGTGACTTCTTTTTTATCGCCCAGGAACTTCATAACCGGTTCATCGAGTCCGGTCTGGCTCTTAAACTCTTCTATTCTTCCCGGGTTGGGAAGGGCACGGCAATCAAAAACAAATCCACCCCCGTGTCCCGACATATCCTTCGGCATCCCTTTTTTATAAGAAAAACTGTTGACCGAAATGACAAAGTTCCCGTTGTCAGGGGAAGTCATTTCAGAAATATCCTTCGATCTGATCAGTTCGTCCAATGCCCTGAAAAGTTCAGGTACCTTTACTGTAAATTCGACATTGGCCAGTAACCACTGCAGGTTCCTTATCCCATAAGGGATGCTTGCCAGGAAAGTCCCTTTGTTCTCGACAATACCGCGAAGTCCGTATGCTGCCAGGGCCTGAAGTATCCTTATCAGGACAAAATGGTAGTATTCGGATATAAACTGTTTTTCTTTCAGGGGTAGTTTAGATCCTGCAAAGTCCAGATAGTAATGCAGCATCTCCTGTCGTAATTGTGAGGGCATGTTAACACGTGACTGAAACAATAATGTGGCCAGGTCGTACTGCAAGGGCCCCTTCCTTCCTCCTTGATAATCAATGAAATACTGCTTATCTCCCACCAGCATGATATTTCTCGACTGGTAATCCCTGTAGAGAAAGTACCCGCTCTGCACAGATGCCAGAAAAGCGGCCAGTTCCTGAAATTCATCCTCCAGCAATTGTTCATCGAAGGTGATCCTGAATAGCTTCAGGCAATAATATTTAAAATAATTCAGGTCCCATAATACCGATTGCTTATCAAATTCCGGCCTGGGTACGCATACCGAATAATCAAAATCTTCCATTCCTGCCAGCTGAAAGCCTGTCAGTTGTTCCAGTACACTCCTGTATATACCCGGAATACCTGATTCTTCGTTCCACGGATCTGAATGCTCCAGGACAGAATTATGCAGGGTCCGGTCCCCCAGGTCCTGCAGAAGATATATATGATTGCTCAGATTATCCAGATAAATCTCAGGTACATTCATTTGCCGTTTCCTGAAATAACGGGTAAATGTTACGAAGGCCGTATTTTCCTTGATATCTTCATTGTACACACCTATCGCCGATTGCTGAGCTGTTCTCAACCGGAAATATTCCCGCTGCGAACCAGAGAAGGGCAATGCAACGACTGTTTCAGGATCTGTACCGTACCGGGACCTGAACAAAGCAGATAAACGCGCTATTTTTTCCTGTCTTTCCAATTTTCTGGCGGTAAATATACTTATTTGTGCAGTTCAGCTCACGTATTTTCCGGATGGTATTCTTTTGAGTAGGTTATTTTTGTAATTTCGAAAGATCAAATCCTTCGCCGATGCGCTTCCATCTTTATGATAACAAACAGCTGAATTTCGTCGAATTGAATAGTACTGGAACGAACAACCAGTATGTCAAGTGCGATCCTGAATCAAAATTTGTGGACAGCGTTGTCTTTAACCTGTTCTCAGAATGTTTTGAAAAGGCAAATTCCCTGTACGAATATTACGGACACACAAAATTTAATACCCGGTATATTGTCCCACTTAGAAACCAGCTGTTAACAAACCTGACCTATCTGGAAAGGGTCAACGCCCTTGCAGAATTCCAGTCATACATCAATGGAAAAATTCTTGGCAAAGAATTCCTCCTGGCCCTTGTAAGGCTGGATAAGAACTGGAGCAGCCGCTGGATGATCTATCATGAAAAATTAGTCAAACTGAATAAAGAAATACTTGACCTGGTCGATTTCTGTATCGATGAAGACAGGATCCTCTGGGTCGTAGGCTATTAAGACTGCTCAAACAAGTATTCCTGACATATCATTCAGGCATTCCTGTCACTTTAATCAAGTAATTAAAGCAGTATAAAATACCCAATCCCCGCTTAATTTTATTTAGATTACATCTAATCTTCTCGTACACTTGAAGAGGTCAATCCTCTGTTGTTCTGATGATTACATAATCTGTCAAGCTCAGCCCCCTTCCATATGGCTGTCAAATATCCTCTTGAATATTATAGGCTTATGCTTATGTTTGTAGTCTTACCTAATTATTACGCCAATGCCAAGTTTTGTCATCACACAGAAATGCGATGGATGTAAAGCACTTGATAAAACGGCCTGCCAGTACATTTGTCCCAACGACCTCATGCTGCTTGATACTGCAACAAACAAGGCCATTAACCGGGCTCCCGAGATGTGCTGGGAATGCTATTCCTGCGTAAAGATCTGTCCCACCCAGGCTATTGAGGTACGGGGATATGCCGATTTTATGCCCCTGGGGGGAGTGGTCCAGCCACTCAGAAGCAGTGATGCTATCCTCTGGTCGGTAAAGTTTCGTAACGGCCTGGTGAAACGGTTCAAGTTCCCGATCCGGAC
>CAZILN010000315.1:0-9897 GCA_964540005.1 uncultured Bacteroidaceae bacterium | reverse complement strand
CTTCAGCGGCTGAACATCTTTCAGGTGGGCTGTACGCAATTCCCTGATCTGTTCCTGCTGTTCTTCGGTCAGTTCGGGTATCCACATATGGCGCGCAGCCACCTGGGGACCATATCCCCTTCCCTGAAATCCATCTTTGTTTAAGCCCTTGCCGTATCCCGGCTGTGCGCTTGTTACCTGTATTAAACCAAACAGGAGGCTTGTGACTGTAAAAACGATGAGATAATTATTTAGTTTTTTCATTCATGTAAATTTTATTGTATTTCTTATTCGCATCTGGTTTTTAGATGTACCAGACATGAAAAGGTTTAATAATGCGAGTGCAATAAAATGTTAAAGTATGTTAAAAGCGGGTTCTGGCTTATAGGGGCAGGGCAATTGTCCAGGTAGTATACACCCGGGTCCTGCTTAAAAGGGGACCAGTTTGAAAGGATACAGACCTATTTGGATGCCAGTTCTTCTGAGGACAGGATCTCCACACCTTTCAGCAGGGTCTTGTCAATACTGTGTAAGATAGGGTAGAATCCGGGGTTATCAATGATATTCCTGGCAATATAAGCCTTCATCTGGGTTACAATGATACGTTCCGACAGAATAATATCCTCTGTATCCGGTTTTACGCCATTCTCTTCGGCAAACTTTACAAAATCCTTTAACAGGTTTTGTTTGTCCAGATAATCACTGATATCCTGATAGTTAGTATACTGGTTTAATTTTGAACGGTTATTATCCGTAAACCTGAAAGCAAAACGATATATTAATCCGCGGCTGTTGACCCTTGAAAGATAGTCTGAAATGCCAACAGTATCCCAGGGAATAAAAATATCCGGCATGATACCCCCTCCGCCGTATACAATTTTACCGCCGGGTGTTGTATACTTGAGTGAGTCGGCAAATTCAATACTGTCTGCATAAATAAATTCTCCTCTTTCGTAGCGTGCTTGCAGATCATGGTAGTAATCCTCCAGGCCGTTCTCATAGGGTTTCTGAATGCAACGTCCTGTAGGTGTATAGTACCGGGCGATGGTCAGCCGCAGGGCAGACCCGTCATTGAACATGGTTTGCTGCTGAACCAGTCCCTTCCCGAAAGACCTGCGGCCCAGGATGAGCCCGCGGTCATTATCCTGCAGTGCACCGGCCAATATCTCGCTGGCAGAGGCTGACCACTCATCAATGAGTACTATTACCTCTGTGTTGATCAGCTCACCCCGGGATGTAGCCCGGATCTCCTTCCTTGGCTGTGACCAGCCTTCGGTATATACTATCAGTTTGTCCTTTTCAAGAAACTGGTCGGCTATCTTGGTAGCGGCATCCATGTATCCTCCACCGTTGTTCCTGAGGTCGAGGATGAGCTTTTTCATCCCCTGATCGTTCAGTTCTTCTGCCGATTCAACGAATTCCTCGTAAGTAGTCCTGGAGAATTTGCTGATCTTGATGTACCCGATTTCATCTGTTATCATATACGCTACGTCCACGCTGTACAGAGGTATATTGTCACGGGTAATCTCAAATTCAAGTGGTTCTGAAACCCTTCTCCGGATTATGGTTACCCTGACCTTGGTCCCGCTTTTCCCTTTCAGCATCTTGACTATATCCGTGTTGATCATGCTGACCCCTGCAACCAGCGAATCATCAACCATGATGATCCTGTCACCAGCCAGTATTCCAACCTTTTCTGATGGACCGTTAGGTATGGTGTTGACAATGGCGACCGTATCGTCCTGCATGTTAAACTGTACCCCTATGCCACTGAAATTACCTTCGAGGGGTTCGTTATACTCCGGCAGGTCCTGTGCCGGGATATATACCGAATGGGGATCCAGGAATTTTAGTATTTCAGGAATGGTTTTCTCAACCATGTCACTGCGTGATATGGAATCAACATATTCGTTCTCGATATAGTCTATGATCCCTGAAATTTTATCTGACCGGGGATATACCTGGAACCGTTCCTGGTTGGTGATTCTGCTTAGCCGGTTCCCGATCAGCATCCCGCCAACAAGAAAAACGGCGAGAAGCAGCGGTAAAATGATATTTATTCTCTTGTTTCCTGATTCCATTTCCTTATACCTCAATTTGACAGATTTCTATATTGGCACGTTCCAGCAGGTCGATTCCTTCAATGTTCCTGTATTTATCTGAATAAACCACCCGGATAATACCTGCCTGTATGATCAGTTTGGCGCATTCCATACACGGGGATGCAGTAATATAAAGGGTTGCTCCTTCACTGCTGTTGTTTGATTTTGCAACCTTTGTTATCGCATTGGCTTCTGCATGTAAAACGTAGGGTTTGGTATTATCGTTTTCATCTTCACACTCATTTTCAAATCCGGAGGGGGTCCCGTTAAACCCATCAGAAATAATCATCCTGTCTTTAACTATCAGGGCACCTACCTTCCTGCGGACGCAATAAGAATTTGTGGCCCAAATTTTAGCCATCTGCAGGTACCTGATGTCAAACTGATGTTGTTTCTCTGAATTACTCTCTTTCATTTAATTACAGAATATAGGGTTTCCTGTAGACCTTTGTGCATAGATCATTGGCCTGGGGGTCATCAAGGAATTTTTCTTCTGAAGGATCCCAGGTAAGCGGCCTCTGGAGCCGGTAAGCAATATTGGTGATATTACAAACTGTAGCCGAATGGTGTCCTATTTCAACATCAGCAACCGGCCTGGTCCTGTTGCGTATTGCTGTGATCCAGTCAGCATAGTGGTTTTCACTGTATTGTACTCGTTTTTCACCTTCTTTGATCTGAGCCGTGGCAATATTCTCCGGCGTGGAATCAAGATATTCCCTGCTGATATCAAGACTTCCCTCTGATCCGATAAACCGGACTCCCCATCCGCGTCCAAAATCTTCATGTGCCATTTCAATTCCGTTCTTGTAGACATACTTCATGCCCCTGGTTGCTGCGGGATCTTCAGGAGGCGTCAGGCTTACAGGACCGGTATCATCCATGCCCAGTCCCCACTGGGCAATATCGAACATATGGGCACCCCAGTCAGTGACTCCTCCACCGCCAAATTCAAGATAGTTTCTCCACAGCGGCCATCCCTGATCAGCGATCGGCGGAGCAAGAACCGGAGAATATTCTCGCATCTGTGCGGGTCCCACCCAGCGATCCCAATTCAGGTAACCGGGCGCTTCTTCACCGGGCAGATCACAAAGAATGCCCGGATCGCCCACATTGACCAGTACTTTACTGATCTCGCCAACATAACCGTTCTGCACCAGTTCACAGGCATGGCGGAAATCTTCCCATGAGCGCTGCATGCTCCCGGTCTGAACCACCCGGTCGTATTGTCTGGCAGCATTTACCATAGCGCGCCCTTCAGCTATCTTATGTGACAGCGGTTTCTCACAGTAGACATCTTTTCCCGCCTTCATGGCAGCAATGGATATAATGGCATGCCAGTGGTCGGGGGTTGCCACCACCACTGCATCTATTGATTCATCGGCCAGCAATTCCTCATACAGTTCGTAGGTTTTTATGTCCTTAAAGTCAGGCATCTCTCTTTCCTCCCTGTAATAGGTTCCCACCATTTGTTTGAAGTTAGCCAGTTTCTCACTGTCGACATCACAGCCGGCTGTGATCTGTACCTCCGGCACGTCCCCGAATCTTTTAAACAATTCACTCCGGACCAGTTTGCCGGTTCCGATAAAACCAAGGTTAATTTTATCACTTGGAGGAGTACAGCCCTTGCCTCCCAGGATAATACTGGGAACAATCACAATAGAACCTGTGGTGAGAGCTGTATTGCGTAAAAAAGTTCTGCGGGATAGGTTTACATTTCGTTTCATATTTGCATCTGTTTAATTAATAGATCCTGTACCCGGAGCCGGAATCGAACCGGCACGGCCTTACGGCCACTGGTTTTTGAGACCAGCGCGTCTACCTATTCCGCCATCCGGGCTTACTTAAACCTGAGCTGTGGATGTGCCAGCGGGCGTATTAAACAGCTGAATGAGCCTCTGCGAATATAATATATATTTGTCATACTCTGTTATTTAACATTTGCATTCTTTAGAGCACTGGTGTACAAATCCCCTAATTTTGTATGAGGTTCCAAAAATAATTTTTCCTGATTCAATAATCTGTAATAACTCATCAATAATTAAAAATCATCAAAATGGATTCAGATACCTATTTCAACTTTGATATTCAGGGAATGCTCCAGAGACTCAATATTAAAGAGATCAACCCGGGAGCTACAACCGGTACTCAATGGCTCGAGACTACCGGTGATGTGACAGAATCGATATCACCAATTGACGGTAACCCTATTGCAAGCATTAAAAATATCGGATTAGAAGATTATGAGAAAGTGATGAAGAAGGCGGGGGAAGCTTTTATCAAATGGAGAGAGATACCGGCTCCGGCCAGGGGAGAAGTGGTACGGCAGATAGGGGATGCCCTCAGGGCCAATAAGCAGGATCTGGGTAAGCTGGTTACCTATGAAATGGGAAAGATTTACCAGGAAGGATTGGGAGAGGTACAGGAAATGATTGATATCTGTGATTTTGCAGTCGGACAATCCAGGCAGTTGTATGGTTTTACCATGCATTCCGAACGTCCCAGGCATAAAATGTACGAGCAGTACCATCCGCTGGGGATAGTGGGACTGATAACCTCCTTTAACTTCCCCGTGGCTGTCTGGGCATGGAATGCAATGATCGCAGCCATATGCGGGGATGTGGTTGTCTGGAAGCCCAGTTCAAAAGCTCCTCTTACTGCTATAGCCACCCAGAATATAATAAGAAACGTACTGAAGCGGAACAATGTTCCGGAAGGGGTATTTAATCTTGTCGTCGGCAGGTCATCTGTGCTGGGGGATAACTTTCTTGAGGATACCCGGATCCCCCTGGTTTCATTGACCGGGTCCACCAGGGTCGGCAAAAAAGCAGCAGAAAAAGTGTCGGAAAGACTGGGTAAAACCATACTGGAGCTGGGGGGCAACAATGCTGTTATTGTTTCGGATAAAGCAGACCTCGATATGGCCATTCCTGCTATTGTTTTCGGGGCAATAGGTACAGCGGGACAAAGGTGTACCTCAACGCGAAGATTGATCATCCAGAAAAAGGTGTATGCGAAGGTTAAAAATTCGCTTTTAAAAGCCTATACAAGTGCATCGGGTAAAATCGGGAACCCCATTAAACCTGAAGTCCTTGTGGGCCCGCTGGTCGATGGAACGGCTGTCAGTGCTTTTACTGAAGCTTTGAAGCTGGTTAAGAAGCAGGGGGGATCAATAATCTTCGGGGGAGAAGTGCTTTCAGGTCCGGCTTATGAATCAGGTAATTATGTAGTACCGGTTCTGGCTGAAGTTAAGAATCACTATGATATCATACAGCAAGAAACCTTTGCCCCTATACTCTACCTGATACCCTATGATTCAATAGATGAAGCCATTGCTTTGAATAACAATGTGCCCCAGGGCCTGTCTTCTGCTATTTTTACCCTGGATGTCAGGGAAGCAGAACAGTTCCTGTCGGCAGTAGGTTCTGATTGTGGCATTGCCAATGTGAATATCGGTACCTCAGGGGCTGAAATAGGAGGGGCATTCGGGGGAGAAAAAGATACAGGCGGCGGACGGGAATCAGGATCCGATGCATGGAAGGTATACATGAGGAGACAGACCAACACCGTAAATTGGGGAAGCGAATTACCCCTGGCCCAGGGAATTGAATTTGAACTTTAATCCCGAACCGGTTTGTGTAGTTTGAATTAAATCGGGTCGAATAAATTGGGCTCGGTTCAGGCGGCTGTGTAATTGATTCTTAAACAACCTTGGTATAGACCTTGGTACGGACCATATCCCTGGCAGCAGCAGCAATTCCACTGACATCAAAGCCACAGAGTTTGATCAATTCGTCGCGTGTACCCTGGTCGACGAACTCATCCGGTATGCCCAGCCTGCGGACCTGTGCAGAATAATTACTATCGGCCATGAATTCCAGGACGGCACTTCCGAATCCTCCTACGACAGTCCCGTCCTCGACGGTTATTACCTGGCTGAAGTTTTTAAAAACGGTATGCAGGAGTTCCTCATCAAGAGGTTTCACGAACCTCATATCGTAATGAGCAGTACTGATGTTTTCCTTTTGCAGAATTTCAGCAGCCTCGCTGACAAAATTCCCGGCATGACCGATAGAAAGAATAGCCAGATCGGAACCCTTCCTGATCATCCTTCCTTTTCCGATCGGGATCTCTTTAAATGGTTTCTTCCAATGGGGAGTTACTCCCCTGCCTTTCGGATAACGAATGGCGAATGGTCCATGGTTTCTTAGCTGGGCGGTATACATCAGATTCCGCAATTCCTCCTCGTTCATCGGTGCAGAAACAATCATGTTGGGTATGCACCTCATATAGGCAAGATCATATGCCCCGTGGTGCGTGGCCCCGTCATCACCTACCAGTCCGCCACGATCAAGACAGAACACCACCTGGAGTTTCTGAATGGCCACATCATGAATGACCTGGTCATAGGACCGCTGCATGAAGGAAGAATAAATATTGCAAAAGGGAATGATACCTTCTGTTGACAATCCCGCTGAAAAAGTAACGGCATGTTGTTCTGCAATCCCCACATCAAAAGTCCGTTCAGGCATTTCATCCATCATGATCTTAAGGGAACTGCCGGTCGGCATGGCAGGAGTAATTCCTACAATCCTGTCGTTCTTTCTGGCCAGTTCAAGGAGGGTGTGTCCGAATACATCCTGGTAGCGGGGAGGATCAGCAGTATTTCCCTGGATACGGAAAATCCTGCCTGTCAGCCGGTCGAACTTGCCCGGTGAATGAAAAGCGGTCTGGTTCAGCTCAGCCTGGGGGAAGCCTTTTCCTTTCTTGGTCTTACAGTGTAATAATTTGGGACCGGGTATCTCCTTCAGATCCTTCAGAACCTCGATCAGGTGCAGTACATCATGCCCGTCTATTGGACCGAAATACCTGAAATTCAGAGACTCAAACAGATTGCTTTGTTTCAGGACCATGCTTTTCAGTCCGTGCTCGATCTGCGAAGCATACTGCCTGGCATTGGGTCCCAGTTTATTAATAGCTCCCAGGAGGTGCCAGATCTCATTCCTGACTTTATTATAGGCTCTGGAGGTGGTGACATCAAGCAGGTATTCCTTGATTGCCCCCGTGTTAGGGTCGATAGCAATATTATTATCGTTGAGAATGACCAGCAGGTTGGATTTTTCCATACCCGCATTATTCAGTCCCTCAAAAGACAGTCCGCCCGTCAATGCCCCGTCACCTATCACGGCTACTGCTTTCTGCTGAGTATTTCCTTTTTGCTGTGCTGCTACTGCAATGCCCAGTGCAGCCGATATGGACGTTGAGGCATGTCCTACTCCGAAGGCATCATAGATGCTTTCATCTCTCTTTGGGAATCCGCTGATACCTTTATATTTCCTGTTGGTATGAAAAACATCCCTTCGGCCCGTAAGTATCTTGTGTCCGTAAGCCTGATGTCCTACATCCCAGATGATCTTGTCATCGGGGGTGTTAAAAACATAGTGAAGGGCTACAGTAAGCTCAACTACACCCAGGCTGGCACCGAAGTGCCCGGGATTGGAGGAGACTATATCAATAATGAACTGGCGCAGCTCCTGGCTGAGCAGGATCAGTTCCTCCGGATCCAGGTTTTTCAGGTCCGACGGATAATCAACTTTTTCAAGTATCTGGTATTTCCCTGAAGACAAAGCAGTCATAATTTCAATACAAAGATACGGCCTTAAAATACAAAACTGAAATTTATAATTCAATTAGGGAACGCAAAAATAATAAAACTGTTGTATAGACCTAATTCCGGTTGATAACTTCACCCTGAATTAAGGAATTACTCAGGGAATATTTTTTAATTTGCCTGCGTTTTAAAAGAAAAAAGATGATCCGAATATTGTGCAAATCCGTATGTGTTTTTATTACTGTAATGGTAATATTCTCAGGATGCGTACCAACCAGCAAGTTCAATGAACTGAAGGAGCAGAGCGATAAGATCAGTGCTGAACGCGACCAGCTGTTTGCTGCCAATGAACAAATGGATGTCCGGAATACCGAGATGGAAGCAAGAATAGGAAGCATAGAATCTGAGATAGCTGATATACAGGAGGAAAGGGAAGGAGTTCAGGGCCAGTACGATGTGCTGAAAGCTGAATATGATATTCTGAAACGCAGGTATGATGATCTTGAAGCCAGCCAGGAAACCCTGCTTTCAGGGCATACAAGGGAAACCAAGAGATTACTGACCGAGCTTCAGAATGCACAGCAGGACCTGCTGGCTAAGGAAGACCGGCTCCTGGAGCTGGAAAAAAGTGCTACACAAAAGATGCAGGATCTTGAAAAACTTCGGGTAGAACTGGAAGAAAGGAACCTGAGACTGATCGAGCTGGAAGACATATTATTTACCAAGGATTCCCTTATGAATGCCCTGAAGAATACCATCGCAAGCGCATTGTATGGATTTAATAAGGATGGCCTGAGTGTTAGTTTCAGGAACGGTAAAGTCTATGTTTCGATGGAAGAAAAGCTCCTGTTCCAGACCGGGAGCATAGTGGTGGACCCCAGGGGGGTGAGTGCACTGACACAACTGGCACCCATACTGGAAGAGACCCCTGACATTTTCATAACCATCGAAGGGCACACTGATGATGTCCCGGTAAGAAGCAATGCTTCTTTTCAGGATAACTGGGACCTGAGCGTCAAGAGGGCCACATCCATAATCAGGATACTGCTGGATAATTCCAACATTGATCCTGAAAGGCTTATTGCATCAGGAAGGAGCGAATTCCTGCCTGTAGATCCGGCTGATAATCCGACAGCCCGGCAAAAGAACAGGAGAACCGAGATAATACTGACCCCTGATCTTGATGAATTGTACCGTTTGATCGGGGAGAAGTAATCCGGGTATTAATTTAGCAATATCATTGTGTCAGCCGTATCCTGTCTGAAAGGATTTACCAGAATATTTACCCTGCCCAGGTTACTGAATCTTGTGCTGCTATACACGGGTTATTTCTTATCTGTCCTGTTAAAAAGGCCTGTTGTGATGGCACGGCCTTTCAGCGCCAGTGTGGAGCCGGTTTCCTGGTGCAATCTTTCTTGTCCGCAATGCCCCGCCGGACTAAATAATGTTAACCGTAAAGAAAAATCGATTGACCTGGGATCCTATAATGAAATTATAAATGAAATCTCACCGAGAACCTGGTACCTGATGTTGTATTTCCAGGGTGAACCCTTGCTGCACAAGGATTTTATTGACATGGTGTCACATGCAGCAATGAAAAAAATGTATACGGTAACATCTACCAATGCCCAGCTGATTACCAGGGAGATGGCTGCCGGGCTGGTTGCATGCGGACTGAACAGGATCATTGTTTCCATCGACGGAACAGACCAGGAAACTTATTCAAGGTACCGCAGGGGAGGTGAGTTGGATAAAGTCATAGCAGGGGTGCGTTACCTGGTGGAATCAAAAAGGCTGAATAGGACACCGGAGCCATATATTATCCTGCAGTTCCTGGTTTTCAGGTACAACCAGGATCAGTTGGAAGATATTCGGCGACTAGGCCGTGATCTGGGCGTGGACAGGGTAGAATGTAAATCTGCCCAGCTCTATACAGGAGGAGCTGAGGGAGCGGTTGGAGTGGTAGGAGTTGATTTTCTGCCTGACAGCAGGAAATACCGGCGGTATAATGTTACAGGGGAGGGGAAGCTGAGCCTTAACCGGAAAATGCTGAACCGCTGCAGGAGGCTTTGGGATACGGTAGTTATTACCAGTGATGCCAGGATTGTCCCCTGTTGTTATGACAAGGAAGGGCGGCATGATCTGGGATCCCTGAAAGAAAAAGGATTTTCTGAGATCTGGAAGGGCAGGGAGTTTATGGCCTACAGG
>CAZILN010000314.1:0-7760 GCA_964540005.1 uncultured Bacteroidaceae bacterium | reverse complement strand
CATATTGCACTGGGAGCTGTTGGTAAGTATCCTCAGGAAAAAATACTGATGGTGGGTGATGCACCGGGGGATTTCAAGGCAGCAAAAACAAACGGTGTATTGTTCTTCCCGATCAATCCGGGACATGAGGAAGAATCCTGGGAACGTTTTTTCAGGGAAGGACTGGATGCATTCTTTGAAGGCCGGTATGCCGGAAGTTATGAAGAAGGCCTGATAAGCGAATTTGATGCCTATCTTCCGGAACAACCGCCATGGAATTGAAAATAATTCACAAATTGACTCTCCTCGCAGCTGAGCTGCGAGGAATCATCGATTAATTGTTTATTTTTATTTGTGCTCGCTAACCCCGAAGCAGAACTTCGGGGAATGCGCTCGCGTAATTCAAAAATTCCGGATTCGCAGGATAGAATACAGATATGATTTATTACCAGAAAGGATCGGCGACTGAAATTATAAGCCGGCAGGATATTGAAGAAGCCATTATTAGGTGCTTTGAGAAGATTGGTCCGCGCAAAAAAGTACTGGCCATTCCCCCGGATTATACCCGGTTCCATTCTTTTGCCGGTACCATCATGCAGGCAGCCGAAAGCTACCTGGGAAATAAGCTTTGTGATATACTCCCGGCCCTGGGCACCCATGCAGCCATGACGGAAGCTGAAATCAGCCATATGTACCCTGAGGTTCCCGCGAGTAAGTTTCGCGTGCACGACTGGCGCAAGGATATTGTTACCCTTGGAGAGGTGCCCGGTTCTTACCTTAAGGAAGTTTCTGATGGTATGATAGACTATGCCTGGCCCGCCCAGGTGAACAGGATGCTGGTTAAGGGAGGGCATGACCTGATCATGTCCGTTGGCCAGGTGGTGCCGCACGAAGTGGTAGGTATGGCTAATTATAATAAGAATATTTTTGTGGGTACGGGCGGACAGGAAGGTATTAATAAAAGCCATTTTCTGGGGGCCGTATACGGTATGGAGAGGATGATGGGCAGGGCTGATACTCCAGTCAGGAGGGTGCTAAACTATGCATCGGAACATTTTGCACAGCATATGCCGGTCATTTATTTTCTGACCGTTGTAAGTGCTGATGAAAAGGGGAAATTGCAGATCAGGGGTCTGTATGCCGGGGATGATTACGAGTGCTTTGAAAAGGCCAGCCGGCTGTCACTGGAGGTTAACTTCAGCATGCTGGATAAAGCCCTGGATAAGGTGGTCGTTTACCTGGACCCATCGGAATATAAAAGCACCTGGCTGGGGAACAAGAGCATCTACCGCACACGGATGGCAATAGCCGACGGAGGCCAGTTGATAGTACTGGCCCCCGGCGTGGCAGAATTTGGCGAGGACAGGATCATCGATGGCCTGATACGTAAGTATGGTTATGTGAGCCGATCCCGGATACTGGAACAGGTAGAAAGATACCCTGATCTGAAGGCCAACCTGAGCGCCGCTGCCCACCTGATCCACGGTTCATCTGACGGGAGGTTCAGCATTACTTACTGTACTGAAAAACTGTCTGCAGAGGAGATCAGGGGTGTCGGATTCAGCTATGATGAACTGGATAATATGTTGCAGAAATATGATCCGGGGATTATGAAAGATGGTTTCAACAGGATGGAAGACGGCGAAGAAGTCTTTTATATTTCCAACCCGGCCCTTGGATTATGGGCCGATAAATCAAGGTATTAGATGAAGATCGTTGCCGATGAAAATGTTCCTTTCCTGAGGTCTGTACTGGATGACAGATGCGAACTTGTCTACATGCCCGGGAAACAGATAACAAAAGATAAGCTGGCCGGGACAGATGCCCTGATCATAAGGACGCGTACCCGCTGTAATGAAGAACTTCTCAGGGGAAACAGGGTTTCATTCATTGCGACTGCAACTATAGGCTATGATCATATTGATACGGATTATTGCGAGCAGGCAGGAATAAAATGGACAAATGCACCCGGATGCAATTCTGCTTCGGTGGCGCAGTACCTGCTGTCAGTGCTGGTCCACCTGGCCGACAGCAGAAAACTGGTTCTTTCCGGACAGACCATTGGCATCATCGGGGTGGGTCATGTGGGAACCAAAGTGGCTGCGATAGCTGAAAGCCTGGGCATGAAAGTACTGTTAAATGACCCTCCCCGTGAAAGAGCGGAAGGACCCGGCCGGTTCGTATCACTGGATGAAATACTGGCCGGCTCGGATATCATCAGTTTACATGTGCCCCTGACCAGTGAAGGCAGGGACAAGTCCTTCCATCTTGTCGATGACAGTTTTGTTTCAGGCCTTCGGAAAAAGTCTTTCCTGATCAATACATCCAGGGGTGAAGTGGCAGATACGCAGGTACTTAAGCAGGCAATTAAAGACGGGAGCATACGGGCTGCTGTTCTCGATGTCTGGGAAAATGAACCCGATATCGACAAAGAACTGATGGCTATGGCTGAGATAGCCACACCTCATATTGCAGGTTACTCCTTAGATGGAAAGGCCAACGGAACCAGTATGTCGGTCCGGGCCCTGAGCAGTCATTTCAAGCTCGGATTGGATGATTGGTACCCTACGGATGTGCCGGAACCGGAACAGCCTGAGATCATTATTGAAGGATCAGGCCTGAAAAGGCAGGATATTCTCAGAGCAGCGGTTTCGCACTCATATGATATTATGAGGGATGACACAGCCCTACGATCACAGCCCGGTAAGTTTGAGGAACTGAGGGGCAGTTATCCAAACAGGCGGGAGCAGGGAAGTTACACCGTCAGGATACTGAATGATGCTGCAGGAACGGGAAAGCTGCTTGAGAGCCTGGGATTTCAGGTATTAACTGACTTTTGTTGCTGAAAAATATTAAATAAACTAACCTTAAAATAATAAGCAAAATGGAAAAATTAGCAGACATCGGACTGATAGGTCTGGCGGTCATGGGTGAAAACCTGGTACTGAATATGGAAAGCCACGGATATACTGTGGCAGTATTTAACAGGACAGTTGAGAAAGTGGATAAATTCATCGAAGGACGAGGTGCAGGAAAAAATTTCATAGCCGCTCACAGCATTGAAGAACTGGTTCAGTCGCTGAAGCGGCCCCGTAAGGTAATGATGCTTGTAAAGGCTGGTTCAGCCGTGGATGCTTTCATAGACAAGCTGATTCCGCACCTGGAACCGGGGGATATCATTATTGACGGGGGCAACACACATTATCCCGATACCAACCGCAGGACTAAATACGTGGAAGAAAAGGGACTGCTTTATATCGGGACCGGTGTTTCGGGGGGTGAAGAAGGAGCCCTTCTTGGTCCATCCATAATGCCGGGAGGTTCCCCGTCAGCCTGGCCGCATGTAAAAAACATCTTCCAGGATATTTCGGCAAAAGTAGAGGATGGGAGTCCATGCTGTGACTGGGTAGGTGAAAACGGGGCCGGACATTTTGTAAAGATGGTACACAATGGTATAGAGTACGGGGATATGCAGATGATCTGCGAGACCTACCACCTGATGAAAGACCTGCTGGGAATGTCAAACCAGGAAATGTATGGGGTATTTAAAGAGTGGAACGAGGGACCGCTGGATTCCTACCTGATAGAAATCACAAGAGATATTCTTGGTTATACTGAGAAGGGCGAGGAACTTGTTGATATGATCCTGGATACAGCCGGACAAAAAGGAACCGGAAAATGGACGGCCATTGCTGCCCTGGATGTAGGTATCCCCCTTACCCTGATAGGAGAGGCGGTCTTTGCCCGGACACTGTCCGCACAGAAAGAAGAACGCGTCAGGGCTTCCAAGGTGCTTTCAGGTCCTGCTCCTGTTTTTAAAGGAGATAAAACAGCATTCATCAGGGACCTGATGCAGGCACTGTTTGCTGCAAAAATTGTATCCTATGCCCAGGGTTATGTGCTGATGAGGGCAGCAGCAGCCGAATTCGGGTGGAACCTGAATTATGGCGGGATTGCCCTGATGTGGAGGGGTGGCTGTATCATCCGTTCCGTATTCCTGGGAAACATCAAGGAAGCTTTTGATAAGGATCCCGGACTTGAGAACCTGTTACTGGATCCATTCTTTAAGGAGAAGATTGAAAACGCCCAGGCAGGCTGGAGGAGAGTGGTAGCTACTGCTGTTGAGAACGGCATACCGGTTCCTGCCCTTGCCACGGCATTAAGTTATTTTGACGGTTACAGGTCGGAGCGGCTGCCTGCCAATCTGCTTCAGGCACAGAGAGACTATTTTGGCGCACATACCTACGAACGGGTGGATAAACCCAGGGGAGAGTTCTTCCATACCAACTGGACCGGCAGGGGAGGGGACACAGCTTCTTCTACCTACAATGCATAGATCAGGATCAGGATTCTTTTAAGTATCTCTGACTTTTAGCATAATTACTATCTTTAAAGTCATGAACTCACGGGAACGTATACGGACAGCGTTGTCCCACAGGACCCCGGACAGGATACCTGTGGATTTTGGGTCCACTGCCGTAACAGGCATTCACGTCAGGATTGTCGAAAAACTAAGAGAGCATTACGGACTGGACAGGCACCCGGTAAAGGTTATTGAACCTTACCAGATGCTGGGAGAAATTGAAGAAGACCTTATTTCGGCCCTTCATATAGATACGGTATCTGTGAGCGGAAGCAAGAATATGTTTGGTATTGAGCAGTCCGGATGGCATGGATTTAAAACATTCTGGGACCAGGAAATACTGGTTCCGGGTAATTTTAATGCGCGGCTGGACAGCAATGGCGACCTGCTTATTTATCCCGAGGGAGATACTTCGGCGCCGGCCAGCGGGAAAATGCCCAAAGCAAGTTTCTTTTTTGATGCCATCATCAGGCAGGAGCCCATTGATGAATCCAGGCTTGATCCCCATGACAATCTTGAGGAATTTTCTGAGATCAGTGATGAGGACCTGGAGTACTGGAAAGAAAGCATTGAAAAAGCATACAGCACGGGAAGGGCTGTGGTAGCAGGCTTCGGTGGAACAGCCATAGGGGACATTGCACTTGTTCCTGCCATGGAGCTGAAGCATCCGAAAGGGATACGTGATCTTACCGAATGGTATATGTCCACACTGATGAGACAGGATTACCTGCATGCAGTATTTGAAAGGCAGACTGAAATTGCCATAAATAATATGAAGAGGATATTTGATACCGTAGGTAACAAGGTGGATGTGGTTTTTTTATGTGGGACGGATTTTGGGACCCAGGACAAACAGTTTTGTGATGATGCTACATTTAATGCATTATATGCTCCTTACTACAGGAAAATGAATGACTGGATCCATGCTCATACAGGGTGGAAGACCTTCAAGCATTCCTGCGGGGCCGTGGAACCCCTGATGAAGGATTTCATAGCAGCCGGCTTCGATATAATCAATCCCGTTCAAATAAATGCTGCCGGGATGGACCCCCGCCATCTGAAGGAAAGCTATGGTGATAAGCTGACTTTCTGGGGCGGAGGGGTGGATACCCAGAAAGTATTGCCATTCGGCAGTCCTGACCAGGTAAGGACACAGGTGGAGGAAACCTGCAGGATATTCGGGAAAAATGGCGGATTTGTTTTCAATACCGTTCATAACATCCAGGCCAATACACCCGTGGAAAATGTTATTGCCATGATGGATACCCTATCCACGATCAACACCTGAATCAATACTTGAATCGACATGTGACTGAACCTAATACACTTAATCAAATACCATGAGAAACAAATCTATCATTCTTCTTCTGACAAGCCTGTTTATAATCCAGTTCGCTAAAGCCGAAGTACGCCTGCCAAAAATCATCTCAAGCAATATGGTCCTGCAGAGAAATGCCGAATGCAGGATATGGGGATGGGCAGACAAAGGGGAACAGGTCACCGTAAGTTTCAGGGACACAGAAGAAAGCACCAAGGCAGATAAAAACGGTAAATGGCTGATTAGCCTGCCGGCAATGAAGGAAGGGGGCCCTTACCAGATGAAGATTAAGGGTAAGAATACCATTTTACTTGAAAACATCCTGATAGGAGATG
Source organism: uncultured Bacteroidaceae bacterium (assembly GCA_964540005.1). Lineage (GTDB taxonomy): Bacteria > Bacteroidota > Bacteroidia > Bacteroidales > SM23-62 > CAZILN01. The sequence continues at coordinate 1,765 of CAZILN010000314.1, read as the reverse complement.
TGTGGGTCTGTTCGGGACAGTCGAATATGGAGTTCCCGGTAAGCAGGACCGATAATGCAGAAGCAGAAATTGAAGCGGCTGACTACCCCGGGATAAGATTGTTCAGCGCTCCCAAAAACGTGCAATTCAAACCGGTGGATGATGTTGAAAGCGGGGAGTGGCAGGAATGCAGTCCATCTACCCTGTCCAACTTTTCTGCGGTAGGATACTTCTTCGGAAGGCATGTTCATAAGGAAACAGGAGTCCCGATCGGACTGCTGCATACATCATGGGGTGGGACCATTGTTGAAACATGGATCAGTGCCGGGTCAATCGGGCAGGTTGAAGAATTTAAGGAGCGTGTGGACAATCTTAAGACTGCAAAACCGGAGGAAGAATTAGCCAGGAAAAAGGCCGAACTGGATGAACTGGTAAAGAAATATGGCGGAGATGAACCTGGAATGGTAGATGGGGAAGCATTGTGGGCAGCCCCGGATCTGGATATGTCATCATGGGGTGAGATGGAACTGCCTGTCCTGTGGGAAAATGCCGGTCTGGTGGGACTGGATGGTGTGGTCTGGTTCAGGAAGGAGTTTGAACTTGATGAAGCAACTGCCGGAAAGGACCTCATCCTTGAACTCGGACCCATTGATGATTCTGATATCACCTGGGTGAACGGCCATAAGGTGGGAGAGATGAAGAATTTATACAGCCAGCCCCGGATCTACAGGCTGCCCGCTGCATACCTGAAAACAGGTAAAAATGTTATTGCTGTGAGGGTTGAAGATACCGGTGGAGGTGGCGGATTATACGGGAACCCCAACCAGATAAAGCTTGTTACAGGAGAGACATCCATCGGCCTGGCCGGAAAATGGCGCTTTAAAGTAAGTCCTGTGGATCTGACAATGAATATTCAGAATTCCATAGGCCCAAACTCCAATCCTACCTTACTGTATAATGGTATGATCCATCCTTTTTTGAATTTTTCAATACGGGGAGCTATCTGGTACCAGGGAGAATCAAATGCAGGAAGAGCCTATCAGTACCGTTACATTTTCCCTTTATTGATTACTGACTGGCGGGATAAGTGGAATAACCCGGACATGCCTTTCTTCTTCGTTCAGCTGGCCAATTACCAAAAAGCAAATGATAAACCTGGTGAAAGCGACTGGGCAGAGCTTCGCGAAGCTCAGTTAATGACCCTGTCGCTGCCCAATACCGGCATGGCTGTAATTATCGATATCGGCGAGGCCGATGACATACATCCCACAAATAAACAGGACGTGGGCATGAGACTTGCACTCTCAGCCCTACATGTAGCATACGGGAAGGATATTGTTTATTCCGGACCGGTATATAAAACAATGAAAATAGACGGTCCTAATGCCATTCTCGAATTCGACCATGTTGGATCTGGATTGACAGTGCATGACAGGTACGGCTATGTCAATGGATTTGCCATGGCTGGAAAGGATAAGAAATTCCACTGGGCTAAAGGCTTTATCAGGGATAACAAGGTAATACTAAGCTGTGACAGGGTACCGGAACCCATGGCTGTGAGGTACGGATGGGCCAACAATCCGGATGATGTGAACCTGTATAATATGGAAGGACTGCCGGCTTCGCCTTTCCGGACCGATGACTGGCCCGGTGTCACCTATGGCAGGAAGTAGGAGGATATAAAAAAGCGCCACCTTACATCGCGTTAGCTATGTAGCGGTATTATTCTCTATTTATTCAGTATTGGATAAAAAAAATAGCTACCTCACATCACGTCAGTTATGAA
>CAZILN010000313.1:0-7924 GCA_964540005.1 uncultured Bacteroidaceae bacterium | reverse complement strand
GCTGATTCTCGATGCCGACGAGATTATTAAGAGTCCGGGTATCCACGAACGGGCTGCCATTGTGGAAAGCATCAGGAAAAGAGAGATCAGGATCATTTCCGAGATAGAATTTGCCGCCAGGTTCACCCATGCGAAGAAGATCTGTATAACCGGGAGCAACGGAAAGACCACCACTACATCATTGATCCATCATATGATGAAGAAAGCAGGTCTGAATGCAGGTATGGCGGGGAATATAGGCAAAAGCTTTGCCTTACAGGTTGCCGAAGATGATTATGATTATTATGTGCTGGAGATCAGCAGTTTTCAGCTGGATGGAATGTTCGAATTCAAAGCGGATATTGCCATACTCCTGAATATTACCCCTGATCATCTCGACAGGTATGACAATTCCATGCAGAATTATGTGGATTCCAAATTCAGGATAACCCAGAACCTGCTGGAAGATGAGTACTTCATTTTCTGTTCGGATGATGATATAACCATTAAGGAACTGGAAAAGATTGTGATGAAGGCCAAGGAGTTGCCATTTGCACTGAAGAAGCATTCGAATGAAGTTGCCTATATAGATGAAGAAGATAAACTGAGGATTGAATTCGAAGATGTTGATTTTTCCATGTCTGTACACGAGCTGGCATTAAAAGGGAAACACAATCAGTATAACAGCATGGCAGCCGGAATTGCCGGGAATGTACTCAAGATACGCAAAGATATTATCAGGGAGAGCCTGATGGATTTCCAGAGTGTGGAACACCGCCTGGAGCCTGTGCTGAAGATACATGGGATTCAGTTCATTAATGATTCAAAGGCCACCAATGTCAACTCGACCTGGTATGCTCTGGAAAGCGTACATACTAATATCGTCTGGATAGCAGGAGGAGTCGATAAAGGCAATGATTACAAAGAGCTGTCAACATTGGTCAGGGAAAGGGTCACGAGCATTATCTGCCTCGGGAAGGATAATTCCCGGATTAAAGAGGCTTTTTCAGATGATGTCAAAGAAATAATAGAAGTACAGAGCATGTCTGAAGCAGTTAAAACAGCCTATTACATGTCGCACAACGGGGATACGGTACTGCTTTCCCCGGCATGTGCCAGCTTTGATCTTTTTGAGAACTATGAAGACAGGGGAAGAAAATTTAAAGAAGCAGTCAGGGAGCTTTAAGGAATCCAATGGAACATGAAACGAAGACATATCTGGGGGGCGACAAAATCATCTGGGCAGTAGTCTTTATACTGTCCATCTTTTCCGTTTTGTCGGTATACAGTACCTCGGGTATACTGGTATTCCGCAACCCGGAAAGCAGCATATCCTATTTTGTATTCCGGCATACCCTTTTCATCATTGCCGGTCTGGGTATGATCTATATTATTCACCTGGTCCCATACAGGTATTTTTCACGAATGGCACAGTGGCTGCTTATAATTGCTATCCCGCTTCTGTTTATCACACTGTTTTTCGGCAAGGATATAAACCAGGCCTCACGCTGGCTGGAGATACCTGTTATCGGCCTTAGTTTTCAGACCTCGGACCTGGCTAAGCTGGCACTCATAATGTATGTGGCCAGGTTATTGTCCCAGAAGCAGAACGAGATCAAAGACCTCTACAGGACCTTCATTCCTGTAATAATACCAATCGGGATTGTCTGTCTTCTGATCATGCCGGAGGACCTTTCCACTGCGCTGATCCTGCTGGTGACCTGTATAATCCTGATGTTCATCGGAAGGGTAAATACAAAGTACCTTCTTCTGCTTGGGGCTGCTGCAGTCCTGATAATAGGGCTGTATGTTACGGTTTCCCTGCTTACCGGATCAGACGGTCGCGTCAACACCTGGAAAAGCAGGATAGAGAATTTTATGGACGGTGAATCTGAAAGCTACCAGGTCGAGCAGGCTAAAATTGCCATCGCCAGCGGAGGATTATTCGGAAAACTTCCCGGCAACAGTACCCAGAGGAACTTTCTCCCTCATCCATATTCTGATTTTATATATGCTGTGATCATTGAGGAATACGGACTGATACTGGGAGGGATCCCCATATTATTGCTATACCTGATCCTGCTGTACAGGGCAGGTGTGATGGTACGCAAGAGTACCCGTACCTTCCCTGCATTTCTGGTCATTGGCCTGACACTGGGTATGGTATTGCAGGCTATGGTACACATGGCAGTGGCAGTGAACCTGCTACCGGTAACAGGACAACCACTTCCCTTCATAAGTATGGGTGGGACATCACTGCTTATTTCAAGCATAAGCCTGGGGATCATCCTGAGTGTAAGCCGTGGAATAAAAGAACAACAACTACAGAATGAGACAGTTGAAGCCTGATAGTAAGATAATAATAAGCGGAGGTGGCACAGGGGGCCATGTATTCCCGGCCATTGCCATTGCCGATGCTTTGAAGGAAAGGCTGAAGGAAGTGGATCTTCTTTTTGTTGGTGCGGATAACCGCCTGGAGATGGAGAAAGTACCCGAAGCAGGATACCGGATTATCGGCCTTCCTATCAGGGGTTTTATAAGGAAGATCACACTCAGGAATATCTCAGTAATACTGAGGCTTTTTAAGAGCCTGCGATTATCAAGAAAGCTGATCAGGGAGTTTAAGCCTGATGCAGTCGTCGGAGTTGGCGGGTATGCCAGCGGTCCGGTACTCAGGGTAGCTGCCAGGTCGGGGATACCGACCCTTATACAGGAGCAGAATTCATACGCCGGGATAACCAATAAACTGCTTGCCCGGAGGGTTGATAAGATCTGTGTGGCCTACAGCGATATGGACCGGTATTTTCCGGGCGATAAGATTATTATGACGGGAAATCCTGTACGAAAGGAGATACAGGAACATGACCTGGATAAAAAGAAGGCAGAAGCCATCAGTTTTTTTGAAATGGAAGCCGGCAAAAAGGTGATACTCATACTGGGAGGCAGCCTGGGGGCACGTTCCATCAATAACAGTATTATGTCGAAACTGGATGTACTGATACAGACAGATACCCAGTTACTCTGGCAATGCGGTAAAGCGTATTATCAGAAACTCGGCAAGTTTATGGAATCGGCAGGAAACAGGAATGTGAGGTTGCTGGAATTCATTGCCAGGATGGACCTGGCCTATGCCGCTGCAGACCTCATTATTTCACGGGCGGGCGCCCTGACCGTGTCGGAACTCTGCCATGTGGGCAAACCGGTTATCCTGATCCCCTCACCCAATGTGGCCGAGGATCATCAGACAAGGAATGCCATGGCCCTGGTGAAAAAAGAGGCTGCAGTATATATTGCCGATCATGAGGCAGAAGATAAAATGATAACAGAAGCCATGAGCATCCTGAGTGATCAGGAGCGCAGCAGCCGGCTTTCAGAAAATATAAAAGAATTGGCCGTAAGGGACTCGGCCCTGAGGATCGCAGACGAGATAATTAATATGCTGACATGAACATAACGGAGAAGCATTATATTGGGAATGTATACATGATTGGGATCGGTGGCATTGGAATGAGCGCCCTGGCCAGGTACTTCCTGAACCAGGGCATATCGGTATCAGGCTATGACCGCACCCCTTCAGAGCTGACTTCCAGGTTGGTTGAGGAAGGGTGCAATATACATTATAAGGATGATACCGGGCTCATTGATGCCAGGTGCAGGAATCCAATGAACACACTTGTTATTTATACCCCGGCTGTTCCATACTCTCATGCCGAGTTGAGCTGGTTCAGAAAACACGAATTCAGGATAATGAAAAGGGCCGAGGTGCTTGGAATGATCACCAGGGATAAAAAGACAATAGCTGTGGCGGGTACCCATGGTAAAACGACTGTTTCTTCCATGCTGGCCCATATTCTGCACCACTCGGGAACCGGCTGTAATGCCTTCCTGGGAGGGATCATGAAGAACTACAACAGCAATGTTCTCCTGTCTGAAGCCGATGCCATCCATGTGGTGGAAGCCGATGAATTTGATCGCTCTTTCCTTAAGCTTAAGCCCTGGTTAGGCCTGATCACCTCATGTGATCCTGACCACCTGGATATTTACGGCGATCACGACAGTTTAAAAGTGGCCTTTGGTGAATTTGCTTCACAGGTACAGGCTGATGGCTGCTTGATCATGCATTCCAGAGTAGACATACCGGTACACCTGCAGAAAGGAGTCAGGATATTCAGGTATTCCCTGGAAGGAAAGACGGATTTTTCTGTTTCCTCACTGAAGTATGACATGGGGAGACAGCAATTCGACATGGTGTTTCCTGATGGCCAGCTCAGGGGTGTGACCACAGGGATCCCCGGTGAGCTCAATATTGAAAATTCCCTGGCCGCTGCTTCCGCAGCCTGGATGGCAGGGATTAAACCAGAAAAAATTTCAGCAGCCCTGGGTAGCTACAAAGGTGTAAAACGCCGTTTCGATATCCAGATTCAGAGGGATGATTTTGTTTACATAGACGATTATGCCCATCATCCAAGGGAGATCGCAGCCTTGGTTACATCAGTCAGGCAGCTGTTTCCCGGGAAAAAACTTACCGGTATATTCCAGCCCCACCTGTTTACCAGGACCCGGGACTTTGCCGGGGGGTTTGCCAGCAGTCTTGATACCCTGGATGAAGTATTTATGCTGGATATTTACCCCGCCAGGGAAGAACCCATCCCGGGTGTTACGGCTGAAATAATACTTGAGAAGATGAACCTCCCGAATAAACAGATGTGTACAAAAGAAAGCCTGATTGACAGGCTTTCCGGGGGAAGCTATGAGGTATTGATCAGTATGGGGGCCGGTGATATCGACCGGATGGTCGAAGCTATTAACCAGTTGTTCGGACACAAAGCAGGAGCAGATGAATAAAGTGAAGAACCTGATATTGTGGTTAATGATAAGCGGGTATATGATCCTGGCACTAAGTTTTGTCAACAGGGAGAATGAAGCCGTCAGATGCTCCTCAGTAGAGGTCCTGATCAGAGACAGTCTGAACCTGCAGTTCATCCTTAAAGAGGATGTAATGAGGATCTTGAATGAGGCGGGGGACAGCATCACGGGAGTACAGATGAGCAAGGTGGAACTCTCCCGCCTGGAAGAACAACTGCTTTTGCACCCGGCTGTTAAATCGGCAGAAATATATACCACCGTAGATGGGGAACTGAGGGTTGAGATCACCCAGAGAAGGCCGGTGGTCAGGATCATTGACAAAAGCAACAGGAGTTATTACGTGGATGACGAATGTTATTTCATGCCTGTTTCACAGAACTACAGCGAACATGTACTGGTAATAAACGGGAACATCTCACCGGATATATATAATAACGGATCCATGCACCTGCCGGGAAATGTGCCGGACAGGGAGCTGATGACAGGCCTGTTTGATCTGGCACGTTATATTTATCAGGATGAGTTCTGGCGCTCACAGATTGTCCAGGTATACGTTAATGAAAAGAAGGAGCTGGAACTGATTCCCCGGCTGGGGGCACATATCATTTATTTCGGACCCCCCGGGGATTACAGGCATAAGCTGTTTAAACTGGAAACAGTGTATAAGGAAGGCTTCAGGTTTCTGGGTTGGAATCAATATGATGAAATTAATCTTACATATAAAAACCAGGTAGTTTGTACAAAAAAATAAAGTCATGACATCAAAAGAACAAATTATTGCAGCCGTTGACATAGGAACCACCAAAATCGTTGCTATAGTCGGTAAAAAAAGTGCAAAAGGAAAACTCGAAATCCTTGGGATGAGCAAAACCGCCTCAAAAGGTGTTAAACGTGGAGTAGTTCTGAATATTGAGGAGACGGTTAACGCCATACAGAATACGGTAAATGAAGTACAGGAACAGGCGGCCGTGAACCTCAAGGATGTATATGTTGGAATAGCGGGACAGCATATCAAAAGCATCAGGAACCGGGGGTATGTCAACCGGGATTCCTATGACGACGAGATAACCAAGGAGGATATACAGGCACTCATAGATGATATGTATAAGATACCTATTGAAGCCGGTGAAGAGATCATACATGTACTCCCGCAGAACTTCATCGTGGATAACGAGACAGGAGTGAAAAATCCGGCAGGAATGTCCGGGAAACGCCTGGAAGGTAATTTCCATATCGTTATAGGGCAGATCGCATCGGCAAAGAACATTGAAAAATGCATCAACAGGGCCGGATTGAATGTTAAAGAACTGGTACTGGAACCCCTGGCCTCTTCGGAGGCAGTTCTTACTGAGGATGAAAAAGAGGCAGGTGTCGCCCTGGTTGATATTGGAGGAGGTACCACCGATATTGCCGTCTTCTATGATGATATCATCAGGCATACGGCTGTTATCCCGTTCGGTGGAAATGTGGTGACAAATGACATCAAGGAGGGGTGCTCCATACTTGGCCGCCAGGCTGAATTACTCAAAATCCAGTTTGGTTCGGCACTGGGTGACCTGGCCAATGAGGAAAAGGTGGTTACCATACCCGGTATCAGCGGAAGAGAACCAAAAGAAATTGCATTCAGGAGCCTGGCCTATATTATCCAGTCACGCATGGAAGAAATTCTTGATGCTGTCTTGTATGAAATCGAGAATTCCGGGGTCATGGATAAACTGAGTGCAGGGATTGTCCTTACAGGAGGGGGAGCCCTGCTGAGGCACCTGCCCCAGCTGGTAAAATTCAAAACAGGACTGGATGTCAGGGTCGGTTATCCGAATGAATACCTGGCAGCGGATATCCTGGAGGAGGTTAATCAGCCAATGTATTCAACCAGTATAGGATTGCTTCTGAAAGGATTTGAAGACCTGGTAAAAAATGCAAAACCTGTGGAGCCGGTAAAGGAAGAAATTGAAGAGGAGATAGAAACAGAAACCGATCAGGAAGGACAAAAAAACAAATTCGGGATCCTGAATAATCTGAAAGAGAAGATAAGCAGCATGTTTGATGAGAATGATACCATAATGGAATGATACAATTCGCACATATTAAATTAACAAATTCACAAATTGAATACTGAATATATTCTCACAAGAGTGATAACATATAAATCATTATGCTATGGAAGGAGAATTAATGAATTTTGACCTGCCTGAGAACAGGTCATCAATAATTAAAGTGGTAGGAATAGGTGGCGGTGGCAGTAATGCCGTCAACCATATGTGGAAGCAGGGGATAAAAGATGTAAACTTCATCATTTGTAATACCGATGCCCAGGCGCTTAACGGAAGCCCGGTCCCGGTAAAAGTCCAGATTGGCGAAGACCTGACCGAAGGAAGGGGTGCAGGCAATAAGCCTGAAATTGGTATGCAGGCAGCTCTTGAAAACCTGGATGATGTAATGGAAGCCATTTCAATAAACACGAAAATGGTATTCCTTACTGCCGGAATGGGAGGAGGTACGGGTACAGGAGCAGCACCCGTAATTGCCAAAGCTGCAAAGGAGAAAGGGATCCTTACAGTTGCTATTGTTACCATCCCCTTTCGCTTTGAAGGCCAGCAGCGTATACAGCAGGCCATAGAGGGTATCAATGAACTGAAGGAACACGTAGACTCCCTTCTGGTGATCAACAATGAAAAGCTAAGGGAAATCTACGGAGACCTGAAACTATCGGAGGCTTTTGCCAAGGCGGATGATATACTTAGTATTGCAGCAAGGGGGATTGCCGAAATAATTACTGTACACGGATACATCAATGTTGATTTTGCAGATGTGGAGACCGTTATGAAGGACAGCGGGGTTGCCATACTGGGTTCCGGAGCAGCCTCGGGTGAGCAGCGTGCAATCAAGGCCATACAGGAAGCCCTGGCATCTCCCCTGCTGAATAATAATGATATTACAGGAGCAGAAAACATTCTGATCAATATCACATCCGGTGTAAATGAGATCAGTATGGACGAAGTAGGTGAAATCACAGATTATGTAAATCAGTCAGCTGCTAAGAACGCCCTGATCATCTGGGGAACCGGAGCTAATCCCT
>CAZILN010000312.1:0-16293 GCA_964540005.1 uncultured Bacteroidaceae bacterium | reverse complement strand
TTTGACAATCTCTGCATCGCCATGGCCGAACTGGGTAACATCTCTGAGCGCAGGACCTACCAGCTGGTCGGAGGGCACCGCGGACTGCCTCCTTTTTTGGTGGCCAAACCCGGACTGAATTCCGGTTTTATGATACCCCAGTATACGGCGGCTTCCCTGGTAAGTATGAACAAACAGCTCTCAACCCCGTCTTCGGTTGATTCCATTGAATCATGCCAGGGACAGGAAGATCATGTAAGCATGGGGGCTACTGCAGCAGTAAAAGCCCATGCTGTTATGCTAAACCTCGAAAGGATACTGGCCATAGAACTGTTCACTGCCGTCCAGGCCCTGGAATTCCGCCGGCCTGCCGGCTCATCGCCCTTCCTGGAGGAATTCATCTCACAGTACAGGGAACGCGTCGAATTCGTGGAACAGGACCGCATCCTGTATCCCGACATCAATAATACCATCAGTTTTTTGCAGGAAGTGGAGTATGACCTGCCCTCCTGACTTACTTTTTCCTGTCAAGCAGGTAATAGAAAAGCAGTCCGGCTGCAGCCGTCAGTATCCCTGCGAAGGATTCAAAAGGCTTGAATATGAGTCCGTATACAAGTATCCACAGGTTGATCAGGATGAAAACAGCAGGAAGCAAGGGGTAGAGCTTCATCCGGAAAATTGGTTTTGTTTCCCTGAATTTTCTGCGAAGAATGAATATACCGAAAACAGCCATAAGGGTAAACAGGTTCAGTGTAAATCCTATATAGGTGATGACCTCCTCAAATGTGGATGTCAGGATATACACAGAAGCCAGTGCAGCCTGTATTAGTATGGCCCTCGCAGGTATATCCCTTGAGGATAGTTTTCTGAACCAGCTGATGCCGGGATAGTCTTCTCCCATGACCTGGGTGACACGCGGACCCGTAAGGGTGAGGGCGCTGACAGTGGACAGGAGCAGAAAGCTGAAGATAAGGGCCATGGTTTTCGCCCCGTTAGCACTGAAGATCTGTTCCCCGAAGAGGAAACCGATCTCTATCTTGCCCGTCATTTCATTTATGGGTATTACTTTCAGGAAAGTATAGGTTATAAGCACATACAGGCTGGTAACTATCAGGGTTCCGGCGATGAGGCTGATAGGAATATTCTTCCCCGGGTTCCTGATCTCCCCGGCGATATATGCCGCCGAGTTCCACCCGGAATATGAAAAGCTGACGAAAAACAGGGATACTGCAAAGGCCGGGGATAGTATTTCTGAAAAGGCCTTGCTGCTGAAGCTGTAATCAAGCTGCTGGTTGCTGCTGGCAAATAATCCAAGAATAATAAGCGCCAGGATGGTGATGATCTTGATGGTTGAGAAAATGCTCTGGAAATGGGCCCCCGCCCTTTTATTGGTTGAGTGCAGTAATGTTATAAGCACAAGAACAATTATAGCTATATATTTTTCAATCCTGATACCCATAAAGATTGCAGGCATATCGAAGGCTGCTTTCAGGTAGGCGCCCAGGGCAATGGATGCTGCCGCTGTAGGAGCAGCGAATCCGACAATGAATGATATCCAGCCCGCGAGGAAACCCAGTGAAGGATGATAAAGAACAGACAGGAAATTATATTCGCCGCCCGAGCGGGGAAGGGCAGTGCTGAGTTCGGCATATACAAGGGCACCGATAAGGGCGGATACCCCTCCAAGCAACCATAGGAAAAGAAGTGACATTCCCGAGGACAGGGCCATGACCTGGAACCCGAGACTGGTAAATATCCCGGTTCCGATCATGTTAGCCACCACTATTGAGATGGATGTATATACTCCGAATTTACTTTTCAATTGCAGGCTCCTTTTTATCAGGTATAGGTTCAATGGGATGCACCATTGGAACAAACCTGACCGGGATGATACTTTTTTTTCTGATACCCTTATTTGTCCTGGTAATAAGGATCAGTTCCTGTAACATGGTTCCAACCGGAACGATCATTTTCCCTCCTACCTTGAGCTGTTCTATCAGTTTTTCCGGGATTTCCGGAGGTGCCGCCGTAATTATTATACAATCAAAGGGGGCATGCTCTTCCCACCCGGCATAGCCATCACCCCATCTGACCACCACATTGTTATATTCAAGTTCCTTCAGGAGGGCTTCAGCCTTCCTGGCCAGTGGCTCAAGAACCTCTATGCTGTAGCAGGTATCAACAAGGGGAGACAGTATGGCTGCCTGGTATCCTGAACCGGTCCCGATCTCCAGAACTTTCTCGGTTCCCTTCAATTCCAGGGATTCAGTCATTAATCCTACGATATAGGGTTGCGATATTGTCTGTCCGTGCCCTATTTGAAGCGGGGAATCATAATATGCGTAGCGGGCGGCATCGGAAGGGACAAATAAATGCCGTGGGGTATTTTTCATGACATCCAGGACCCGCTGATCGGAAACGCCACGGGCTTTGATCTGGCTGTTGACCATGGCTTCTGCCAGTTCTTTCCATTCTTCCTGCTGGATCATATTGCGGTTCTCACTGTCCTTAGGTTTTGCACTGCAGGCTATAAGGCTGATCAGTAAGGAAACATATATCAATAATATGGGATATATCCTCATATCAAATAAAAACTAAAGATACGAGATATATTAAGATGACAGGTCACCTGCGGATCTAAAAAGGCAGATCGTTCTTTTTGTCTTTGGAGCCCCCCTGACCGCCTTTGCGTTCATCCCCCCTGATCTGACGCAGCAGGAAGCTTTTAAATTCATGTTCGGACAGGTAGAGCTTCATGATTTTTTTGGAACTGAGCACTTTCTTGAATTTTTCATGGTACTGGGTATCCAGCTCCATCTCCTTCTTCTTCAGTTCCATCCGTTTTTCGAGAAGTTCCTTCGATTCTGTTTCAGTGATATCTTCGACCCTCTCCATAAATTGCCTTTCAATCTTGAAGGTTTCCATTCTGATGGCATCCTTCTGGCTTTGGTATTCATTAAAAACGGGCCAGAATACCTGTGCTTCATTCGGTGAAAGGTTGAGACGGTCTGTTATGAATGCAATGCGCATGGCATTGAATTTCTCAAAATCAGGCTTCCTGTCCTTATTCTTTTCCTGTGCGTGGCTGACTGTAAAGAAGAGCAGGGAGAAAAGAATTATCGAAAGTGTCCGGGCTTTCATTTTAACATGGTTTTAGTTATCATCAATTAATAAGGAATAGTCAATACCATCAGTATCCAGGTATTCAAAGATCTCATCTGAATTTTTTTCCAGAGGATTTATTACCTCTTCTTCCGGAAGTTCAGACAGGCTTTCATAAAGCAGTTCCTCATCATAATCAACCAGGTAATAATCAACTATTTCAGCCAGTTCAAAGTTATCAAGGCTAAGCTCCCTGCTTGATTGTATGATCTGCCGGGAAGCGAAGAAGCTTATCACTAAAAATCCGGCGATTATGGCAGCATAACTCATCCGGGGCCTTAGAAACTGTATCACAGTTGTAAAACTGCCAGCACGCTCCTGTTGCTTCATCCTGTCCTGGAGCCGTCCCTGGAAGGTCTCAAAATAATTATCCGGAAGCGTGAAGGGGAGCTTTTTCCCTGCACTGCTGAGTATGTCCGGTATCTTATTATTTTCCTTCATGATACTTGTTCTATTTTATATATTAACTCTGCAAATTAGACCAAAATACTGTGCTATGGTTTAATCGTTGTTGAAAAATTGTTCTATTTTTTTAACGGCATGGTGATAGGAAGCCTTCAGGGCTCCAACAGATGTATCCAGTATCTCTGACATCTCCTCATACTTCATCTCTTCAAAATATTTCAGATTAAAAACAAGCCGCTGTTTCTCAGGAAGCCTGAGTATTGCCTTCTGAAGCTTCATCTGTATATGATCACCATCTGTATAGGGATCGCTTTCGAGTGTTTTTTCAAGAGTGGAATCCATATCGTTCATCGACAAAAAATTGCGGGTTTTTCTCTTTTTCAGGTAGGTAAGGGCCTCATTGGTTGCTATGCGGTATAGCCAGGTATACAGGGAAGAGTCCTCGCGGAACTTCGGAAGGGCTTCGAATACCCTGATGAAAGTGTTCTGCAGGGTATCATCCGTATCATCGTGGGAGATCAGTATTTTCCTTATGTGCCAGTAGAGTTTTTCCTGGTACTTCTTAACGATCAGGTTGAATGCATAATTAGGATTACTGCCTTCAAGATATATGCTTATCAATTCTTTATCCGTATGTTCTGCCACTGCTCGTAATTTAACCTCTAGTCCATTTCCACAGCTATTGAGCTTCCCGGAGCAATCTCAAATCTTCGTTTAATGGTACTTTGTGAGTTTTTAGAATTTTTAGGTCTGAATACTACAGTATAAGTACCCGGCTGAAGGATCAGTGACTGGTTGGTTTTTGTTTCGGGCAGGTTGGTGACCCATTCCATATCGCTGTCTTTCCAGACATACAGGCTGCCGAATCCGGGTTGCAGATGCATAAATGTTGCAATACCGGACCGGGGGATCTCAATAGTGGTTGTATGGCTCTGTTTGACATCGACATCATACAGCATGATCTTTGGAAGGGTGGGGATCTCAATATCATACCGGCCAACCAGGTATTTAATGCTTTCATTCATAGTATGATAGTTAAGGCTTTCCATCTCTCCGGATTTCCTGATAATAGCCCTCAGATCCCTGTACTGTATCCTTCCGGAGGTTTTGAATTCGAGAAATCCCTGGGGTGCATCCGTACCGATGACCGTATGCTTTCCTGCCGTGACTTTTACTGTATCAAGGTAAACCGGGGGTATAGTATTGATCCTTAACCTGTATGTCGCCAGGGGATCCAGCATTATTGTATCCGGATTACCCTTCTGGTTCAAAGTGTGAACAATGTTTTGCCGTATCTTGCCTGATACCTGGTCGTAGAAGGTCATGTTAACATTTGTCTCTGTTGGCAGCCCATCCTCATCAAGCAGGTTGACCTGGGCAGAAGTAGAGTTCAGGGCCATGGTAATCACCACATCGAGCACTTCTTTGAATTTCTCTTCCCTGTCGGCGTTATAATAATAACCCACACATTCAAAGGTTTTCTTGAATTCGGGATCCATACCTATCCCGATTATGAATGGTTTCAGGGTAATCCCCTGCAGCTGAAGTTTCCGGGATATTTCGCAGGGATCCCCGTCACAGGCTTCAATCCCGTCGGTGATCAGGATAATAATGTTCCTGCATTCGTCGCAATCTGTAAAGTCCCCTGCAGCCAGTTCAAGAGAATGGGCTATGGGTGTGGTACCTTTAGGCTTTATGAATTTTAGTTTTTGCCTGATTCTGAAAGCATTGTTAATGTCGAAGGCTACTTCCAGCTTGGTGTCGCTGCAATCCTGGGGAGGAACCGGGCTCTGATGGCCATAAACCCTGAGGGCCATCTGTACATTCTCAAGCTGTTCAAGGCTGTCAACAATGCTGATCAGGAAATCACGGGCTATATTGATCTTTGTATCGCTTTCCCATTTTCCTGCCATGCTGAAAGAGGCATCAAAAACGAACAGAATGCGTGTGTTGATGAATCCGCCTTCAGGCTGGCTGTTTTGTGAAAGGGCCGGGAAGGAGGCAATAACCAGCAGGTATATAGGTACCAGGCACCGGAATAAGGACCATCTGATTCTAGCTGTTACTATTGGTTTGCTAAACATATCTATGTCAAAGAGATATATAGATCAAACGAACCGTAAATGATAAAATTATGCTTGAATGAACCGTTCATGAAAATAATATAATGGTAAGTTACACAAGACCAATTATATACTAAAATTGCATCTTGTGAAAATATTACATATTTACGGTATAATGAAGGAGAATCCGAACTGTTTATTAAGAATCAGGACGAATGTTGTTGAAAAAGAGACAGAATCCCCTTTACTTAAGGCAGGGGAGGATGTCAATTATTCTGGATTCCCAGCAGATCGAGTGCCTGGATGTATACATTTTCAGCGTTGAAACCCAGTTTTTCATCCAGTACCTTGTAAGGGGCGCTGAAACCAAAACTTTCCATTCCAATACTCCTGCCATACGGCCCTGTCAGTCCCTGTAAAGTAGAGGGGAGTCCGGCTGTCAGTCCAAGAACCGGTATATCCGGAGGGAGTACCTCTATCTGGTATGATATTTCCTGTTTGCGGAACAGGCCTTCGGATATGGCCGATACAACCTGCACACGAAGGTTTTTCCTTTCCACGAGCAGAGCGGCGCCATCCATCAGTGTGGATACCTCTGAACCATTACCCAGCAAAATGATATCCGGCTCATCTTCAGGGGGTCCTACGATATAGGCTCCTTTTGCAGCCTGCAGGGCATCTGTGAAACGGTCTGAACCAGGCCGGGCAGGCAGATCCTTTATCCCCTGCCTTGAAAGGATAAGGGCCGATGGTCCCCGCCGGTTCTCCATGGCGAGTTTCCATGCTACGGTTGTTTCTGTTCCGTCGGCAGGTCGCAGGACAAGCAGGCTCATATTTCCGGAATGGTTTTTCATCTGCTCAAGCAGCCGGATCTGAGCTTCCTGTTCCACCGGCTGATGGGTTGGTCCGTCTTCTCCAACCCTGAATGCATCGTGTGTCCATACATACTTGACCGGGAGTTCCATGAGGGCTGCCATCCTGACGGCGGGTTTCATATAATCGGAGAAAACGAAAAAGGTAGCACATACCGGTATGATGCCGCCGTGAAGGGCTATCCCGCTTGAAACTGCCGCCATGGTCAGTTCGGCAACTCCGGCCTGCAGGAATGATCCTGAGAAGTCCCCTTTAACAAAAGCCTTTGTCTTCTTCAGGTATGAATCTGTCTTGTCAGAATTGGAAAGATCGGCTGAGGCAACGATCAGATTCTCAATATGATCGGCATACCAGGCTAGCACTGCACCCGATGCACCCCGAGTTGCAAGGTTTTCCTTCTGCTGTATCTGGCTGTAATCGAGCTGAGGCAGTTTCCCTGAAAGGAAATGCTGGAGTTTACCGGCCAGCTCAGGATTTTTGGCTTCCCATGCAGATTGTTCCTTTTTCTTGTGGTCTGCAGCCAGTTTTTTCTGTGTGATGATCCCGTTGAAATATTCGCTGACATCGGGGAAGACCTTGAAGGGTTCTGCAGGGTCTCCGCCCAGGTTTGTTACTGTTTTTTCGAAGGAACCACCGGCGTCGCTCAGGGGCATTCCATGAGTTGACACTTGGTTCTCATATGACTGGCCGTCTTTATTCAGGGCTTTCCTGCCCATTATGGTTTTACCTATGATCAGGCAGGGCCGGTCCTTTTCTTCATTGGCCCTGCTGAGTGCCTCCCTGATCTGATCGTGATCATGACCGTCGATGGTAAGCACCAGCCATCCCCAGGCTTCGTATTTTTTTGCTGTATCCTCCCCGGTTACAGCACTTGTCTTGGTAGACAGCTGTATGTCATTCGAATCGTAGAACATAATCAGATTACTGAGCCCCAGGAAGCCTGCTATCCTGCCCACACCCTGTGATATTTCCTCCTGTACGGCCCCGTCGGAGATATAAGTATAGGTGGTATGTGACATCCACTCTCCGAAGCGTGCTGCAAGAAACCGCTCGGCAATTGCTGCTCCCGCTGCCATGGCATGACCCTGTCCAAGGGGCCCTGAAGTATTTTCTATCCCTCTTTTGACATTAAGTTCGGGATGTCCGGGAGTAGGGCTTCCCCACTGCCTGAAATTTTTAAGGTCATCCATACTGAATTTATCAAACAGGGCCAGGGTGGCATACAGCATGGGGGACATATGTCCGGGATCGAGAAAGAACCGGTCGCGGTTGGGCCAGTCCATTTGCTCCGGATCAAAATTGAGGAATTCGGTAAACAGGACTGACATGAAATCGGCTCCGCCCATGGCACCCCCCGGGTGACCGGATTTAGCCTTTTCAACCATAGATACTGCCAGCATCCTGATATTATCTGCTGTCCTGCTGATCAGAGTGTTGTCCATCGTTATATGTGATTAAATTAAAAATAAGCTTCAAAAATACCCATTTTATTTCGTTTAAACTTAATTTTACAACAGCTGTAAAAGAAAAAAGTTTATGCCATTACATTGCGGAATAATAGGAATTACCAATACGGGGAAGACCACCCTGTTCAACTGTATGTCAAATACAAGGGCGGAGTCGACCAGCTTTGCCTTCAGCAGCAATAAATCCAATATCGGTCTGATGAATGTCCCGGACGAGCGCCTGGACAAGCTGACTGAACTGAACAATCCCCAAAAAAAGACACCGGCTACCATTGATATTATTGATATACCCGGACTCACCAGGGGGGCGAGTCATGGTGAGGGCATAGGCAATACCTTCCTGGCGGATATACGCAATACCGATGCCCTGATCCATGTGCTGAGATGTTTTGATGATCCCTCCCTTCCCCATATTGAGGGTTCGGTGAACCCTGTGAGGGATAAGGAAACCGTGGATCTGGAACTGGCGATCAAGGATCTGGAATCCCTGGAGAAGAAAATGCAGAAACTTGAGAAACTGGCCAAGATGGGAGAGAAGGATGCCAAAAAAGGACTGGAAGTGCTGGAAGTGTATAAGAACCACCTGGAGAATTTTCAGCCGGTCCGCACTGCTCAGGTCCAGGACAGGGACAGGCACTGGATAGACGACCTGTTTCTGCTGACCGCCAAACCCGTGATGTATGTGTGCAATGTGGATGATGCCTCGGCAGTGAACGGGAACCAGTATACGGAAAGACTTAAGGAAGCCGTTTCAGAGGAGGATACAGAGGTGCTCGTTATAGCTGCTGCCATGGAAGCAGACATTGCAGAACTGGAGGTGATGGAGGACAGGATGGAATTTCTCCGGGATGCCGGCCTCAGTGAACCGGGAGTCAGCAAACTGATCCGTTCGGCCTATGCCCTGCTCAGCCAGATATCATTTTTTACTGCCGGTCCCAAGGAGGTCAGGGCCTGGACGATCCGAAAGGGAATGACTGTACAGCAGGCAGCCGGGACAATACACAGTGACATGGAGAGGGGATTTATCAGGGCTGAGGTGATCAAGATCGGGGATTATACCGGTCTCGGATCGGAACATGCCTGCAAGGAAGCCGGCAAGATCGCGGTGGAAGGGAAGACCTATATTGTAGAGGACGGGGATGTAATTTATATACGCTTCAATGTATAGACCAGAGCTGCGTATTATGCGGAACTCAATCAGATCCTTCATTCTGCTGATATTCTGTTCTGTGACCGGTGTGCAGCAAGATCAGCTGAAGGCACAGGTGAAAAACCTGTATTTTCCCCTCACACAACAGGAAGCAGCGTACCTTATACTCACCGAAAGAGGTGAGGTTTATTTTCGGTTTTCCCCACAGACAGCCACAGTGATGGCTCAGGAGTTAAGCGGAAAGATATCCGTCGACGATATCCGGAACGGGTATGTTTATGCCTATGCCAGTCCCCGGGAATTCGATGAATTTTACAGCCTCGGAATTCCTTTTGAAGTCCTGACACCCCCCTCGCTTCTCCACAAGCTGAAAAACGATAATACCGCCTTCAGTCTTGATGAGTTGAACAGCTATCCCTCATACCAGGAATACCTTGATATCATGTATGGATTTGCCAGTTCCTATCCCGGTATATGCAGGCTGGATACTATTGGCTTCAGCATACTGAACAGGGCGATATTGGCAGTAAAAATTTCCGCTGAAGTACATACCACGGAACCTGAACCTGTTTTCTTCTATACATCAACCATGCACGGGGATGAACCAACAGGGTATATACTGATGCTGAAGCTTATAAATTACCTTCTGAGCAATTACAATAAGAACAGCCTGGTAAGCAGGCTGCTGGATGAGTCAGAGATCTGGATCAATCCCCTGGCCAATCCGGACGGGACCTACTTTTTAGGCAATGAATCGGTTTCCGGGGCAAGGAGGAATAATTTTGTCGGGAAGGACCTGAACCGGGATTTTCCGGATCCCTTGGAGGGGGGACATCCCGACGGTGTGGGCTATCAGCCCGAAACCATTGCCATGATGGAGTTTATGAAGAAACACAAACCGGATCTGTCGGCCAATCTCCATGGCGGGACCGAGGTGATAAACTATCCATGGGATACATGGACCCATACACACGCCGATGAGGACTGGTATATACTTATAAGCAAAGATTATGCAGATACCGTGAAAGCTCATAGTGACGGCTATTTCCTGGCATTCCCTGACGGGATAACCCGCGGGATTGACTGGTACCGTATCGCCGGGGGCCGGATGGATTATGTCAATTATTACCTGAACTCCCGCGAAGTGACCATGGAGCTCAGCCTTGCTAAAATGCCCCCTGAGTCAGCCCTGCCTGAACTCTGGGTGTATAACAGGGAGGCCCTGCTGCATTATATGGAACAGGCCCTGTTCGGGGTAGCCGGAACAGTCCGGGATGCAGTCAGCGGAGAGCCTGTAAAGGCAATGATAGAGATACCGGACCACGATGTGGATAATTCCGGTATATTTTCAGACAGCCTTGACGGAAGCTGGTTCAGGTACCTGAAAGAAGGCAGCTATATCGTTGATGTATCGGCCCCCGGATATATTGATAAATCCATTGAGGGTGTCCCGATATACGACAGGCAAATGACACGGCTGGCCGTCCGGCTGGACCCTCTGTACATCGGCATGCATGAATTACGGGGTAAAATCCATAATGTCAGTCTGAAAGGGACAAGGCTCTTTTTTGAGAGTGAAGGTAATGCTGATGCACGGCTGTCGGTCTTCGACCTTTCCGGACGCCTCCTCGGGCCCGAGATCCACCACTCATCCCGGCCAGGTATAAATGAAATTGAACTGGCCGGACTCCTGCCTGGAGGATTTTATCTGCTGCAGCTGACCATTGGTGGACAGGTATTTACTCTCAAGCATATACAGATCCACTGATTTTCACCCTGCATCAGCATTTGCCGTGCATCAGCCTTAGGCTTTTTTGTTATATTTGCGTCCTGTTATCAGCCTATAAGATGAAGATATCAAGAAGAAGCCCGCTGTTGGCAGCAACTATCATTTTTTCAGGTACTCTCAACCTCCTGGGACAGAATCATAAGAGCCTGCCTCCTGAAAAGCCAAAACTTATCGTGACTATTGTCATCGATCAGTTCCGGTATGATTATATCTATAAGTTCTGGGACAAGCTTGATGAAAACGGCCTGAAGAAGATGGTTCAGGAAGGAAGTTTCTGTAAGAATGCACAGTACAACTACCTTCTGAACGAAACTTCGGTGGGGCATGCCACCATATCCACCGGGGCCTATCCCTCCCATCACGGGATTATTTCGAATAACTGGTATGTAAGCCTTAAGGATGAGATCATTAATTGTGTTATGGATGAGGGCATGCGGACTGTGGGAGGCAGTTACGAAGCGGGCAGGGCCTCGCCCGCACAGCTGCTGGCATCCACCCTGGGTGATGAACTCAAACTGTCCAATAATTTTAAATCAAAGGTGGCCGGGATCGCCATCGATAACAGTGCAGCCATACTGTCATCCGGTCATACAGCTGATTATGCCTACTGGTACGATGATGTTTCAGGGAACTGGGTAAGCAGTACTTATTATATGGATTCCCTGCCGGTATGGGTGGATGATTTCAATGCAAAGAAACTTCCCGATACTTACCTTGAACGTACCTGGGAAACCCTTTACCCCCTTGACACATATACCGAAAGCTGGGGGGATACCAGTACTTATGAATCAGGATTTAATGGGAGGAATTATTTTCCCTATGACCTGAATACCCTGAGCCTGGTCCGAAGGGGTGAAAGGAATTACGGCTTGCTTAAGTCCACACCCTGGGGTAATGTATACACCAAGGATTTTGCCATTGCCTGTATAGTGAACGATAGCCTTGGCTATGATGAATTTACAGACATGCTTACCATCGGGTTTTCTGCAAATGAACATATCGGGAAACGCTTCGGATCCAATTCAGTCGAAATGCAGGATGCTGTATTGAGGCTGGACGCAGAGATAGCGCATTTTCTTTCTTTCCTTGATGATTACCTTGGTGAGGAAAATACCCTGGTGATTCTTACGGCTGATCACGGACTGACCTACAATCCGGAATACCTCACAGAGCACAGGATACCTTCAGGCGAGTTCGCCTACATGAGTGCCATATCACTGCTGGGGTCCTATATGAATATAATATACGAGAAAGGGAACTGGATCAAGCATTACTATGCCCAGCAACTGTATCTGAACCGCGAACTGATTGAGGATTCACAGATCCCCCTGCAGGAGATACAGGACAGGGTCGCACAGTTCCTGATACAGTTTGAAGGGGTATCCAATGCAACAACTTCATACATCCTGCAAACCACCAGTTTCACAGATGGGGTTTTCAGAAAAATGCAGAACGGTTTTCACCAGAAACGCTCGGGAGATGTTATCATAAGCCTTTCACCCGGCTGGACCGAAAAACCGGAGGAAGGGGCTTCTTACCATTCTTCCTATATAGCCGATAATCATGTCCCCTTGATATGGTACGGTTGGAAGATCAAACGCTCCTCCATCAGCCGGCCGGTAAACATGATAGATATTGTCCCCACCCTGTCCTATTTCCTGGATATTTCCAGGCCCAATGCTTCCCAGGGGGATATCATCCTTGAGCTGGTAGAGTAAGCCCTGATCTGGCAGGGTATGCTCTGTACTGGCAGAGTAAGCCCTGAACCAGGCCCCGGAAGAATTATACCTGATTTTTTGTATCTTTATATTATGGCTGCAATACTAATACTTTTCGGGGCACTTTCAATTATTGTTTTTATAGTTACGACAATATTGGTTTACAATTACCTGGTTCAACGAAACCAGAAAACTGAGAATTTCTTATTTATCAATCTGTTTATTTTCCGGTACCTGAAACTATACAGTGAATTTACCAGAAATGAGACAGGCAGGACCGGCCCCCTATATTATATCTGGTTAATTTCGGTTAACATTGCTCTTGTCTGTTTTATCCTCATCATAGTTTTTTTCGATAAGATTTGATGTTACAACCCAAACATGAGAAAGGCAAGTATTTTTCATTTGTTCCTGATCCTTCTTTTCCTTGTATTTTATAGTACTTCCTGTCAGATACAGGAAAGCCGGTTTGATGAAATTCTCTCCGCACAATATCCGGCTGATGGTCCGGGTTGCGTTGCCCTGGTTGCTAAAGAGGGAAATGTGATCTACCGCAAAGCATTCGGCATGGCCGATCTTGAACTGGATGTTGCCCTGAAACCGGAAAATGTCTTCAGGATAGGTTCCATCACCAAACAGTTTACAGCCTGTGCCATCCTCAGGCTGATGGAAGAAGGCAAACTGACACTGCAGGATGATATTACGGATTATATTGAAGATTTCCCGACCCACGGGCATACCATTACCATTGAGCATTTACTCACCCACACCTCCGGCATCAGGAGTTACACAGGAATTGAGAAGTGGACGCCCGAAGTACGGAAGAATGACTTTACTCCCGGGGAACTGATTGATTTTTTTAAAAACGAGCCAATGGATTTTGAGCCAGGGGAGCGGCACCTGTATAACAATTCGGCCTACTTCATGCTGGGGTATATTATTGAGGAGGTATCAGGACAGACTTACGAAGAATACCTGGATGAAAATTTCTTCAAGCCTCTTGGAATGGAAAACTCTTATTATGGAAATACCACCAGAATAATCAGGAACCGTGCCTCCGGTTATCAAAAGAACGGGGACGAATATCAGAATGCCAATTTTCTCAGTATGACACAACCATACGCAGCCGGTTCATTGCTTTCGACAGTTGATGACCTTTTTACCTGGTACCAGGCCGTAATGAATTATGAGGTGGTCAGCAGGGAAAGCCTCGAAAAGGCACATACGCGCAGCAGGCTGAATAACGGACAGGAGATTGATTACGGCTATGGATGGGCCCTGCAGTATATTCAGCAAAGTCCTGCCATAGAACACGGTGGCGGTATTAATGGTTATTTGACCTACTCCCTTTATCTCCCGGAGGAAAAAGTCTTTGTGGCGGTCTTTACTAATTGTGATTGTAATCCACCCGGGGAAGCGGCAGCCAGGATAGCAGCCATTACTATAGGAAAACCATTTGAATGGGAGGAGATTGAGATGCCTGATGAAACATTGAGGGATTTAGAGGGTGTTTATAAGATGCAGAATGATGACCGCAGGATCATTACTTTCGAAGATGGCAAGCTTTATTCTCAGCGTAACAGGGGTCCTAAATACAGGATCCTGCCTTTTGACGCCGATCAGTTCTTTTTTGAAGAGGGAATTGAAACATTGAGTTTTAAGCGGAACCAGGAAGGAGATATTGAATCAGTGATACTGTCCGGCCGTGCCTCACCTCAAAAATGTGACAGGTGCGATGAGCCCCTTCCCCGGGATGAGGAATAAAACCCACCCGTTATTTGATCTGACCGCCATCCAAAAAACTGTTATGAAACCGACCCACGATTCTTTAATGATGCAATGCACGGTAACATAGTCGGGAAAGTAATCCAGACCACCAGCGAAGCAGTCGTTATTGCCAGTCAGGTTAATCCTGTAGATTCTGTGGTAATCAATCCGTCAACCGAAGGTATTTTTTATTGGGGTCAATATTCCACTGCTCCAAATCCGATCTATTATGCAGATGCTCAAAAGGGCGGTGGATTTGATCCGGGGGCTACAATAACGACATATAGTAAGATTACATCATTCAGCTACAAAGTTTCACAGAAGGATAGTTATACAGATCACTTTTCCCCGCAATATGGAACCAACATCTACTGAAAAAGCAATTAGTCTGCATCCGGTTTCCGATATTATTTTCATCTGGCCTGATAAAAATCAGTTAACAATTTATACAGGTGGTGCATTTCACGCTAACACCACGTATCTGATCACAATTGATTCTACTGCTAAAGATCTTGATGGAATCAAACTTGGTAATCCATTTTCATTTTCCTTTTCAACTGCTTCCGTGGGTTTAAGCTCAACATATCCTAATAATGGAGAACTGTTTGTTTCAACTTCATCAGATATCCGGCTTACTTTTAATACATATATGCTTAAATCTTCTGTTCAAAATGCGATGAATATTTCACCTGAAGTTTCCGGCACATTAAATTGGTATAATAATTCTAAAACTGTCATGGAGTTCAATCCTTCCCAATCCTTAAAAAATAATACCAAATACACTGTTACTATTGGAACGGAAGCTCGTGATATTTTTGGATCAAATATGAAAGAACCATATACATTTTCATTTATTACCAGACCTGATTAGTTTATCCTGTGAAAATATTAGAAGACACCAGCAGCTAAATATATTTGTGTCAATATTGCTATTTACAAATTAACCCGTTAAACTTTACTTTGCTACAATAATGTTACAATTCTCGTATTATTCTGATATGGATAATATATTATTTTGTAAACTGGAGAATAATGATGTAAATTGTAGATAATACTGCTATTGGCAGTTGAATTTATGTTCTACTTCTGATAAGGTAGTGTAACAACAATGAATGTATTCAAGAGTTAGCAACAACAAATATCTAAGTGAAAAACAAACAACTAATATTCTGTCTTTTCCTATCATTGATTAGTCACATATCATGTGCTCAAAATAGCAGAATATATTTTGGAATTCAGTATAATCCTGAGATATACAGATATTCCAGCTATCATTTTAACTGGATTATCCAGGATTTAGAAGCAACATCTAAAACCAATACTAATTATGGTGTCGCTCTGTTCGGAGGCTATAACTTTATGGAGAGATTTAATATACATCTGGGAATAAATTATATAAAACGAACATTCTCAATTAATGAGGTATTTAATCATTGTCTCCTTCTTCCACCTGGAGAAATATGCCCTTATGTCTATATCTTGAGCACTAAACAAGAATACAGAATATTAGAATATCCTTTGGGCTTTTCAATATACTTATTTGAAAATAGTAACCGGATCAAACCAAAAATTAATTATAATATTATTGGAAAACAATTAATTAATGTCACGTGTTATGTCCCTAGACTAGAGACCCATACAGAAAAACAGTTGCAATTTTATGGAATAGCCTCAAATGTTGGAATCGGTATGGATATATTATTTACTTCAAGGATAAAACTTGAAATCAGCTGTCTATATAGGTTCTACAATTTACGTCGGGAACAACCTATTCTGTATGGAGATAATAGTAATTTCTTTCGAGATAAAAGTAAAATCTGGAATTTTTCATTTGGACTGGTATATAGTTTTTCTGAGTCTTAGAATTTGCTGATGCTAACAAAGAATAGAAAAAGTATAACAAATCGCTGCAGCAGACTTG
>CAZILN010000311.1:0-4111 GCA_964540005.1 uncultured Bacteroidaceae bacterium | reverse complement strand
GATACGGGTTCCTGAAGATCTCTCCTTTTGCGGGTGCTTGACCATTATTCAGATAGGTTTCCTTAAATCCGGGATAAACCTCGAGCCTCCGGACACTGCCCTGCATATAATAAGCGATCAGTTCGGAAACCGGAAAGCCTTCACGGGCATAGTAAATGGCGGGAGCAAGGATATCTTCCATGCTCAGGCTGCCGAATTTAGCATGCATTTCAAACCATCCATCCACACACCCGGGTACCGAGACAGGCAGGGGACCGTAAGAAGGTATGGAGGTAATCCCGTTTTCCCTGAAATAATCCAGTGTCAAAGATCGCGGGGAACGTCCCGATGCATTCAGCCCGTAAAGTTTTTGTGTTTCGCCATACCAGATAATGGCAAACAGGTCTCCCCCGATGCCGTTGCTTACGGGTTCTACCAGTCCGAGCATGGCATTTCCTGCAATCGCGGCATCGATGGCATTGCCTCCCTTTTTGAGGATATCGAGAGCTGCCTGAGTCGCAAGTGGCTGGCTGGTGGCAACCATGCCGTCACGGGCGATTACCTCGGAACGTGTGGCAAAATTCTTCCCGGTTATCCGGTCCTGGCCAAGCATCTGAAAAGTGGATACTATTATGGCAGCTAAAAGAATAAAAATGTGTCGGATCATCATTAAATGTTTTATGGATTTAACATTTTTTAAGGGTTTTCCACTGGTAATCTGTCAGAAAATTACATACTTTGGTATGTGGACTGCAATTTAAAACAATTGCAGGAAACACAAAACTCACCAAAACGATTCAACATGTTACGGAGCCTAATTATGATTGCGATTCGCAATATTTTTCGCGATCTGTCTTATTCTGTTATAAATGTTCTTGGGTTAACTATCGGTATTACAGGCAGTTTATTACTGATATTTTATGTGTTTGATGAACTGAGTTTTGACCGGTTCCATGAAAATGCGGACCGGATCTATCGCATCAGTTCACATATAACTGAAACAGATGATGCCTTTGACTGGGCGGTCACGCAGGTGCCACTGGCGCCTCAGCTGAAAACCGATTATCCTGAGGTAGAAGAAAGTGTCAGGCTGATTCAATCGGGCCGCCATCTTTACAAGAACGGTGAACTTGAATTTTTCGAGGAAGAAGTGTCTTATGCTGATTCCAATATATTCAATGTATTTACCTATCCTTTTCTTGAGGGTGATCCGGCCACTGCCCTTACGGAACCCAACAGTATTGTTCTGACAAAATCTTTTGCTCAGCGGTATTTCGGTTCCGAAAGTCCCATTGGAAAAACCCTGGACAGGGAAGATGAGAATACCTATAATGTTACCGGGCTTATAGATGATATATCTGAAAATACCAATTACGAGTTCAGTGCCCTGATCTCCCGGAACAGCCTTCCCGAAGAATATGGCAGCTGGGGCTCCTTTCATATGTATACCTATGTGTTGCTCCAGGAGGGATTCGATCATAAGGTTTTCGAGGCCAAATTGCCTGAATTGTATACCAATCATATGGCAGAGATCTTTGAGAGGATGGGCATAAAGATTGAATACGCTGTACTTCCGATCACCGATATTCATTTGCATTCAGATTTTGAAGGGGAACCAGTACCTGTCGGTAATATCAGTTATGTATACATTTTCATTGCCATTATCGCTTTGATGCTGCTGATTGCCAGCATTAACTATATGAACCTGGCAACTGCCCGGTCGACTAAACGTTCGAGAGAGATCGGTATCAGGAAAGTAGCAGGTTCATCGAGGGTGGCCCTTATCAGGCAGTTCCTGATAGAATCCATAATTCTGGCCCTTATTGCCCTGATCATCAGCTTGATCCTTTGTTATTTACTGTTACCTGCATTCAATAATATTTCAGGGAAAGAAATTGGATTTGCTTACCTGGGTAAAACGGAAATACTTATCAGCATATTAGGGATCGTACTGTTTACAGGGCTTATCGGGGGAAGTTATCCGGCCTTTTACCTCTCATCATTCAGACCTACCTATATCATGAAAGGCACAAGGCAGGCCGGAAGATCACAGCTGTCAATAAGGAAGATCCTCGTGATACTGCAATTTACACTTTCCACAGCCATGGTTATCAGTACATGGATAGTCTATGATCAGTTGACATATTTGAAAAACAAAGACCTTGGATTTGACAAGGACAATGTGGTTGTTCTTCAGCTGACCACCCAGGAAATGAGCCGGATGTTGCCGGTATTTAAAAACAACCTGCTGGAGAATCCTCAGATACTTAATGTCGGATCAGCCAATACACGCATAGGATTTGGCAGCGGTAAAACCATATTCAGGGTTGAGACAAATGAAGGAATGGTTGAACGCGGGATAAATAACTTCAGGGCAGACCATGATTTTATTGATGCCGTGGGTATTAAACTTATTGAGGGCCGGGACTTTTCAGAAGACCGGCCTGCCGATACTCTTCTCGGGGTTATTGTAAACGAAACACTGGCAAATCGTTTGAACTGGGAAGACCCTGTTGGTAAGAAAGTCCAGTTTGGCGGTGACAGCATCAATTTTGCCGAGGTGGTCGGACTGATAGGTGATTATTACCAGTTTGGGCTGTACAATGCCATGGAATCCATCATGTTTTTATATTATCCTTACAATTATGTGGTGTTTGTCAGGGTGAGCGGTGAGGGATTGACAGGCACTCTTGATTTCATTGAAACACAGTGGAATGAATTGTACCCTGGGTTTCCCTTTGACTATTCCTTCCTGGATGAGAGTTTCAACGAGCAATTCGAAGCCGATGAAAAACGGGGCGTGATCTTTACCTTTTTCTCCATCCTGACTGTCCTGATAGCCTGCCTTGGCTTGTTCGGACTGGCATCCTTCGTGGCCGAACAACGAACCAAGGAAATTGGGATCAGGAAGGTCCATGGTGCAGATGCTAACAGCATTGTATCCCTGCTGTTAAAAAGTTTTATGGTCCTTATCCTGATTTCTATTGTCGCAGCTTCGGCGGTATCATACTTTTTTGCAAAGGACTGGCTTGAGTCATTTGTCCACAGGACGGATATTAAATGGATCAGCTTTGTTCTGGCGGCTGTGGTAACTATTGTAATAACCATCATAACGGTCGGCCTGCATACATTAAAGGCTTCCAATATTAATCCGGCAGATTCCCTGAGATACGAATAGTGAGTGCCAGGATGGCTCCGGGACTATTTTAAGACTTTTTCCGGTATACCCTTATATAATCGATTTCCATGCTTGAGGGAAGCTGATGGTCCGGTACTGAATTGGTCACACCGGAACTGAAAACCAGGTACATGGGTTCCTGTGGAATATTGTCAGTCTGGGTAAGCACTTCCTTGCCGTTGATGGACCAGCTGATCTTATCTTCTGACCATTCTATGGTATAGATATAGAAATCAGTGGTGTATTTGCTGCCACCTTTTTTGTACAGCTTGCTGTTCACGCCTCCTTTTTCAGCTATCTTGCCCCAGAAGCTGCCCATATTGATCTTATTCCTGTCATATTTTACCAGGTCGAGATGAGGAAGTATTGTTTCCGCCAGCATCCAGCCTGCCTGCCTGATGGGAACATTATTTAATTTGATCTTGGCCTTGAACTGTCCGTATTTCTGCCTGAAACTTTTCCCGGTACTTATAAGTCCGGATGTATAATCGAATTCGGTTTCCTGGAAACCTATCATGGGATTCCAAAGTTTGCCCCTGGAAGTTTCCTTTTTAGTTACAATTTTTAAGATGCTGTCACTTACTTCAATGTTTTTGCCGTCGGTGTAGAATTGTTTGTCACCGGGGAGTGCGTATGTATCCTTCAAGAGCACATCGCCCCAGAAATAGTTATTCATCCATTTTTTTGAATCCAGGGAAGCTGCATCAAAATCATCCTCAAAACTTAGTTCCCAGTCGGTGATTTTGTTGAATTCATTTTTGTCTTTGAGTTTAAAATACCAGTTGATCTTTTCAGATTTCTTAAGGGTAATATATTCCTCTTCTGTCTTGGATTCATCGGATTGTTCGTATTTTTTCTTGGCATTCAGCGACATGTAATCCTTGACCTTTTTAAACTCTTCTGAGCCAACGAAGGTTTCCAGTTCTTCATACCTGGAGATTTCCTCTGAACCGT
>CAZILN010000310.1:0-16356 GCA_964540005.1 uncultured Bacteroidaceae bacterium | reverse complement strand
CCATTCAAAGGCGGACAGATAACTACAGTACAGAACCGGTAATGCTGACCTCCTTTTATCGTGAAACCATCAAGCAGAACAGGAACTATGTGGCTGTATCAGAAGCAGTTGTTGACATTTACAAGTCCCCATATGTAATGAGCCTTGAAACAGACAGGTCAAAGATCTATAAAGGCCGCAAGAGCCAGGATGTGATGAAAATGGATACCGTAATGTTTAAACTACAGGGAGGGCCTTATGCTGCCCTGCTGCTCGATGTGGTAAAACATCCCGGTGAAGTTTTGTCGGAAGAATTCATCAACCTCTACGATTATACTTTTATTGGGATCAACTATATAGACGACCGGCAGACATATGTTATCGGATTTACGCAAAAACCCTATATAATTGACCCCCTGTACCAGGGTAAGGTTTATATAGATGCTGAGAATCTGGCCTTTACCAGAATTGACTTCAACCTTAACATAGATGATACTGAATTGGTAAGCCAGATGTTCATCAGGAAAAAGCCGGCCGGTATGAAAGTGGAGGTTTTAAATGCCAACTATATGACACAGTACAGGCAGGTCGAGAACACATGGTACCTCAACTATGTAAGGCTTGAGGCCAGATTCAAGTGTAACTGGAAAAAGAAACTTTTCAACTCCGTGTATACCACCTTGACAGAATTGGCTGTCACCGATATAGATCTGGAAAACGTGCAAAGATTCAAGTATAAGGAATCCGGGAAAATGTCTGATATCCTGGCCGAACAGGTCTATCAGTTTGAAGATCCTGATTTCTGGGGTGAACACAATATCATTAAACCTGAAGAATCAATAGAAGAAGCCATCAGCAAACTGAATAAAAAAGTGAAACAAAAGCTGTAAAGAAACTCATAATGGGGTTTGTAATTGGTGAGAATGATTGCGCTAACAGCGGAGAGAGATAGTAGGGATTTGAAATTGGGAGAATGACAGGGAATTCTAACCACTAATCAGTTGACTGTATACTTCCTGTCATTTCTTCCAATTTCTTCTTTACCTTTACACAACGGATCACCTATGAATATTAAAGAACAGATACCCGGATATCCCCCCGGGTTTTGTATCAGGAAAAAACCAGATGATGAGTAAGGAAGATATCGTTTTGTTTAACAGGATTAAGGTTGGTGACCTCGGGGCTTATGAAACACTGTTCAGGAGGTATTATTCCTATTTATGTTCTGTTGCATATAATTATCTGAATGATCACGATACGGCGGAAGAGATAGTGCAGGAACTGTTTTACAGGATATGGGAGAAAAGGGTGGAACTCAATATTACATCTGCAGTAAAACCCTACCTTGTTAAAGCGGTCTATTATAACTCAGTCAATCTGATGGCACACCGCCGGAAGGACATTTCACTGGATGAGCAGTATTATGAATCCGAAAGGGGAAACAGCAATACAGAGGATCTTATTGAACTTGAAGAACTGAACCTCTTAATAGAATCCTGTATGAAAGAGTTGCCTGAGAAGGGGAGGCAGATATTCAGCCTGAGCAGGTTTGAGGGACTGAAATACAGGGAAATTGCCGAGCGCTTGTCGGTTTCGGTAAAGACAGTTGAGGCCTATATGGGCCAGGCGCTTAAAGTATTCCGTAAAAACATGGGGGAATACCTGGAAAGCTAGGAAGTTCGAAAGTTACAGGTTCGAAAGTTATAGGTTTGAAAAAATTGAGATTATGGATAAGGATAAAATCGAATATATTGACTGGGAACAGCTTGCCCGGTATATTAACGATGAGTCAACTGAAGAGGACCGGTCAGAGGTAAATGAATGGCTCTCAGCTGATAAGGAGAACAGGGAGTTATTCGAATCACTCAGGGATAAATGGGATAAAACAGGAACAATGAATAAGGAACAGTACAATGTAGACAAAGCATGGAATAAGCTGAGCATAAGGATCAGCGAAGGAAAAAAGGAAGAACCGCGGGAGAGACCCTCATTCATACTCCGTGAGAATACTTCTAAGCTGAGATTCCTGAATACGTCTTTGATACGGGTGGCAGTTGTAGTAGTAATCATGCTGGGAATTGCATACCTGTTGACAAACCGCCTGGCAAACGGGGTATTCCTCCCAGGCCGGACCCTGTCATATCTGGCAGCCCCGGACAGCGAACAATCCTTTCAATTACCTGACGGTTCCCAGGTATTCCTGAATGCAGCCAGCCAGTTGGATTACCGGGTAAACAAAAAGGCTGATACCAGGGAAGCCTACCTGAGGGGTGAAGCCTTCTTCGATGTCAAACCTGACAGCAACAAAGCCTTTATTGTCCATGCCGGTAAAGCAATTATCAAAGTGATCGGAACATCTTTTAATATCAGGACATCTGAAGAGGGTCAGAAAGTAGAGGTTTATGTCGAATCCGGCCGGGTTGAACTTGCAGGTACCGGCAGGGGATCTTCTTCAATGGTTATTGAACCGGGCTTCTCCGGTCAACTCGCTGACGGAACTATTACCAGGCACAGGACTGAAGATGACAACCTGCTGTCATGGAAGACCAAAGAGCTTGTCTTCAGGGAAATGAAACTCGATGAAGTAGTCAAGATACTGAACGGCACCTTTCACACGAATATACAATTCAAACAGGAAAGCATAGCATCCTTCCGCTTTACCGGAAATTTTAATGATCAGCCAATAGATACTGTCCTGAAAGTATTATGCACTGCTTTTAACCTCAGTTACGACAGCCGGGAAACTTCAATAATACTCACCATGGAAGAATAGCTATTAATATATTTATTATTTTGTTGATCACTTATATCCTGACAGCAATTATTATTAATGACCAGCAAAGGCCTTATATCACTTATTCTTCTTACCGGCATACAATTATTTTCAATTAACACCAGGGGGCAGACTGTTCTGGACAGGAACATTACAGTTCCCGATACTACCTGCCAGCTTTACGAGGCTTTGCTCGTCATTGAATCCAGGACAGGCTACCATTTCTCTTATAATTCTGACCTGATCGACGACCAGCGCAGATGCCAGATCACTGCTTCAACCAGTCCTGTGAATGATATCCTGCAGGGACTCCTTAATGATCCTGCTATAGAGTACCAGCTGATTTCCAACCAGATCGTACTCTATAAGCCCGACATTAAGTCAGATACCCTTACTTCAGGGGATCGTGAGAATAGCGGTTCCTATATCTTCGTATCAGGTACCCTTCTCAATAAATCCACAGGTGATGCCATACCTTATGCTGCGGTTGCCCTTATGGGGAGGAATGCCGGAACCATTTCTAACTCTGAAGGTGAGTTCATGCTGAAAATCAGCACAGTTTATTTAGCAGACACCATCGGGATCTCTGTCCTGGGATACCTGCCATATTCGGTCCCCGCATACCTCCTGAGCCAGGAAAAAGGACCGGTTTACCTGAATCCGGAGTATATACCTATACAGGAAGTCATCATCCGCAGGACAGAACCGGTTTCCCTGATCACATCCGCCATGGATAAGATTTCAGTCAATTATCCGGATTTTCCAACAATGCAAACGGCCTTTTACCGGGAATCCATCCGTAAAAACAATCATTATGTAGCAGTCTCTGAAGCCGTACTCAGCATATATAAACCGCCCTATGACGCTGAGCTTGAGCACGAGCAGGTAAAAATAATCAGGGGAAGGAAGAATATTGCCCTTGATCTTACCGATACGATAAGCATGAAGCTTAAAGGTGGCATAAATACCAGCCTCATTCTCGACATCATTAAAACACATCCGGATTTTCTTCAAAAAGATTATTTACACTACTATAAATACAGGATGTCGGATATTGTAATGTATGGGGACGATTACACATATGTCATTGATTTTGAGCAAAAAAAATATACAGAACCACCTCATTACCAGGGAAGGATCTATATCGATATGACAACACTTGCCATCCTCGGAATTGAATTTGAGATGATGCCTGATATGATAGACCAGGCTTCGAGTTACCTGGTAGTCAGGAAACCCAGGGATTTAACGGTCAAGCCCCTGAGTGCCGCATACCAGGTCAAATATGAAAAGAACAATGATAAGTATTACCTCAACCTGATACGCGTTGAAAATAAATTCAGGATCAGAAGAAAAGGGCAGCTCTTCGGAAATAATTTTATTATAACATCCGAGCTGGCTGTCAACCAGACTGACACCTTGAATATTCAGAAATTCCGGCGAAGGGAAATGGCTCGTACTGACCAGATTTTCACAGATCTTTTGGGAGGGTCTGACCCGTCATTCTGGGGCAGATATAACTATATTATCCCTGATGAACCTCTTGAGGAGGCCCTGATAAGGATCAACCGCTTAATGGAAGAACAAGAATAACCACCCGGCAACCCCATCCTGATTTCAGAATCATAGATCAGTTCTGACCTCACCAGTATCAATCACCCCTTATCTGTATAACTGTCTAATTCCTTAAGAATACTCTTCTCTTTATAGGCAAGGAAAGTAAGTCCTGCAATAATACAGAGAATACAACCCAGCAGGCCGGTTAACCTGATTCCCAGGTCATCTCCCGGATCTTTTCCCCAGAGTGTCAGGATGGTAAAACAAATTATGCCGCTGGTCATGCCCAGTTTATAAAAAAAATTCCTGACGGCGAAATACATGCCTTCCCTGCGCAGTCCGGTCCGAAGCCCGTCGAGCTGTGCTATTTCAGCGATGATAGCATAGGGTATGATCCCAAGAATGGCAACAGGAATGGAAGCAAGAAGGGCGAACATGTATATCTGTACCCTGGGACCCATGGGAAGCTTACCCAGGAAAAATATTCCAAGGAATACAAGGCCCATTACAATCAATCCGAATGAAATAAGGTACTTTTTCCGGATGAATTTTGAGATATGAACCACCAGTGGATAAAAAAGGATTGAAACTACTATCATCAGGCCAAAAACCGAACTGCTCATTGCCTCTTCAAGATCTAACAGCACCTTTAAATAATAAAGCATTCCACTGGCGATCAGGGCAACAGCCATGAAATATGAAAAATCAGCAAACAGGAAAAGCCTGAAATTGTAGTTGCTCAGGGTTTGCAAAATCGATTGTCTGAAGGGTATTCTGGCAGGTTCACCCTTGCAACATTCCTTTTCATTTATGAACAGAATAGGAATCACAAGGAAAATGCCTGCCAGGGTACAAAAAACACCGATGGCGATCTGGAAGGAATAGATCCTGTGCTGAATTTGAAACCGGTTCTCGACAAGATCGGCCAGCAGAGGAGTCTGTGCCGCAAAAATCATTCCCAGAACATAGGCTAGTGACAGCCATGTAGAAAGCCTGATCTTATCCCTGCCGCCGGGGGCAAGCTCCGGCATTAATGCATTGTATGGAATAAAATATAGGGTAAGAAAGAGGTAAAACAGGGTAAGATTGATTATCAGGAAAAAGGTATTCTCCCTGCTCACTGCATGGTTTAAGGGTATAAATACCGCCAGGCAGAATACAAAGGCAGGTATCCAGCCGACCCTCATGAAGGGTATCCTCCTTCCTCGTTTAAATATCGACCGGTCACTCTTCCAGGCAATGAGGGGATCGGTCAGGGCATCAAAAAGCCTTCCGCCAGCAACAATAAGGGCCAGAACAGAAAATATCTTCAAATAGGTAACCTGCGGGATCAGTGGGACCAGACCGGAATTCCCGGGTGGCATGTAGAAATAGATAAGCATCACCGAAATAACATTGATCAGTATGCTCCAGCCGACCATACCCGAAGCATATGCCATAATCCGTCCGTTGGTCAGCCTATAGTTCACAAGTTCGAAAGTTCAAAGTTCACAGGTGCAGCAGTTAAAAGTATTAATTTATTATTATTCCCGGTTTCTTATTTACGTGCATTATATATAAATTGTCAGTTAATACAAAAAATTCGAATCATGGCCCGAAAAAAAATTCCCGAAACAGCCACCGTTAACGGAAAACCTTTTATTTGCCCGGTATGCGGAAACAATATGTTCACTTCACGACGTGCACAGCTTAACACCGCTGTTGCCTCCTTTTTCGATGTTGACTGGGCCAACAAAAGTGCCACCTGTTTCATCTGTACCGAATGTACCCACATTTCCTGGTTCCTGGGGCAAAAATAGTATCAAATCAACATCATCATGAAGTACAGAAATGTTTATTTACCAGGATTAATCCTGGCACTGACGGTATTCAGCAGAAATTCCTTTATAAGTGGATTATAAAATAGTCAGTATACCTACCCGCAGGGTGAATGTATACCTGATTATAACAAACGGGAAGGGAATGCTTATCGATGTCGGAGCAAAAAAATATCTTTCGGTTGTATATCAGGCAATTAGCCGGAACGGGCTTGGATTAAGCGATATAAAACTGATCCTGCTTACCCACACCCATTATGATCATGTAGACGGACTCAGAGAGATCAGGGAAAAAACCGGGGCACAGATACTGGTTCATAAAAATGAAGCAGGTTCCCTGGGCAGGGGGTATACTGATATTCCTGCCGGGACCACCTTAGCCGGAAAACTCCTGAGCTTTCTGGGTAGAAAGCTATACCCCTCACTTGCTGCTTATGAAGCAGTTGCAGCTGACATCCTGATTGAAGACCGTTATGAGATCAGCGAATTCGGAGCAGGCACATACATCCTTCCCACACCCGGACATACCAATGGTTCTGTCAGCCTTATAATGGATAATAAGCATGCCTTTGTGGGTGACAGCATGTTTGGCATTATGAGGGAATCCATATTCCCACCATTTGCCAATGATATTTCCCGGCTGATGAGATCCTGGCAGATCCTGGCGGATACAGGATGTCAGACTTTTTACCCCGGACACGGAAGGTCCATCAGCAGGGAACGGTTTGAGAACAATTTCAGGAAGTATAGAAATAAGTATCAATGACAGAAAAACAGCGCCTCGATAAGTATGGTTACATAGTATGTTTCGGATTCATTATCGGTCCGGGTATAATGGCTGCAATTTTCTTCTCCTGTGCGGGACAAACGGATCTTAAGCGGGCATGGATCTATTTTATCATGATCCAGGTATACTATATCATCGGCACCCTTCTGATCGCGGTAAAGGATCCGGGCCTGATGAATGTACGCGGCGCAAGGCGAAGCAAAGAGGATTCCAAATCATGGGATAAGATCCTCGTCCCGGTCTTCGGGATCTTTGCTTTCTACCTGCAGCCGGCCCTGATGGGACTGGATGTGGGAAGATATCACTGGTCCGGGCTCACTGCCTCATGGATGATCCCCGGTATTGCAGTATTCACCATCGGGTTCATAATGAATTACTGGGCCATGTATGTCAATACACATTTTGAAACCAACGTACGCATACAAACCGACCGTGATCATAAAGTGATCCAGGATGGCCCATACAGCCTGGTCAGGCACCCCGGGTATACCGGGATCATACTCTGTCATATGGCTGCTCCGCTCATTCTTGGATCCTTCTATGGTTTATTTGCCGGACTCCTTGCAGCCATCACACTGGTAATCAGGACCAGTATGGAAGACAGGACGCTGCAGAATGAACTGGATGGGTATAAATCCTATATCCAAAAGACAAAATACCGGCTCTTTCCAGTTATCTGGTAAGATGAAAACCCGTTTGATTTTACCTGTTCTGACCTGATATTATTGAACCGGGCATGGAAGTCCGCCAAAGGCAAAACATTATCATGGGTGTTTCATAAAAAATTGTGATATTTATGTGCCATTATTTTTTGAGTACCTGTAAACTGAAATCATGAGACGCTTTGTAAATCTGGCAGGATTATCAAATATTATTTACGGTTCGGGCTTCTTCCTGTACTGGGCACTGTATGGGCTTTTGCTGCCATATTCCGAACTCAGGGAATCCATAGTCCCGCTCGTTTCCCACCCGAACTGGATCTGGATAAATTCAATAGGTGTCTTCAGCAGCATCTTCGGGATCATCGGCCTGACCGGCATGTTCTACCTGCAGCTTCCAAAAAATAAATTACTGGGATTATCCGGGTTTATACTGGCAATCTTTGGTTTAACAATTACCTCGGGTCAGCTCCTGTGGGAAGCTTACCTGTATAAGATAATTGTGCAGATTGATCCCGGACTCCTGGCTTATGACGGACCGGTATATATGAATACCTTTCTCATGTCGCTTATCATTGTAGGCGGACTCTGTTTCAGTATCGGTTATTTTGTCTTTGGATTGACAAGCAGGAGTTGTGATTATCTTCCATCCTGGGGACTGCAGTTCATTGTCATTGGAGCACCCCTTTTCGGATTGTCACCCCTCTTCGGCCCCCTGCAACAGGTCTTCAGAATGATGGGCGTGATCATCCTGGCCACAGGTCTTATCATGACCGGTCTGAAAATGATCAGGCTAAAGGATGTCTGAAATAAAACCATCAATCATGAGAAAAGTATTTATTATAACAGGCATTATCGTGCTTAGCCTTTCCTGTACCACAAAAGAAGTTTCCGAAAAAGACCAGGCAATGACCAAGCAGGATGAAAGAATGGAATGGTGGAGAGATGCACGCTTCGGTTTATTCATCCATTGGGGCCTATACGCCCAGCCGGCCGGTGAGTGGAAAGGAGAGCAAATTCCAGGAATCAGCGAGTGGATCATGGCCAGGGCTGAGATTCCCGTCAAAGAATATGAAAAACTGGCCTGGACTTTCAATCCTGTTAAGTATAATGCTGAAGAGTGGGTACTCCTGGCAAAAAATGCCGGCATGAAATATATAGTAATTACTTCGAAACATCATGACGGATTTGCCATGTTCCATTCAAAAGCGAGTAAATACAACATTGTGGATGCAACTCCTTTCGACCGTGATCCCCTGAAAGAACTGGCTGAAGCCTGTAAGAAACACGGAATGCGGTTGGGATTTTATTATTCGCAGGCCCAGGACTGGCACGAACCGGGAGGTACTTACTGGAATATCGAAGAAGGCGGGTCGCACTGGGATCCTGAACTGGAGCGGGAGCCACTGATGAATTACATTGAAGGCAAGGCTGTACCGCAGGTAAAGGAGATCCTGGAAAATTACGGGGGACTTGATATTTTATGGTGGGATACACCTAGGGGCATGACCGAAGAAGCGGCCCGGTTACTGCAGGATGTGGCTGATGAGTATCCTGATATGCTGGTCAACAACCGGCTGTACAGACCATGGCCGGGGGATTTTTCCACACCCGAACAGCATGTCCCTCCCACCGGACTCGATTATGACTGGGAGGTGTGCATGACCATGAATACAAGCTGGGGATACAAACATTATGACGATAACTGGAAATCCTCAGAAACGCTGATCAGGATGCTGGTGGATATAGCCAGCAAAGGAGGCAACCTGCTTCTGAATGTAGGACCGACTGCTGAAGGCCTGATCCCTGATCCCAGCATTGAACGCTTACAAAAGATAGGAGAATGGATGGCAGTAAACTCCAAGTCAATTTACGGTACAGGTGCCAGCCCTTTCTTTAAATTACCCTGGGGAAGGTGTACGGTAAAAGAGACTGAAAAAGGGACAATCCTTTTCTTTCATGTTTTTAACTGGCCGGATGACCAGGTGCTCAGGGTACCCGGATTAAAGGCCAGGATAAGATCTGTTTACTTATTACGTGATAAAGAACACAAATTATCATTTGAAGCTGAAGAAGGCGAACTGCTGATACACCTGCCGGCTGAGGTCCCGGACCCGGTAAACACAGTTATTTTGGTTGAGACAAAGGGAGAGGCGAAGATTACCAGCAACATGCCCTCACTGGCTGAGGGTAGCATGGTTCTTCGAGCTGACTTTGCCGATTTATACAACCCGGGTTACGGTACACAGGCAGTTCTTAAAGGATCAGGTTCAACATCAGTAATTACCAACTGGAAAGACCGCAGGGCCTGGTTTGAATGGATGTTTAATGCAGGCGAACCGGGGATGTATACTGTTGAAGCACTTGTAAAAGCCAATGAGCCATGTAAACTGACGGTTGAAATTAATGAAGAAACAGTTGAAGCTGAAATAGAGGCAACAGGCGGGGAGTTCGCAACAATAAGCTTTGGAGAGATCGAAATATCAGAAAGTGGTGATTTTATCCTTGAGATCAGGCTTACAGATGATGCCTGGGAGGGTATTGAACTGGCAAGAATTGAGCTGACTAAATAGCAGATCTTCACCGTATGATACCTAATTCAACACTTTTATAACCTCCGGTTCACCATTGGAGGTTTATACTGCAATATTATATCCCTGATTTCAGTTGTTATTTAATTAATCATGATCCTCCAGGTAAAAAACATAGCCAAGATCTATTATAAAGCCAGCTTGCAGATCCCTGCCCTGAATGGT
Source organism: uncultured Bacteroidaceae bacterium (assembly GCA_964540005.1). Taxonomy (GTDB): domain Bacteria; phylum Bacteroidota; class Bacteroidia; order Bacteroidales; family SM23-62; genus CAZILN01. The sequence continues at coordinate 6,028 of CAZILN010000310.1, read as the reverse complement.
GTTTCATTCGAGGTAAATGAGGGTAGTTTCATTGGGATTATAGGAAAATCCGGATCCGGAAAATCCACATTGCTGAACCTTATCGGCGGACTCGATAAACCAAGTTCCGGACAGATCCTCTTCAATAACACAGACCTCGCACAGATGAACCGGCAGGAACTGGCCTTACACAGGAGGTATTCTGTAGGAATGATCTTCCAGTCATTTAACCTGATCCCCAGCCGCACTGCCCTGGAAAACGTCAAATTGCCCCTGACCTTTGCAGGTTTGGGCAGGAGGAAACGGATACAGGTAGCTCGCGAACTCCTTGTTCAGCTTGGACTCGAAGACAGGATAGAACACCTGCCAAACGAATTGTCCGGAGGAGAAACACAAAGGGTAGCCATAGCCAGGGCACTGGCAAATGAGCCGGCTGTGCTGCTGGCTGATGAGCCTACGGGGAACCTGGACAGCATAACGGCAGGTGAAATTATCGGATTGCTACAGGATCTGAATAAAAACAGGGGAATAACGGTCTTGCTGGTCACTCATGATCAGGAGACTGCTGAATCTGTCTGTGACAATATAATTAAGTTAAAAGACGGAAAAATAGTAGATCAGATATGAAATTTTCAGATATGGCAGGTATGGGTTTCGCTAACCTATGGCGAACCAAATTAAGGGCTTCACTGACCATCCTTGGCGTGGTGATAGGGATAGGCACCCTGACCTCCATGGTAAGCTTTGGCACCGGTCTTCAGAAGAATATTACTGATGCCTTTTACCGGAACGATCTTTTCACCAGCATGAGCGTTACACCAAAATCAATCAACTTCGATGATCTCAGGCAGGGAGATTTTTCAGGGATAGGTGAAATGCTGGATGATACTCCTGAACCCCTTACCGATAGTATCCTGGATGCAATAAGGATAATTGATGGTGTTGAAATTGCCTTCCCCGATGAAACCTTCCCGGGCCGGATTGTATACGGGGATAAGGAAACCACTGCCAGTATTCAGCCTTTCCCCGCTACGATGGGAGAATATTATCCCTATAACGACCTGCTGGCCGGAACGTTCTTTACTGATGACAGCGCACAGTCGGTGGTCATCGGATGGGAAGTTTTACGAAAGCTCGGTATGATCATAGACTATCAGGGCCTGGACTATGAAATGTCCCGTGAGGATTCTCTTAAAGAGGTAAAAATTCTTTCTCCCGATTCGCTGATAGGCAGTAAGATCAATATCGTGACTGCTGCCCTCAGCCGGGACATGCCTTTCAATCCGCTTGGAATACTTTTGAAACGTGATTTTCAGCCTTTCGAGGAGGTGAGTATGGAATATACTGTTACCGGCATACTCAGGCCCGGGGATGAGTTTTCCTTTAACCGGTTCCGGGGCGGGGTCTACCTGCCACTCGTTACTGCTGAAAAGATCCCAAGGCTCTCCTTCTCCAGTGTATGGGATATCCTGGATTCAGATAAACAGGAGGGCACCTACAGTTCCATCTATGTCAGGGTCGAAAAAATTGAGGAGATGGGAAGGATACGCAAAGAAATTGAAGATATGGGAGCTGGAGTGTTTTCACTGGCTGACCAGCTGAAGGAAATAAAGCTGAATTTCATGATCATGGACGGCATGCTGGGTGCAATAGGCACTATCGCACTGATTATAGCCGCCCTGGGTATCATTAATACCATGCTTATGTCTATCCTTGAACGCACCAGGGAAATTGGCATCATGAAAGCAGTAGGAGGCAGTGAGAACGGCATTAAAACGATCTTTTTCGTCGAGGCATCCTTTATCGGATTGATCGGTGCCGTATTCGGCCTGCTGCTGGGATGGGGAGTCACACGGATAGCCAACCAGATCATGAATGCCAGGATCATGCCTGAGTTAACGGAAAGGGTGGATCTTTTCTATTTCCCCATGTGGCTCATACTTGGCGCCGTTGCATTTTCTGTCCTGGTAAGCCTGGCAGCCGGACTCTATCCTGCTATCAGGGCCGCGCGGATTGACCCTGTCAGGGCACTCAGGCATGATTGATCAACCCCGGCTTCTTCCTTTTCAGTCAATCATTAATTGATGTGCTTATTCTGGAGGGAGAGTATCCGGGTTTCAGTATGTCCTGAAATGAATAAGTGTTATATTTATATTAGCATAAAGCATACTATGTAACAAGCCTTTTCAAATCCCATACCATGACAGAAAATACATCCCACGCCACACCTGGCAAACGTCTTGTTTCCCTTGATCTTTTCCGGGGCATTACCATGTTCCTGCTCGTCGCTGAGGGAACCCACCTGTACCAGGCATTAAAAGACTATAGCAATCCTGATGGTTTTATTCATGCTCTTGCCATGCAGTTCCACCATCACCCCTGGAACGGTCTGAGGTTCTGGGATCTTATCCAGCCGTTCTTTATGTTTATCGTGGGTGTGGCCATGACCTTCTCCATTGCCAAACGCAAATCAAAGGGCGAAACCTGGTACCAGACCTTCCAGCATATGCTGGTCCGCTGCCTTATACTCCTGCTGTTCGGGCTGATCCTTCATTGCGGATACAGCCATAAAGTAGTATGGGAATTATGGAACGTACTGTCGCAGCTCAGTTTTACCATAATGCTGGCCTTCCTTATCTTAAATATGAAAATCAGGTCACAGTTCATTATTTCTATTGGCCTGCTGGTCTTTACCGAGCTACTGTACCGTTTTACCGGCATTGAGGGTTTTGACAAACCATTCGTACAGGGAGAAAATTTTGGCGCCTGGATGGACATGGTCCTGATGAATAAGATCAATGGTGGCGGATGGGTGGCCATTAACTGCATCCCGACTGCTGCCCATACCATCTGGGGAGTGCTGGCCGGAAAACTCCTGCAAAGTTCCCTTAATGACAGGGGGAAAATGAAATGGCTGATACTTGCCGGTGTATCCTGGCTGATAATCGGTTACGGGATGGACTGGAGCGGACTTACCCCCATTATCAAGAGAATAAGCACCACATCCTTTGTACTGGCTTCCGGTGGATGGTGCCTGCTGACCCTGGCCCTGTGTTACTGGATAGCCGACATCAGGAAACCCGGAAAATGGGTCCTGCTTTTTACCGTTGTCGGCATGAATCCCATCCTGATCTATATGATCAGTAATACTCTTGGAGGTCAGTGGTTCAACGACTTCATGATGATCTTCAGCGAAGGTTTCCTGGGTGCCCTGAATGCTACTGAGGGAATAATTCATATAATAAATGCCCTGTTAGTGTTCGCCCTTGAATGGTACCTCTGTTACTGGCTCTTTAAACGAAGTATCTTTATTAAAATATAGTGGATATTCTAATCGGGGGGCGGATTGCTGGAATATTCCGAAGGTGAAACCCCGAATAATTCCTTAAAACTTTTCGCAAAATAAGAAGGATGGTTGAATCCCACCTCGTAGGTTATCTCGGCCAGGTTGCCAAAATTACCCTTTATCAGTTGGGCAGCCCGTTTCAGTCGGATAGTCCTTATGAAATCGGTCGGACTCTGATCTGTCATGGCCTTGATTTTCCTGAACAGCTGCATCCGGCTCATACCAATCTCCTTCCCGAAAGCAGCGACATCAAATTCGTTATCTTTTATGCGTTCCTCAACTATCTGCAATGCGCGTTTCAGGAATTTCTCATCATAGGAAGTGACCGAGATCTCTTTTGGCTCGAGGGAAATACCCTTGGTGAATTTTTCCCTTAGTTCTTTGCGTATCTTTATCAGGTTTTTGATCCGGACTGATAACTCCTTCATATTAAAAGGCTTGGTAATATAGTCGTCCGCCCCGGTTTCCAGGCCTTCGATTTTACTGGTGACATCGGCTTTTGCGGTTAACATTATAACAGGGATGTGAGAGGTTAGTTCATTGGTCTTCAGCTTCTCACACATTTCCACGCCGTCCATTTCCGGCATCATCAGATCTGTTATTATCAGGTCAGGTATCTTTTCCAGGGCCGTTTCCAGTCCCCTTGCACCGTTTTCTTCTTCCAGTACCTGGTATTCGTCCTTGATATAATCGTGTATGTGTGAACGTATATCCTGATTATCCTCAACAATCAGAATTACCGGTGCTCCTTCCTCAACATCCTCCTGAACGCTTTCCTCCTCAATCTCTATGCTCTCATCAATTTCTTGAACTCCGGAAATTAATGCATTTTCCTCCTGTTGGGCTTCACCAATTATTGAATATTCATGTTCATTTAAATGATCTTTATCGAGGGGAATATATACGATAAAGGTAGTACCCTTTCCAGGTTTGCTTTCAAGCTCAATGCTTCCATGAAGCAATTCAATAAGTTCCTTGACAAGCGCCAGGCCGATTCCTGTTCCCGGACTTTCAGGTGAGACTCCGTTTTCCACACGGTGGAACCTGCTGAATATCTTATCCTGCTGGTCCGAAGGGATACCCGGTCCTGTGTCATTAATCCTGATTAGCAGGTATTCTTCACCTGTTCTTTCAGTAGCCGGCAAGGTGCTGTTTTTATTTTCCAGGATAATAATATGTACTGTCACCACTCCTTTCTCGGGCGTATATTTAATGGCATTTGACAGCAAATTGTTTAGAATTTTTTCAATTTTATCGTAATCAAAATACGCCACCCATTTTTCATGGCTCAGGTGATGTTTATATTTGATTTTCTTATGTTCTGCCAAAGAAACAAAGGAACTGATCATTATCTTCAGTCCATTAATCAGATCCTCCTCCTTTAACTCAAGCTTGAGTTTACCTGCATCCATTTTGGAAAGGTCAAGCATCTGATTCACCAATGAGAGCAGTTGACTGGCATTGCGGTACATCATCTCCAGTGTTTTCCTCGAAATACTCATCTTTGATTCCTCTGCCAGCATCTCCTCAAGCGGGCTCAGGATCAATGTTAAAGGTGTTCTGAACTCATGAGAAATATTGGAGAACATTCTGGATTTCAACTGGTCCACTTCTTCAAGGATTTGCTTGGCCTTTTGATTTGCACGAAAGTTTCGATAAATAAAAAAGACAAGTACCAGCACCAGGCCAAGTGCGATCCAGGTGAAGTTCCTTATTAAAACCATCCGGGACATCTCCTGGTCCTTAATCTTTCTTTCCTGTTCCAGCAGTCTCGACCATTCGAAATTCGTCAGTTCCTCCACCATATTATCAAGACCCAGGCTGTCCTCATATTGCCTGTTTAGTTCATAAAAATTAACAGCTTTTTCATATTGTCCTGTAAGGGTATACAGGTATATCATATCTTCAGAAATATCGTACAGTTCTTTTTTTAATTCAAGTTCATATAGTATCGTCAGCGCTGAATCAAAATAAGAAATTGCGAGTTGATAATCTCCTGTCTTTTTGAACAGTGCTCCAAAATTTGAATAAGAATTCGCTGTTCTGTTCTTCGCATTGATCCTTTTACTTATACTCAGGCTCCTGCCATAATAGTCGAGAGCTTTATCATATTCACCCCAGTCTTCATGATACCGTCCGATGTTCAAATAACCCGCGCATAACAGCAGGTCATTATCCAGCTCCTCATAATATTTCATGGCAATATTCGAATAAACCAGAGCCGAATCCTGATATCCGAGTAAGTCAAGTGCTGTTCCTATATTCAGGTAGGTGGATGCTACACCTTCTACCTGGTTTATTTCTTCATAAACCTTATGGCTTTCCCTGAAGTATTTAAGTGCCTGATCCCATTTTTCCTGGGCAGTCCATAAACTGCCAAAGCTGTTATAAAGGGATGCGAGTCCCTCTTTATCATTAATTTCTTCATAAATCGGAATACTACCGGTGAAATAATCCACAGCATTCTGATAATCTCCAAGATCTTTACTTACAACACCAAGGTGCCTGTAAGAGTCCGCTATCCCTTTTTTGAACCCTATTCTCTCGGATTCTATAAGACTCTGTTGCGCATAATAAAGAGCCCTGGCGGGGTCATGTGTTCTGAGTATAACTGATATATCCAGAAGGGTAATAATCCTGCTTGTATCACTCATCTCATTTTCCAGGCGGTTCATCAGACTGTCCAACCGAACCTGAGAAAAT
>CAZILN010000309.1:0-7994 GCA_964540005.1 uncultured Bacteroidaceae bacterium | reverse complement strand
AGCCTCAAGAACTTCCTTGGAAACATTGAGCGCGAGCAATGCCATCAGAACAAGGTACATCATCCCGATCATCTTCTGTCTCGGTGTTTCTTTTCCGTGTGCCATATATTATTTGTTGTAGTTAATCAGTCTATGGTCTGTTTAATCAGTTACCTATTTTACATTCATTGCCGCCAGCATGTTCCCGTAAATATTATTAAGATCCGCAAGGCTCTGGCTGAGTTTGCTCATTTCTTCCTTGTACTTCTGTGTTTCTTCAACAGAATCTTTCAGGTTCTTCATCATTTGTTCCATGCCTTTGTACACCTCATCCGAACCTCTCATATGTTCATTGGTGCCTTTCAGTTGTGATTCATAGGCTGAATTCAGGGCCTGAAGGTTTTTATTGATGTCTGTCAGCTGGTCACCGAATGACTGGTTCCCCTTGCTAATATTTTCGTAATCGCTTTTTAATTTCTGGCTAAGGTCTGAATAGGAGCCGGCAAGGCTGGCACCGCTCTCAGCAAACTTTTTGGCCACTTCTGCACCGGTCTGGGAGATGGCCTCAGCCGTCTGGCTGTAAGCTCCTGACAGGGTATTAACCGAACTGGCCAGTTTTTCTGTCGATTCATTGTAATTGGAAGTGAGGGTGCCAACATTATCAGCGGCACCCTGAATTTTGTCAAGATACTGTTTTGTGGCAACAGAAGCTTCCGTCAGATCAACAATATTTCCAGCTGTTCTGCCCAGGCTGTTCAATCCAGTACCGAGATTTTCTATGGCTTCCGGACTGATGTTTGCCTGCTGGAACAGGTCTTCAAAGCGGTCCAGAGCTACTCCGCGCCCGGCAACTGCCTGTTCACGGTATTCGTCAAGTTCATCAGGGTCCGTCATCCCGGCAAGTTCCGGGTATACCAGGGTCCAGTCCAGTTCCTCATGTAGTGGTTCAAAGGCGGAAAAGAAGAAGATGACCGCTTCAGTACCAAGGCCCAGGGTGATCATCAGCCCTCCCCCTTTGAAGTGCATGATCTTGAACATGGCACCCAGAATGACGATCGAGGCCCCAAATCCGTAGAGTTTGGCCATAAATTTTTTCCATCCGGCACTTTGAACTATTTCTGTAACATTCATGATCTTCTGATTTAGAATTAATAACTGAATTTAATTTAATTATTGCCAAGATAGGACCGGACACACCTGAATCCGATAAATGAAGTGGAAGTGTCCTGGTATTCATAGGTCCTGGAGCTGACCTGCAGGTAGAATGCAATATCTTTCCAGGAGCCACCCCTGATAACTTTTCTTTTCATTACCGGGTTATCCTGGGCAGTGGCATTATATTTATAATCCGGGTTCAGGTCGTGATAAAAGAAGTAGGCTGACTCATCATAGGCGTTGGCTGTCCATTCAGCAACATTGCCTGCCATATCATAGAGGCCTATTTCATTGGGTTCATAGAATCCGACTGCCTGGGTGGTTACTGCACCGTCAAAAGCATAATTACCCCTGAGGGGTTTGAAATTGGCAAGGTAACAACCATCCCTGTTTCTGGTATAGACTCCTCCCCATGGATACATAGAATTGGCAAGGCCTCCTCTGGCAGCAAATTCCCATTCTGTTTCAAAGGGAAGCCTGTAATTTTGCACAAAATAATCCCCGCTGGCAACCAGGGACGAGTTAAGTAATTCTGTCCTCCATACACAGAATGCCTGTGCCTGTTTCCAGGTTACACCAACGACCGGGTACTGGTCATAAGATGGATGCCAAAAATACATGGTGGCCATGGGTTCATTATAGGAATAGGTGAAATCACGAATCCAGCAAAGAGTATCGGGATATACGTTTACGACATCCCTGAGGATGAATGAACGGCGGCCTTCAATGGCGATTTCGTTTCCTTGCTGGTCAATGACTGTTCCGTTATATTGTCCGGGTTCTTCGCTAAGATCAGCAATATCTTCGTTGAAATTGTTCTGATAGGTGTTCTGGCGCTTGGCAGCCTGTTGCAGATCAATCCAGAAATACCTGTAATTCAGTTTATGCACATTGATTTCTTTGCGTCCGAAGAACCTGTCCTCTTTGGCATAATACAGGTTCTCAACAGCCTGACGGACATCCTCGTTTTCAGATAGCTTGGAAATATCCAGCCTCTCATCCCAATTTAGCCTGTACGTCCTGCCATAGAGATCTTCTTCCAGGTCATTGCCGTATTCATCGGTAATAATCCGGAATTCATCCTCAAGGACTTCCCCGATCAGTTCGCGAAGCAGCGAATCCTTAACCCAGAAAACAAATTGCCTGTATTCATTGTTCCTGATCTCTGTGTCATCAATATAAAAGGGATCTACAGTTACTGTCTTGGTAAATGTATTTTGTGCAAAGGAAACATCCTGGTCTGCCGGACCCAGATTGAAGCTTCCCTGAGGCACAAAAACCATACCATGGGGTTGTGGTTCAAAATACTTCTTTCTTCCCGGCACTCCTGTCAGTTCTCCTGTATATATTTCCCCGCAACTCCCAAAAAGCGCAAGTAGAAGGCCTAAAGCAAGTAATTTTTTCATAGTTTATCTGTTGTTAGGATGTGCAACTTATTGATTTTTCAAGCTTTTCGATAGCCTAAAATAAAAAAAATTTTTCTAATTATGATCAATCAATTCTTATAAAAATCTAATACTCTTATATTTTTGCGGACTTTTGTCCAGACTCAGACTGAAACAATAGCCCAGTGTAAATTCATGAGATCCGTCACTATAATTACCAATATCCGATGTAGTAAAATCATATGAATACCCTATTCTCACACCATTAAACAGTTCAAAACCAATAATTCCTATAAGGGCATCACCGGCTCTAAAAGAAACGCCACCCCAGAACTTTTTATTGTACCTGACAAGGGCACTGGCATCAAATTGATTGCCCCTCCCGTCTGTTTTAAGGAAAACAGAGGGTAAAATCTCAATTATAGGGTTGGGCAGCTGTATCCGGTAGCCTGCAATGGCATAATAATGCCTGCCGATATATCCCGGCTTGCTTTCAACATATTTGATCTTGGGCTGGTTAAGATGCGTGGTTGATAAACCGAAATACAGTTTATCGGTATTATAAAAAACCCCGAATGCCATATCGAATACCATTCGGCTCTCATCTGTATTGGGAACGGCAGGATCATTGTCAGGATTAATGCCGATATCTTCCGGGTAATAGAATTCAGCAGTTTCCAGCCGTTTATTATACAATCCCAGGTTGACTCCTATACCCAGGGTGCCTTGTCTCAGCTCATGCCTGTAGGCATAAGCCCCAGACATACTCAAATCCCTGTTAAAAGCCACGTTATCACTGAGAATGGACACTCCTACACCTGAATTAATTCCAAATGGTTTTACTGAGGCATTAGCATTTACGAAAGAATAGTTCGGTGCCCCTTCAAAGCCAACCCACTGCTGCCTATTGATAGCAGAAAGGCATATCATGTCACTGCTTCCCACATATCCCGGATTAATGGCAGCCATGTTGAACATGTACTGGCTGAATTGAGAATCATGTTGAGAGTAAGTGGACACCATCATGCAATTTAAAATAACAAAAATAAGTGCGGCCCGTTTCATATTCGCCTGTTTGCCTGAAATATCAATGCTTTCACAGCCCCATATAAGAAGGGTAAAATAAGTAAAAATATTATTCTCAAACAAATTTTATTAACAATTAAGTGTTAATAACAACAGGGTATTCTTCAGCCTCTTATACCCTTTTTCTACATAATGTTACGTTAATAATTGCATATTATTATTAAAGGGGATAAAAAACCGGATTCCTGATTCACTGCGGCAGGATATTCTGGCAGTGAATTGCGCTAATTAATTTTCTTGTAAGCTTTCCACCACCGGTCAGGGATTTCCTGGCTGCATGCCCTGTCATAATCTTCCTGGGAACAGGACAGGATCATGTATTTGGGCTTTTTGCCACTGCCTTTCTGTATGGGTATCTCACACCACCATCTTTCGGTCTGTGTGCTCTTGTAAAAGACAATATCGTGTTCAAGGCTGTTCATATTTACAATAAACTTCTTATAATCCCGCGAGCCGGGTGAAGGATTTTCTACTATCCTCTGTGAGTAGCCATCAATGAAATACCAGATCATCTGTGCAGAGAGGTAGGCCGTCTGTTGCCTGCTGTCACATTCCGCTGCGAGATTATAAATACCAAAACTGCTTATTTTGTTGCTTAAACCTGCATATCTGGATATCTGGCAGATCTCTTCGCTGTAGAATCCGTTCGGTGAGGGATGAGTAGTTCCGGGGGCATCTGACTGTTTAACGCAGTTGAGATCAATGCTTACCAGGCTGGCATCACGCAAAAAGGGTTCAACCCCGGATAGATTGGACCTGATATCACCCAGCCTGATGGATTGGAAGAAATACTGGTTGAGATAGTCGAGGTCCTGCTGATCGACAAAGAATTTCTGGTGTCCAAGGTTGGTGTAAGATAGTAATACCTCCCTGTTCCGGGATAAAACAGGAATAAGATAGGATTCTGCCCTGATCTCATCATCAATGATACCCATATCCAGTTTTGAATCAACACTTACAAAACCTATGGGATGTTTGGCGGATTCAAAGGCAAGGAAACTTCCATAGGTAAGGTCCTGTGTGCCGCCGAAGTTAATAATGGTAATTCCCTTTTCCAGTAAAGCACTGCTAACATCCCTCAGGGCATAATAGGTATCGCGTCTTGTATTTCCTGCTTTCAGGTTGCCCAGGTCAATTATCCTGAGGCTTGAACCGATCCGGAATAACTGGTATAATTTGCTTCTTATCCTGTCGGCAGGCAGCACCTCAACGGGATCGTCCCTGCTGTCTTCAGGTAATCCGATCAGGGCAATATCACAGGAAACAGATTCAGGGATCGGAGTATCCGGTGTGTTTATGCTGATGTTCCTGCAAAAAATTGATCGTTCCGAGAGCGTATTATTATCCGGTTTATCCAGACTGACAGGATTAAAATAATCATTAAGGTTCATAAGCGGTAAACCAATACTTATTTTTTGCTGTTGATGATGTCCATGCAGCCCTGGTATGTCAGGGAATCAGCTTCAGTATCTTTAGGAATCCTGTAATTCTTTTTCCCGTGTTTAATGTATGGTCCCCATTTCCCTTTAAGGATCTGAAGATCAGGGTCCTCAGTGAAAGTTTTAATGGTTTTATTTATAAGCTGTTCCCTTTTTGCATTAATTATCCCTATGGCTGCATCCGCCTTTATGGTCAGAGGATCATCATCTTTGCCAAGAGAATAAAATACTCCCTTGTGCCTGACATATGGCCCGAATTTACCAACGCCTATAACCAGCTGCTCATTTTCGAAGGTGCCAATTTCCCTTGGCAACTTGAATAGCTCAAGTGCATCTTCAAGATTGATGGTTTCAATACTTTGCCCTTTTAAAAGGCTTGCAAACCTGGGTTTTTCTTCATTACCTGTAAGACCGATCTGAACCATAGGACCGAACCTTCCTATCTTGACACTGACAGGTTTCCCGCTCTCAGGGTCATTCCCAAGAAGTCTTTCACCGGTGGGTTTCTTGCTTACTTTTGTAGTTTCCATGACCCTGTCGTGAAAGGGATGATAAAACTTATCAATCATACTGGTCCATTCAGTCTCTCCTTCTGCAATCTTATCAAACTGTTTTTCAACGTTAGCCGTAAAATTATATTCAAGGATATCCTTAAAGTGTTCTACCAGAAAATCATTAACAAGCATTCCTATATCAGTAGGGAACAACTTGGATTTCTCCGTACCGTAATTCTCCTTTCTGGTAACTTCGCTTATTTTCCCGGATATTAAACTGATCGTATCATAGCTCCTGTCTTTTCCCGGCCTGTCTTCCTTGATTACATATTCTCTTTTCTGGATTGTTGAAATAGTCGGGGCATAGGTAGATGGCCGGCCAATCCCAAGCTCCTCAAGCTTTTTTACCAGGCTGGCTTCTGTAAACCGTGGAGAAGGATTGCTGAATTTCTGAACGGCTTCAATCCCCTCGGGATCTACCTTATCGTTTTCCTGAAGGGGTGGCAGTAATCCTTTGTTATTCTCATCCTGTTCGTCTTCGGTTGATTCTGTATATACCTTTAAGAACCCGTCAAATTTCAAAACTTCTCCTGCAGCGATGAAAAGTTCATCTCTTCCTGATACAGTTATCTTGATAGTTGTTTTTTCCAGAAGGGCTTCGCTCATCTGGGATGCAATGGTACGCTTCCAGATCAGTTCATATAGCCTCTGTTCAGCCCTTGATGCGCTGATACTGTTGTTTTCCATGTATGTGGGACGTATGGCTTCGTGAGCCTCCTGTGCCCCTTTTGATTTGGTCTTGAAGTTTCTTGTTTTTGAATATTGCACACCCCATTGCTCGCTGATCACGTTTTTCGAAGCGGCCAGTGCCGTTTTTGAAAGGTTAACCGAATCCGTACGCATATATGTGATCTTCCCCGCTTCATAGAGTTTTTGAGCCACATTCATGGTTTGTGCCACAGAAAAGCCGAGTTTTCTGCTTGCTTCCTGTTGAAGTGTTGAAGTGGTAAAGGGCGGTGCGGGGGTTTTTTTTGCTGGCTTCTTTGACACATCGGATACCGTAAAAACCGCATCTTTACAGCTTTCTAAAAATATTCGGGCATCATCTTTTTTACCATATCTGGATGATAGCTCGGCCTGGAACTTATAAAGCTTTCCCTGCTTGTCTGTAAAAAGGAAGTTTCCGCTTACCCTGAAAGAAGATTCCGGTTTGAATGCATTTATTATACGTTCTCTTTCAACTACCAGTCTGACTGCCACTGACTGGACCCTCCCTGCTGAAAGAGCAGGCCTTACCTTTTTCCACAATATCGGGCTGAGTTCAAAACCCACGAGCCTGTCGAGTACCCTTCTTGCCTGCTGTGCATTTACCAGATCCAGATTAATAGACCTGGGATTTAGTATGGCATTATCAATGGCATCTCTAGTGATCTCGTGGAATACTATCCGTTTGGTCTTTTCAGGATCGAGATTCAATACCTCACATAAATGCCAGGCAATGGCCTCACCCTCCCGGTCTTCATCAGAAGCCAGCCAGATAACACTGGCTTCCTTTGCAGCTTTCTTTAAATCCTTTACAACATGCTTTTTGTCTTCGGGGACAATGTATTGGGGAGAATAATTATTATTAATATCTATACCGTAGTTGTCCTTAGAAAGATCCCTGATATGTCCAAAACTCGATTTGATCAGAAAGTCTTTTCCCAAAAAATTGCTAATGGTTTTTGCCTTGGCAGGAGACTCTACTATTACCAGATTATCTTCCATATTGATTCTCAGTTCCTGTAAAAAAATCAGGACAAAGTAAAACAAATCAAAAACTATCTCCCAAATTTTATTTCAAATTATTCCCATTTGTGAGCCTTAACTGCAATTTATTCGGTTGCTGTCAGTCTTAAAAATCAGGATTTAGTCATGATTTTTTATGGTGTGTACATGGGTATTAATTAGGGAATGATCGGGCATGGGCATCAAATTATTATTAATTTTGCCGGAAATTAATTATCGGATGGCAGTTCGAAAACGTCGGAGGATACAGTTTCTTATACTCTTCTGGTTTCTTTACAGTATCCCCTATCTGGTACTGACCCTTCTGTTTGTTTTGCTATCCTCGGGGAGGCTGGGTTACGTACCCAGTTTTGAGGATCTTGAGAATCCAAAGAATAACCTGGCTTCTGAAGTCTACTCGGCAGATTCTGTTCTGCTGGGAAATTTCGCCCTTGAAAACCGCACCTATGTTGATTTCAACGAATTATCACCGAATATTGTCAATGCATTGATTGCCACCGAAGACATCAGGTTCCATAAACACTCGGGCGTAGATGCCCGTGGACTGGCAAGAGTACTGGTAAAATCCATATTACTCGGACAATCGAGTTCCGGGGGAGGGAGTACCATAACCCAGCAGCTGGCCAAACACCTGTATCCGCGCGATACTACTTACTACCGCTGGGGAG
>CAZILN010000308.1:0-25206 GCA_964540005.1 uncultured Bacteroidaceae bacterium | reverse complement strand
TAAGGATGATATATCTGCGCAGGTAAGAAGCATAGAATATGATCCGAACCGCTCGGCCAGGATAGCCCTTCTGGTCTATGAAGATGGCGAGAAGAGGTATATAATTGCACCCAATGGACTCAAGGTCGGACAGAAGATCATGTCCGGGAGCAAGGCTTCACCGGATCTTGGCAATGCATTGAAACTTGCGGACATACCTTTGGGTACCATTATTCATAATATAGAGCTGAGGCCCGGACAGGGGGCTGTTCTCGCAAGGAGTGCAGGTTCATATGCCCAGCTGACTTCCCGGGATGGCAAATATGCCATTATCAAACTGCCTTCGGGAGAGACAAGGATGATACTGACTAGCTGCAAGGCTACAGTTGGTACTGTTTCTAACCCGGATCATGATCTTGAGAAATCAGGCAAGGCAGGCCGGTCAAGGTGGATGGGCCGCCGTCCCAGGACCCGGGGTGTAGCTATGAACCCGGTGGATCACCCGATGGGAGGTGGAGAAGGAAGAGCTTCGGGAGGACATCCCCGATCGCGTACAGGTGTGCTGGCCAAAGGATTCAAGACCCGGTCAAAAAAGAAAGACTCGAACAGGTATATTATTGAAAGAAGAAAAAGCAAATAACTTAATTATTTAACTCAATGAGCAGGTCACTTAAGAAAGGTCCTTTTATTGATTTTAAACTGGAGAAGAGGGTACTGGATATGAATAATTCAGGGAAGAAATCAGTTATTAAAACCTGGTCACGGAGGTCGGTAATATCTCCTGACTTCGTGGGGCATACAATAGCCGTTCACAACGGAAATAAATTCATCCCTGTATACATTACCGAAAATATGGTCGGTCATAAAATGGGAGAATTCGCACCTACCAGGATTTTCAGGGGACACGGCGGGAAAGCCAGGTAAGGTTTTACATGCTTGATAATTAGAATTCAGAAAAATGGGAGCAAGAAAAAGAAACAGAGCCGAAGCAATAAAAGAGGAAAAAAAGAACAAATACTTTGCTATTCTCAGGAATTGCCCTACCTCTCCGAGAAAGATGAGGCTGGTTGCAGATACCGTTCGCGGGGTAGAGGTTAACAAGGCACTTGATATGTTGAAATTCAGCCAGCAAGAGGCCTCGAAGAAAATTGAAAAACTGGTGCTTTCCGCATTATCCAACTGGCAGAATAAAAATGAAGGTGTCAGGATTGAGAAAAGCAAGCTGTATATAAGCGAGATATTTGTTGACCAGGCAAGGACCCTCAAAAGAATCAGGCCTGCACCCCAGGGAAGGGCACACAGGATACGTAAAAGATCAAATCATATTACAGTCGTTCTGGACAGCGATACAATAAAAGAAAACACTACAACTGAAAGTTAATGGGACAAAAAGCAAATCCGATAGCAAACAGATTGGGAATAATCAAAGGCTGGGATTCGAACTGGTACGGAGGAAATGATTATTCCTCCAAGCTTACCGAGGATAACCAGATACGGGAGTATTTGAATGCCAGGCTTGCAAAAGCCAGCATTTCAAAGATCATCATTGAAAGAACCCTCAAGCTGATCACCGTAACGGTCAATACTGCCCGTCCGGGTATCATCATAGGGAAAGGCGGACAGGAAGTCGATAAGCTTAAGGAAGAATTAAAGAAGCTTACAAAAAAAGAAGTACAGATCAATATATACGAGGTTAAAAGACCCGAACTCGACGCTACCATTGTAGCCAACAATATTGCAAGGCAGGTCGAGGGGAAGATCTCCTACCGCCGGGCCATCAAAATGGCAATAGCCTCAACACTGAGGATGGGAGCTGAAGGGATCAAGGTGCTGATTGCCGGCCGTTTGGGCGGAGCCGAAATGGCCCGTACCGAAACCTACAAGGAAGGGCGCATCCCATTGCATACACTGCGTGCCGATATTGACTATGCCAGCTGTGAGGCGAATACCAAGGTCGGTGTGATCGGGATCAAGGTCTGGATCTGTAACGGCGAGATCTTTGGCAAAAGGGATCTCTCTCCGAATATAGGAATGAAGAATGCCAAGATGAAGGGTGGCGCCTTTAAAAAGAAAAGAAGATAACAAATTAAATATTTCAGGAATGTTACAGCCAAAAAAGACGAAATACCGCAGAAGACAGAAAGGGAAGATGAAAGGAAATGCACAGAGGGGAAACCAGCTTGCATTCGGATCTTTCGGAATTAAGGCCATGGGAACTGCATGGATCACAGGCAGGCAGATTGAGGCAGCCAGGCAGGCAATAACCAGGCATATGAAAAGGGAAGGGCAGCTGTGGATAAGGATCTTTCCTGATAAACCCATAACCAAAAAGCCTGCAGAGGTCAGGATGGGTAAGGGTAAAGGTGCTCCCGAAGGATTTGTGGCGCCGGTAACCCCGGGCAGGATCATCATGGAAATTGAAGGGGTTTCTTCCAAGGTAGCCAGGGAAGCCCTGAGACTGGGATCTCAGAAATTGCCCATCATTACTAAATTGATGGTCAGAAGGGATTACGAAGAAGTTGAATTATAAAATTATAGGCAAGTGAAAAGTTCAGAAATACTTGAATTGACAGACAAAGAACTTAAGGAGCGTCTTGAGAATGAAAGGGATTACCTGACCAAGCTCAGGCTGAATCATGCCATTTCTCCCCTCGACAATCCGAATAAGTTAGTTGTTTCGAGGCGCGTAGTAGCCAAGCTTCTAACTGAATTGAACAGGAGAAACCGTGAAAAACAGGCAGTATAGCCCATGTAGGTAACAATAGAAGAAATTATTACAAAATAATGGAACAAAGGAAAATCAGAAGAGAACGTGTTGGGATTGTCATCAGCAACAAGATGGAGAAATCCATTATTGTAGCCGTCAGGCGTAAGATGAAACATCCCATTTATGGTAAGTTCGTTAATAAAACCACCAGATTTGTCGCTCACGACCAGGAGAATTCATGCAATATCGGAGATACGGTTAAGATTGCAGAAACCAGGCCCCTGAGCAAAACAAAGAACTGGAGATTAGTTGAAATCATTGAAAGAGCCAAGTAATCATGATACAGCAGGAAAGCAGATTAGCGGTAGCAGATAACAGCGGTGCAAAAGAAGTACTTTGCATCAGGGTACTGGGTGGAACCAGTAAAAGATATGCATCCATCGGCGATAAAATTGTGGTCACTGTAAAATCTGCAATGCCCGCAAGTGAGATCAAGAAGGGAACTGTTTCAAAGGCAGTCGTTGTAAGGACCCGCAAGGAAGTCAGAAGGCGTGATGGCTCGTATATCCGTTTCGATGACAACGCAGTTGTACTTCTGAATAACCTGGATGAGATCAGGGGGACACGGATTTTCGGACCGGTAGCCAGGGAGCTCAGAGAAAAGTATATGAAAATAATATCGCTGGCACCCGAGGTACTCTAAAATAAACAGAGAATGAAGAAACCCTCATCAATAATTAATTATATAATTCAAAAATAATAGCAGAAAATAATGATATTATCAACCAGCAAAAATTATACAAATGAGGGTTCGCCGGCCTGGCAGTTGAATGGGATGTGGGAGGCCGGCAACAAAAAACCACCATGTTTAACTGGAGGTGATATAGTGCTGATAACATGATCTTTTGAATAAACAGAGAATGAAGAAAAAGAAATTACATATTAAAAAGGGTGATACGGTATATGTCAATACCGGCGAATACAAAGGACAGCAGGGCAGGGTCCTCGACGTGATCAAGGATAAAAACAAGGCAATCGTGGAAGGGATCAACATGGGTTCAAAGCATACCAAGCCAAATGCCCAGTATCCGCAGGGAGGGATTATCAAGAAGGAGGCCCCCATACATATGTCCAACCTGATGGCAGTTGATCCTTCATCAGGAGAGCCGACCAGGGTAGGAAGAAGACTCAATGATAAAAATAAGCTGGTTCGTTATTCTAAAAAATCCGGAGAGGAACTTAAGTAATGGTACAGGTACTTGAATTAAAAAGAAAATACAGGGAGGATATCATCCCTGTGCTTATGAAGGAGTTTGGATATACATCTGTCATGCAGGTGCCCAAACTTGAAAAGATTATTATCAATCAGGGAGTAGGCGCAGCAGTTGCCGATAAGAAGCTGATCGATGTTGCCCAGGAGGAGCTGACACTTATTACCGGACAGAAAGCGGTACAGGCCACGTCGAAAAAGGACATATCCAATTTTAAGCTCCGCAGAAAGATGCCCATCGGTACAAGGGTTACCCTGCGTCGTGACAACATGTACGAATTCCTGGAACGACTGATAAACGCTGCATTGCCGAGGATCCGGGATTTTCGGGGAGTCAGCAACAAATTTGACGGACGGGGAAATTATACCATGGGTATCACGGAACAGATCATCTTCCCGGAGATAGATATCGACAAGATCAATAAGATCCTTGGTATGGAGATCACTTTTGTAACTTCGGCCAAAACCGACGAGGAGGGTTTTGCATTATTGCGTGAATTCGGAATACCGTTTAAAAAATAAAATATACAACAATGGCAAAAGAATCAATGAAGGCCCGTGAACGCAAGCGCCGGAAAATGGTTGATCAGTATGCGAAAAGAAGAGCAAAACTGAAGGCAGAGGGCGACTATGTCGGACTGAGCAGATTGCCGAGAAACTCAAATCCTAATCGCATGCACAACAGGTGCAGCCTGACAGGGAGGCCCAAGGGCTACATGAGGCAATTCGGCATCAGCCGTATTACATTCCGCGAAATGGCGGCATCCGGACTGATTCCGGGAATTAAAAAAGCAAGTTGGTAAAAATATTCATTAAAAGAAATGACTGATCCTATAGCAGATTATTTAACCAGAGTCCGTAATGCATTGATGGCCGGACATAAGATTGTTGAGATCCCCGCATCCAATATGAAAAAGGAGATAACAAAGATACTCCTGGAGAAGGGCTATATTCTCAGCTTTAAGTTTGAAGAAGACGATAAGCAGGGTCTTATCAGGATTGCCCTGAAATACAATGCAGAGACAAAATCCCCGGCCATTAAATCCATCAAGAGGGTTAGCCGTCCGGGATTAAGGAAGTATACCGGTGCGAAGGAATTGCCAAGGGTGCTGAACGGGCTTGGGATAGCCATCGTTTCGACCTCACAGGGCGTGATGACAGATAAGGAGGCTCGCAAGATGAATATAGGCGGGGAAGTTTTGTGTTACGTACACTAGGAAAGCTGCAAGTAGCAAGTAAAAAGTTGCAAGTAAAAAGAAGAAAGAAAAATAGTAGCAAGAATAAAGCAGAAAGAAAATGTCTAGAATAGGAAAACTACCGATCGAACTGCCAGAAGGGGTTACCGTTACGGTTGATCCAAAAAACCTGGTCGTGGTAAAAGGGCCCAAGGGAGAACTTTCCCAGCAGGTTGATCCTGATATTAAGATTGACATACAGGAAAAAGAGATCGTCGTGAGCAGGCCCTCAGATCAAAAGGAGCATAAGTCAAAACACGGACTTTACAGGAGCCTTATCAATAATATGATCTATGGCGTATCTACCGGGTACGAGATCCAGCAGGAACTGGTGGGCGTAGGATTCAGGGCTGAGGCTAAAGGACAGAGGCTTGAAATGAGCCTTGGGTTCTCTCATGATGTTATAATTGAGCTCCCCCCCGAAGTAAGCGTAGAGGCAAAAACAGAAAGACGTGCCAATCCCATCATTACCCTGCGCAGCTTCGACAAGCAGCTGATCGGACATGTGGCATCCAAGATACGTGCCCTGAGGCCGCCGGAACCTTATAAAGGCAAGGGGATCAGGTATGTTGGGGAAGTACTGCGGCGTAAGGCAGGTAAGGCAGCAAGTGTGTAATTTGAAAACTGTAGAAAAATGGCTATCAGTAAACAGGAAAGAAGAAATAAAATCAGGAAAAGGATACGGAAGAACCTTTCGGGAACCACTCAGCGTCCCAGAATGTCGGTATTCAGGAGTAACAGGCAGATCTATGTTCAGCTGGTTGATGATAAGGAAGGAACCACACTGGTATCAGCCTCTTCGAGGAACAAGGAAGTGGCCGAGAAAAAAGGAGTCAATAAAAGCGAACAGGCTCAGCTGGTTGGCAAGCTCATAGCCGAAAAATCACTGGCCAAAGGTATTGAAAACGTTGTGTTTGACCGCGGCGGTTACTTGTATCACGGTCGTATCAAACAACTGGCTGAAGCAGCCAGAAAAGGAGGATTAAAATTTTAATTTATCATGGCAACAAGCATCAGAAGAGTTAAAACCAGTGACCTGGAATTAAAGGACCGCCTGGTCAGCATACAGAGGGTTACCAAGGTTACCAAGGGAGGAAGGACCTTCAGTTTTTCAGCTATTGTGGTAGTCGGTAACGAAGACGGAATAGTAGGATATGGCCTGGGTAAGGCAAACGAGGTGACTACCGCTATTGCAAAAGGCATAGAGGATGCCAAGAAAAACCTGATAAAAGTTCCTATCTATAAAGGAACCATCCCGCATGAACAATTAGCGAAATACGGAGGTGCCAAGGTTTTTCTGAAGCCCGCATCCAGTGGTACCGGTGTAAAAGCCGGTGGTGCTATGAGGGCAGTGCTGGAGAGTGTAGGGATAAAGGATGTACTGGCAAAATCCAAAGGTTCTTCAAACCCTCATAACCTGGTGAAGGCTACATTTATAGCCCTGCTTGAGCTGCGCGATGCCTTTATGGTCGCACAGCAACGGGGGGTGTCGATGAATAAGGTGTTTAACGGCTAAAAAAGAGTTCACAAAATGGCTAAGATAAAAATCACGCAGGTTCGCAGCAGGATAGGAAGTACAAAGCGGCAAAAGTTTACACTCGATGCACTGGGATTAAGAAGAATGAACAGATCTGTCGAGCATGAGAAAAGCCCCCAGGTGTTGGGGATGGTAAGGAAAGTCATGCATCTTGTTACTGTTGAAGAACTGAAATAATAGGAAAAGCATTATGGATTTAAGCAATTTGAAACCGGCCAAAGGTTCAGTAAAGAAAGAGAAAAGAATTGCAAGAGGACAGGGATCCGGAAAGGGAGGAACCGCCACCAGGGGGCATAAGGGTCAGAAATCCCGCTCGGGTTATAGTCGTAACTATAGCTTTGAAGGGGGACAGATGCCGCTGATTCGCCGTGTACCGAAATATGGTTTTAAAAACATAAACCGCGTGGAATATAAAGCGGTAAATATATCAACCCTGCAGGAACTTGCTGAGAAGAAGAAATTAACAAAAATTGATGTACAGACCCTGATCGACAACGGGATCATCTCCCGCAAAAGTCTTGTTAAGATACTGGGTAATGGTAAGCTGACAGTGAAACTTGATGTTAAGGCACATGCGTTCTCAGAATCAGCAAAGAAAGCCATAGAAGCACTGGAAGGAACCGCAGAAAAAATCTAAAGCATGAGAGCC
Source organism: uncultured Bacteroidaceae bacterium (assembly GCA_964540005.1). GTDB lineage: Bacteria > Bacteroidota > Bacteroidia > Bacteroidales > SM23-62 > CAZILN01. Next base: position 17,829 of record CAZILN010000308.1, on the reverse strand, counting down.
CTAATTGAGACCATAAAAAACATCTGGAAGATTGAGGACCTGAGAAGCAGGATCCTGTATACTCTTGGCATCCTGCTGATCTACCGCCTGGGGAGTTTTATTACCCTGCCGGGGATAGATCCATCCCAGCTGGCCGGATTGAAGGCGCAGACTGCATCGGGGGTGCTCGGACTGCTGGATATGTTCTCGGGGGGTGCCTTTTCAAATGCCTCCATCTTTGCCCTCGGGATCATGCCCTATATATCGGCATCAATCGTAATCCAGTTGCTGGGTATAGCCATACCTTATTTCCAGAAGTTACAGAGAGAGGGCGAAAGCGGAAGAAGGAAAATGAACCAGATCACCCGTTACCTGACCGTAGCCATCCTTCTGTTACAGGGTCCCAGCTATCTGGCCAACCTGCATGCACAGATACCTGCATCGGCATTTGTTGTAAGTGGCCCCTTTGCCACTTTCTCCTCGGTGATCATACTGGCTGCCGGCACCATGTTTATTATGTGGCTGGGAGAACGTATTACCGACAGGGGAATAGGGAACGGTATTTCCCTGATCATTATGATAGGTATCATAGCACGTTTGCCATTCGCCGTAACTGCTGAGTTCGGAGCCAGGCTGGAGCAGCTTGGGGGCGGACTGGTAGCTTTCCTGGTAGAGATAGTCATACTCTTTGTGGTATTCATGATGTCCATCCTTTTGGTACAGGGTACCCGCAGGATACCGGTACAGTATGCAAAAAGGATAGTAGGGAATAAGCAGTACGGTGGGGTAAGGCAGTATATTCCGCTTAAAGTTAACGCTGCCGGGGTTATGCCGATCATCTTTGCACAGGCCCTTATGTTTGTCCCCTTAACCATCGCAGGCTGGGCCAATTCTGAAACCCTTACGGGGTTTGCAGCAGCCTTTGCCAACATCACCGGATTATGGTATAACCTGGTTTTTGCCATAATGATAGTATTGTTTACCTATTTCTATACGGCTGTTACGATTAACCCTACACAGATGGCCGAAGATATGAAACGAAACGGTGGATTCATCCCGGGGGTTAAGCCCGGAAGAAAAACAGTTGAGTTCCTTGACACGGTTATGTCAAGGATCACCCTGCCCGGATCTATATTCCTGGCATTTATTGCTATAATGCCGGCTTTTGCCATGCTGGCCGGAGTAAGTTCCTCCTTTGCACGGTTCTACGGAGGAACCAGCCTGCTGATCATGGTGGGAGTGGTGCTGGATACACTTCAACAAATAGAAAGTCATCTGTTGATGAGGCATTATGACGGACTGATGAAATCAGGAAGGATTAAGGGCAGAACAGGCAGTGTGTCTGCCATTTAATAATTAACGTTCTTTGAATGGTAACAATTAGGACCCCGGAAGAGATCGAACTGCTGAGAGCAAGTAATTTGCTGGTTTCCAGGACACTTGCTGAAGTAGGAAAAATGATCAAACCGGGAGTTACCACACTTGAGCTTGACAGGGTAGCAGAAGAGTATCTCCGGGACCATAAAGGGATCCCGGCATTTCTGGGATATAACGGATTCCCGAAGACCCTCTGTACTTCAGTAAATTCTGAAGTGGTTCACGGGATACCATCGGGGCGTACTCTGGAGGAAGGAGATATTATTGCAGTGGATTGCGGGGTACAGCTGAATAAGTATTTCGGTGATTCGGCATATTCCTTTGCCGTGGGAGAAGTGAGTGAGGAACTGAAAATGCTTCTCCGTGTGACCAGGGAATCATTGTTCCATGGACTGCAGCAGGCCAGGGACGGGAAGCGGGTTGGAGATATTGGTCATGCCGTACAGAAGCATGCTGAAGATGCCGGTTATTCAGTAGTCAGGGAAATGGTCGGGCACGGCCTGGGCAGGGCCTTGCATGAAGAACCGGAAGTGCCGAATTACGGAAAGCAGGGGACAGGCCTGAAACTGAAATCAGGGATGTGCATGTGTGTGGAACCCATGATCAACATGGGGGAGAAATTCATCAAACAGGCTAAAGACGGATGGACGATATTGACCAGGGATGATCAGCCCTCTGCACATTTTGAACTGGCCGTTGCCGTAGCTCAGGATAAACCGGATGTACTGTCGACATTTGAATATATAGAAGAAGCTTTACATATAACAGATTAAAATAATATGGCAAAACAACCTTCCATAGAACAGGACGGAACCATTACTGAAGCATTATCTAATGCAATGTTCAGGGTAGAACTGGAAAATGGACATGTGATAACAGCACATATCTCCGGTAAAATGAGGATGCATTATATAAAACTGCTTCCAGGTGACCGGGTAAAGGTGGAAATGTCACCATATGATTTAACAAAAGGCAGAATAACATTCAGATATAAATAAAATGAAACCCTGTAAGGGTTCGCCGGCCAGGCTGGTGTTGCGAAAGTGGGAGGCCGGCAACAAAAAGACAAGATACCTGGATGGGTTTAATAAGTATAGATAACATTATAGTAAAAAAAACATAGTCGAATGAAGGTAAGGGCATCAGTGAAAAAAAGGACTGCTGACTGCAAAATAGTCAGGAGAAACGGACGATTGTACGTAATAAACAAAAAAAATCCCAAATTCAAACAACGTCAGGGTTAATTTTATAATTTTGCGAACCAATTTAATTTAGACTAATGGCTAGAATAGTAGGAGTAGATTTGCCAAAAAATAAGCGCGGAGAAATAGGTCTGACCTATATCTACGGTATTGGTAGAAGTACGGCCCAGAAAATCCTTGATGAAGCAGGGATTGACCGCAATATCAAGGTCAGCGAGTGGAATGACGAACAGACGACCAAGATCCGTGCCATCATTAATGACAATTACAAGGTCGAAGGCGAACTGAGGTCCAGTGTACAGCTGAATATCAAAAGGCTCATGGATATCGGCGCTTATCGCGGAATACGTCACCGAATAGGCCTGCCGGTTCGCGGACAGAGTACTAAGAACAATGCCCGTACCCGAAAGGGCAGGAGAAAAACCATTGCAAATAAAAAGAAAGCACTTACAAAGAAATAATTTATGGCAAAGAAAACAGGAGCATCCAGGAAAAGGTCGGTTAAGGTCGATCCAAACGGACAGGCGCATATACATGCCTCCTTCAATAACATCATTGTTTCCCTTACCAATGCAACGGGACATGTAATTGCATGGTCATCAGCAGGTAAAATGGGATTCAGGGGATCAAAGAAGAATACACCTTACGCTGCCCAGCAGGCCGCAGGGGATTGCGCAAAAACAGCATATGACCTGGGCCTTCGCCGCGTGAAGGTATTTGTTAAGGGTCCGGGCTCAGGAAGGGAATCTGCCATAAGGACCATACATGCCAACGGAATTGAGGTAATGGAGATCGTTGATGTTACACCCCTGCCTCACAATGGTTGCCGGCCTCCGAAAAGAAGAAGAGTATAAAAACAGGGAAAGAAAAATAATCTGATAAATGGCAAGATACAGAGGACCAAGAACAAAGATCGCACGGAAATTCGGGGAACCGATTTTCGGACCGGATAAAATTCTGGAAAAGAAAAACTTTCCTCCCGGGATGCACGGGATGAATAAGCGCAGGAGGAAACAGTCAGAATACGGCATTCAGCTTAAGGAAAAGCAGAAGGCCAAGTATACCTATGGCGTGCTGGAAAGACAGTTTTCCAATCTGTTTGAAAGGGCTTCCCGCAGTAAAGGAGTAACCGGTGAGGTCCTGCTCCAGCTGCTGGAATCAAGGCTTGATAATGTAGTGTTCAGGCTGGGAATTTCACCCACTCGCAGTGGTGCCAGGCAACTGGTAACTCACAGGCATATTACCGTTAACGGGGAAATTGTTAGCATCGCGTCCTATACCCTGCGTCCCGGTGATATTATCGGTGTGCGTGAGAAATCGAAATCCATGGAAACAATTGTAAATTCGCTGGCATCCACATACAGGGGAAATTCACCCTGGCTGGAATGGGATGATGCCCAGATGGCAGGCAAGTTTATGAACAGGCCGGAAAGAGAAGAGATCCCGGAAAACATTAAAGAGCAACTAATAGTTGAACTGTATTCAAAATAGAATTATAATCACATTTATATGGCAATTTTAGCATTTCAGAAACCTGACAAGGTCATAATGATCGAGTCGGACGAGTATCTAGGTAAATTCGAATTTCGTCCCCTCGAGCCGGGTTACGGAATTACAGTTGGTAATGCCCTGCGGAGGATCCTTTTATCATCACTGGAGGGTTACGCCATCACCACCATTAAAACAGACAATGTAGAACATGAGTTTTCTACTATTACCGGTGTGATTGAAGACGTAACCGAAGTCATCCTGAACCTGAAACAGATCCGGTTCAAGAAACAGATAGATGATGTGGACGATGAGAAGATCATGATCTCTATTACCGGTCAGGAAGAATTCAGGGCCGGAGACCTGAATAAATTCCTTTCCGGGTTCAAGGTTCTTAATCCGGACCTGGTCATCTGTCATATGGAGCCCGATGTCAAATTACAGATGGAACTGACCATCAATAAAGGCCGGGGTTATGTGCCTGCCGAGGAAAATACTCCTCTGGATGCAGAGTTCGGGTTGATTGCTATTGATTCGATCTTTACACCCATTAAGAACGTCAAGTTCGCGGTAGAAAATTACCGGGTGGAGCAAAAAACCGACTATGAGAAACTGGTAATTGAGGTTCAGACAGACGGTTCCATACATCCAAAAGATGCCTTGAAGGAAGCCGCCAAGATCCTCATTTATCATTTCATGCTTTTCTCTGATGAGAAAATAACTCTCAATACAGACGAGAAGTTTGCCAATGAAGAATTTGACGAGGAGGTCCTTCACATGAGGCAATTGCTGAAGACCAAACTAGTTGACCTTGATCTTTCGGTAAGGGCCCTGAACTGCCTGAAAGCTGCCGAGGTGGAAACACTGGGGGACCTGGTTAAATTCAATAAAAACGATCTGCTGAAATTCAGGAATTTTGGAAAGAAATCACTTACAGAGCTTGATGAACTGCTTACGAGTATGAGTCTGAGTTTTGGGATGGATATAACTAAGTATAAATTAGACAAGGATTAAGGTAAAATGAGACACAGGAAGAAGTTAAATCACCTGAGCAGGAAGAGTCAGCACCGTAAAGCTATGCTGGCCAATATGGCCACTTCATTGATTGTTCATAAACGTATTACGACTACTACAGCCAAGGCCAAAGCTTTGCGTATTTTTGTCGAGCCCCTGATTACACGCTCCAAAGAGGATTCAACTCATTCCCGGAGGATGGTTTTCAAATCCTTACGCGATAAAGATGCGGTAACTGAATTATTCAGGGATGTGGCAGCCAAGGTTGGAAACAGGCCCGGTGGATATACCAGGATCATCAAAATTGAACCCCGGCTGGGTGATAATGCCGATATGTGCATAATCGAGCTGGTGGATTATAATGAGAACCTGCTTGGAGAAAAGGATGCTGCCAAACCCAAAGCATCCAGGAGAAGAAGGGGCGGAAAGAAGAAAACAGGAGCTGATGTTGTCACGGGGGACCAGGAAGTAGAGGTGGCTGAACTTACAGATGAAGCTGAAGAGGGAACACCGGCTGCCGGGGTGAAAGAAGAGGAACCTGCTGCTGAAGCAGAAGAAGAAAAGAAAAAAGGAACTGAACAATCATAAAACGATTAATTATGGCACAAATTATTGATATCCAGGCAAGAGAGGTACTCGATTCCCGGGGGAACCCTACTATAGAAGTTGATGTTCTCACTGAAGACGGATTCATCGGTCGCGCTATTGTACCATCCGGTGCATCCACGGGGGTTCATGAAGCAGTTGAACTGCGTGACGGTGACAAGGGCAGATTTCTAGGCAAGGGAGTTCTTAACGCAGTTGATAATGTGAACAAGATACTGAACGAAGAGTTGCAGGGCTTTTTTGTGGCCGATCAGAATGAGATCGATACCAAAATGATCGAACTTGACGGGACCGAAAACAAGAGCAACCTGGGGGCCAATGCTATCCTGGGTGTATCCCTGGCCTGTGCCAAGGCAGCAGCTCAGTTTACCGGTCAGCCCTTGTTCAGGTACATAGGAGGAGCCAATGCCAACACCCTGCCTATACCTATGATGAACATACTTAATGGCGGGACACATGCTGATAACAAGATTGACATACAGGAATTCATGATCATGCCGGTAGGCGCCAGCCGTTTTTCGGAGGCTTTAAGAATGGGCGTTGAAGTTTTTCATAACCTTAAATCAGTCCTGAAAGCCAAGGGGCATTCAACCAATGTCGGTGACGAAGGAGGTTTTGCACCCAATCTCAATTCCAATGAAGAAGCCATAGAGGTAGTGCTCGAGGCCATAGAGAAAGCCGGATTCAAACCGGGTGATGATATATATATTGCACTGGATCCAGCCGCCTCTGAATTTTATAATAAAGAAAAAGGCATTTACCATTTCGAATCAACCAATGAGGATAAGACTTCTGACGACATAGTGAAATACTGGAAGGAATGGGTGGACAAATATCCGATAATATCCATTGAAGACGGTCTGGCTGAAGATGACTGGGAAGGGTGGAAGAAGTTAACTGCTTCTATTGGTGACAGGGTTCAGATTGTAGGTGACGATCTCTTTGTTACCAATGTAAAAAGGTTGCAGCAAGGAATAGATGCAGGATCGGCAAATTCCATCCTCATTAAGGTAAACCAGATAGGGACCCTTACAGAAACCATCAATGCTGTTCAGCTGGCGACCTGTAACTCAATGACATCCATCATATCACACCGCTCCGGAGAGACGGAAGATACGACCATTGCAGACCTGGCAGTTGCCCTGAATACCGGCCTTATCAAGACCGGTTCAGCTTCCCGCTCTGACAGGATTTCCAAGTACAACCAGTTGCTCAGGATTGAGGAGATACTCGGACCCACTGCAAAATATCCGGGAAAAGATTTTAAATTTCTGAAATAGGAAAACTTCAGAAATAATTCATATACAGGGTGATAGCCGGCAGGTTGTCACCCTTTTTTGTTTATCGGAAAATACCTGGACTGTTGTACAATATATTGGAGGTATCAATTTATTTGTATATTTAAAAAGAGCACCTAAAACTATATCACACATGCCAAAACTAAAAGAAAAACTTAAGGAAAAAATTGATCAGCACAGGCCTAGGACCGCGAAACTTATGAAGGAATCCGGCGATACGGTAGTTGATCAGGCCACCATTGCTAAAATGATTGGTGGAATGAGAGGGCTGAAATGCCTGGTTACGGATATATCCTATCTGGATCCCATGGAGGGAATCAGGTACAGAGGATATACACTACCAGAAGTGTTTGAAAAACTTCCAAAGCCTCCTGATGGAAACATGCCTTACGTTGAAGGCCTGTATTATCTTCTTCTGACGGGTGATATTCCTACGAGTGAGGAAGTGGAGGAAGTCATTGATGAATTCCGTAACAGGAGGATACTACCCAAGTATGTCTACGAGGTAATTGATGCTTACCCCTGCTGTGGAGACCCGATGGCTATCCTGTCAGGGTCCATCAGCGCGATGAACTGGGAATCACTCTTCAATAAAAAGTACCAGGCAGGATTGAGTAAAATGGAGTACTGGGACCCGACCTATGAGGATGCGATGAACCTTCTGGCCAGGTTGCCTGAGATCGGAGCATACATTTATGCAAAAATGTACAGGGACGGTAAAAACATCCAGTCCAATCCCAACCTGGATATGGGCGGAAATTTTGCCCATATGATGGGAATCGGGAAACCCTATGATGATGTGTCAAGGATGTACTTTATCCTTCACGCCGACCATGAAAGCGGTAATATCAGTGCCCATACAGGACACCTTGTTGCCAGCGGACTGGCAGATATCTATCTGGCTAACTCTGCTATGGTCAACGGATTGGCAGGTCCCCTGCATGGACTGGCAAACCAGGAAGTACTCAGATGGATCCAGGACTACCGCAATACCAGGGCAGGAAAAATGCCCACTGAAGAAGAATTGAAGCAATTCGTGTGGGATACCCTCAATTCCGGACAGGTAATTCCCGGGTTCGGACATGCCGTACTCAGAAAAACAGATCCCAGGTACATGGTTCAGAGAGAATTTGCCCTGGAACACCTGAAAGATGATGAATTATTCAAATATGTTGATATGCTCTTCAAGGTTGTGCCCCCCATACTGGAGGAGCAGGGTAAGGCAAAGAATCCATGGCCAAACGTTGATGCTCATTCGGGGGTCATCCAGTGGTACTATGGGGTACAGGAATATAATTTCTATACCATACTGTTCTCTATAGGAAGGGCTATCGGGGTTTGTGCGAACATTATATGGGACCGTGCCTTGGGATATCCTCTCGAGAGGCCGAAATCGCTGACAACAGCCATGCTCGAGGATATAGTCAAGAATAAGAAATAAGACCCTTTTTAAATAAGCTTGCACCCTGTCATTCATTGCCTGAAACGGTAATAAATGTTAATTTAGCAAGCTTATGAAGAGATTTCCGGCAATACCTGCAGTGCTGCTGCTGGCAGTGGTTGTAGTTTGGGATGCGCATGGTCAGAAGGCCGGGCCCACTGCCGGTTTGTTCACCATAAAGCAGGGACTTTCGCATACTTTTGCCAATCTTATTTTTCAGGATTCTATAGGATTTCTGTGGATCGGAACCAGGGACGGATTGAATAAGTACGATGGTTATGAATTCAGCACTTTCAGGAACCTTCCCTTCGACACCAGTTCACTTTCCGATAACTTCATCCGGGTAATATGTGAGGGGCAGTCCGGGGACCTGTGGATAGGGACCAATAAGGGTCTGAACCGGCTCGACCGGAAATCAGGCAGCTTTACAAGATATATTGCCGGAAGTGATGAGCAGTATTCACTGAAGGAAGATACCATATACGGGCTTGCCACCGGTACAGCCGGAGATATCTGGATCAAAACCAGATCCTACCTTGAGCAGATGGATCCCGTCACGGGCATTATCACCCATCATTCCCATCCGGTTGACAGGAAAGTAAATACTGAAGAAATCATACGGATGCCGGTGGTTGTTTCCCCTAATGGAGTGGTATGGACCGGTGCACCTGAGGGATTAATATCCTTCTTCAGGGATTCATCCAGGATCCACCTTTATGCCGGACCGGGTCCTGAGGAAGCGACCGGTCCCCGGCTGATCTCCGCTATCTGTCCGGATACAGAAAACAAACTGTGGATAGGGGCTGCATCCGGTCTATATCATTTCTCACCGGCAGAGGAAAGATTCAGGAAAATAAACCTGAGGGGCAGGCCTTATGCAGACCAGCCGGTACATGCTCTTTTTTTAAGCGGTCAAAACTCACTGATTGTGGGCCTGGACCGCGGTTTCCTGAAGTATGACATAGCGAGCGGACAAATCAGTCGATCTTCAGCATGGCAATCCGGTTCCCCGGGACCACCGGCAATAAAGGTGAATTCGCTGCTGGTTGACCATTCTGAGATAATATGGCTGGCAAGCAGGGATGGTCTTATGAAAATTAATGAGAAAGAGAATGAGTTCAGTATCCTCAGCAGCAAATTGCCGGAATATTCTCATTTGCCCTCAGATGATATTTCCGCTGTTCTTGTGCATAATGATGAGTTGTGGCTGGGTACGGCAGGGAAAGGACTGGCAATTATTGACGTGCAAACCGGCCGGACAAGGATTATTGACACATACGGCCGGACAGGTAATGCCATCTGTGATAATTTTATTCATAGCCTTTATAAGGACCCTGCAGGGAATATCTGGATAGGCACATCAGATGGTGTTATGATCTTTTCAGTCCGTGAGAAAGTCTTCCTCGGACTGTGTGATATGTTTCCTGGCTTATCCTGCCAGATGTTTGAGCATAATAAGGTATACCAGGTCATCCAGGCTGAGGATGGACAATACTGGTTTGCCTGCAGCAATGGCATTTACAGGCTCCATGCCGAACAGGGAGTGATTTTTGAGATAAATTCCGTTTTCAGTGGCATAGAAATGCGTTCAGTAAGGAATGTCTTCACCCTGCTGCAGGATACCACCGGGCACATCTGGTTCGGTACTGATAAGGGGTTGATCATCTATGATCCCGGGACAGACTCGTTCGAGTTCATCCGTGCCAGGCCCAATCATCCCGGTTCCCTGAAATCTGACCTGGTTTACCGGCTTTTTATGGACACAAGAGACCGGATATGGATAGGAACAGCCTCCGGACTCCATCTCTATGAGGAATCAAGCTCAGGTTTCAGGGTATACAATGAACAGGATGGGCTGGCAAATAACCACGTATATTCCATTATCGAAGACCATGATTCAATGCTGTGGATCAGTACCAATAACTGCCTTTCGCGGTTTGATCCTGAAAGGGGGGAATTCAGTAATTATGGTATTTCGGAAGGCACTCAGAACCATCAGTATAACCTGGGAGCCTCTGCCATAGATCAGAGTGGCCTTCTTTATTTCGGGGGGATTTCGGGTCTCAACAGTTTTCATCCTGACTCCATCATGATTAATCCTTATATACCCAATATTGCATTTACTTCCTTTGAACTGGTAGGAAAGAACGGCCGGCTCGTCAGTCCGCTCGAGAAGGTCTCTAAAATAATAATCCCCCGGGGTAACCAGGTTTTCAGCATACATTTTTCGGCCCTGGATTATACCGCACCGGAAAGGAACCGGTACAGGTACCAGATGACAAGGAATGATGTTACAGATACCTGGATAGATATAGGCAACCAGCACTCTGTGACTTTCTACAACCTTCGTTCAGGAACATACCAGTTTACTGTAAAAGGCTCCAATTCCGATCAGAAATGGAATGACCAGGGAACCGGGATCACTGTAATCGTTCCCACACCCTGGTGGAAAAGCCCGGAAGCATATATCAGCTACGGGCTGCTTGGACTAACTTTCATTTACCTGATTGTTCAGTACCGGACCAGGACTCTCAGGAAGTCAAACAGGATACTTAAAGAGAAAGAGGTCGCTGCCCGGCAGGTCGAAAAGCAAAAGGAGGAGCTTATTATAAAGAATAAGAATATTACCGACAGCATTAATTATGGACGGCGCATTCAGCTGGCCCTCCTGCCATCTTTTGAGCTTTTTGATAAGATCCTCCCTGACTCCTTCATCCTCTATAAGCCCAAGGATATTGTCAGCGGTGACTTTTACTGGATCAATGAGAATGGAAATAAGATCTTTGTCGGGGCAGTTGACTGTACAGGACACGGTGTTCCCGGTGCTTTTGTATCAATTATCGGGTTCGAGCTTTTCAGGAATATAACTTCTGACCAGGGAGTTTCCAATCCGGCAGTCATTCTTGACAGCCTGAATGATAATTTCGCTCAGATCTTTTCTGATGGAGAACAGGTATACCTGAAAGATGGAATGGACCTCTCACTGTGTGTATTTGATAAAAAGGAGAAATACCTTGAGTTCAGCGGGGCCTTTAACCCCTTATACCTGATCAGGGATGGGTCTATTATAGAGATCAAGGCCGACCGGTTTTCCATTGGAGCCGATATCATTCAGGCACCATCTGATCACAGGCATTTTAAAAGCCATAAACTGTTTCTTCAGAAAGATGACATCCTGTATATGTTTTCCGATGGTTATGCGGATCAGTTCGGTGGCCCGGAGGGCAAGAAATTCAAATACCGCAGGTTCAGGCACTTACTTCTAACTATTCATAAGCTTCCCGTGGGAAAGCAGTGTTCCATTCTGGAGGCAAGCATAGAAGAATGGAGAAAGGATGCAGATCAGGTAGATGACATAATGGTAATAGGTATCAGGCCTGTCTTCGGTCATCAGCCTGACTGATGTTCATCCCTGTTAAGCAGGTGCTGCATTTTTCCTAGAAGGATATCGACCTGGAAGGGTTTGCTGATGTAATCATTCATTCCCACCGCCAGGCAGGCTTCGCGGTCCCCCGTCATAGCGTTAGCAGTAATGGCAATGATGGGTGTATAAAGACTGGTACTTGATTCTATCTCCCTGATCTTTTTGGTAGCCAGTATACCGTCCATGACCGGCATCTGTATGTCCATTAGAATGAGGTCATAATTAGAGGTTCCGAATTTATCAAGGGCTTCCTTACCGTTAAGGGCTATATCTATATTTTTTACATACTTTTCAAGGCTCAGCACCACAATTTTCTGGTTGATAAGGTTATCTTCAACAAGAAGGATACTGGCATCCTTGAGCTGAACCGTTCTGGCAGCTTTTAATTCCTCCATCCCATCCTGGGAATCAAGTGAGCTGACACTGGCCTTGTGCTCACTTTTTTCAAAGCGGAGGGTGAAACTGAAAATACATGATGTGTCAGTACGGTTAAGGACCAGGGACCCGCCCATAATCTCAACCAGACGTTTGGGTATGGAAAGATCTGCCTGATCAAAAATCAATTCGGAACAGGAACATATATTCTCTCCGGTTTCCGATGTTTCTCCCTTTCGCTTTATTTCTGACAGGCACACCTTACAATTGAAATGCAGAACCACTTCTTTCTCAGTTTCTTTTTCGTTGACTACACTGATCTCAACCAGGGTTTGTTTATCTTCAGCCTCCCCCTTACTGATAGTTTCTATCAGGTTCAGAAAAAATTGTTTGATCCTGATCGGGTCACCAAGCAAATGATTGGTCAGTGTTTCATCCTGTTTAAAGGAAATTTTAAGTAAGCTGTATTCATTGCCGGAGAAAAGCTGGATGATGCTGTCAATGGTGCCGTAGATGTCAAACGGGATCTTTGTTTCCTTCAGTTGTTTCAGATCAATATGAGATACATTGACGATGTTATTTACTGCTTCAACGAGGTTGTTGGTAGAGGCAATAATGGTATCGATAAGATCTTTCTGTTTATTATCCAGTTCCAGTTCACTGACTATATTACTGACGAGTGTTATGTTGTTCAGGGAGGTACGTAACTGATGGGACAGCTTGGAAATAAACTCATCCCTCGACCTGGTTTCAATGGCAGCTTCTTCCAGGGCCCTGTCCATTTTTCTGACATTCCTTATGCGCAGGTATTCGAATGAATATATCAGGATATAGGTGCAAAAGTATGCAATTCCGAACCTGAGACTGAAGGCCGCGGAATATTCTACCTGAACAAAACCGAAATCAGAAAGAAACAGTACCAGAGCTGCAGCCAGTAGTCCCAATGCAAAATAGCTGCCTCTTTTCAGGCCCAGAATTATCAGGGTAATTACAGGGCCAAGGAAGGTCCAGATAAAACCCGTTTCAGAAGTTCCCCCGGTAATGATCATATAGAGCATCATCAGACTGCATAGTGTTACCAGGAAGTGTTCGGCTATAGCCAGTCTATAAGACCTGTTAAAGATGATTATATTCAGGGCGCAAAGTATAAATGAACCCAGCAGTGCAATAGACATTGCGTACAGAGCGTTGAAAACAGCAGCAAGTCCGAAAAAAAGCATAACCAGCGCTGTGACGGAATTGATCATATTCAGCAATATGATCCTGTTACGATTTATCTGACTGGATTCAGGCAGGGTTCCGAATAAGAAGAATCTGAATATTTTCTCCTGGACTGGCATGAAAACTTGCTTTTTTTATGTGTATTTTTGTTTGAGTAAAAAGTAATCTTTTCAAGAAGCAATATATAAAAAATATGCGGGAGATTGGAGATGAAGGGGTCCTTTATTAAATATTTGAGTTTCTTGCTTTTATTGAATCCCGGCTTCATATGCTCCCAGGAGGATTCAGTGCAGCTGGTCAAGTTTACCCCGGAATTCAGGTTTGAGGATGGCATTTATCTGAACTTTGAGCAGGTAAAAACCAATTCGCCCATCCCCAGATCCCGTTTGCTCACCAGTGCCGCATATGATGACAGGGAATTCTTTGAATACCTGCAGGAAAGTAAAACCATAGCCTTCTACGATGCCGTCGGTGGGAGGAATACTGTTGATATTAACGATCTGTGGGGATTCAGCAGGAACGGTGTACTGTATATACGGGTGGAGGATAATTTCCACCGGATTACCATTGTGGGACAGATCTGCCATTTTGTGGCAACGGTCACCACATACGATACCAGGCATTATGATCCCTACTATTCCAATCCGTATAACTACTACAGCTACCGGTACGGCAGCTACCCCACAACTACTGCGAGTTCTGAGATGAGGCAGTACCTGTTGAATTTTGAAAGCGGGGAAATTGCCGATTATAATATTGAAAGCCTGGAGGTTTTCCTGATGCGCGACCCGGAGCTGCACGATGAGTTCATGCAACTCAGAAGAAAGAAAAAGAAACAAGGAAAATTTCTGTACCTTAGAAAGTTCAACGAAAGGAATCCATTATACATCCCTGTCAAACCAAAATTTAATCTGTAAATCATGAGAAAACTATCTGTCTTTATAAGCACCCTGATGCTTTTTTCTGCTGGCATTGCGCAGTTTGTTCCCACTCCCGAAGAAGTGGAACGTTTTTTCGAGACCAAGACCATGGTTGTCCTTGATGCGAACATACTGAATACTTTCGACCAGGAGATACAGGAAGCCATGGAACAAGAGTGGACCATCACCGAATATGAATTCCTTCCTTTTAACGAATTCCAGAACAGTATACAAAATCCCAACTATAGTTTCCTTTATATTGCAAATGTGGTTTTTGAAAACGACAAAACCAATGCTACCTATAAGTTCCTGAACCTGTCCCTGGGCGGAGAGGGCCATGAACTGAACCATATGCCTGACCTGGTTTCAGTGCCCGTCGGCTATAAGAATGTGGAAGAGGATTCCTATAATTACAAACTGGGCATACTTGTCCGGTTCATACAGAACCATGTTCAGCTGATCCGGGATAATCCCGAGATCATTTCGGCAAATGTTTTCAAGCATTATAACGATAACATAAAGAACATCCAGGGGAAGACCCTTTACCTGATAGAAAGCGAGCTGGCAAAAGGTCTTCAGTCACCCTCCAAGGTTAAGGCCATCTACCCCTATAAATTCGAGTTCGTCACTTCTGAAGAAATAAAGCAGGCTATAAAGGACAGGGATGAATCGGTAGTGTTCCTGCATAAAGTGGGACCCGAAGGGACCCGCATGAATGCCCGCTGCTACAAGGTCATTATAGGAGCGGCCGACGCCAATTTCTATTATTTCGATTTTCATAACATAAGCGACAAAAAGCCTGACGGACTGCTGGAATCTGATTTTAAAAAGCTTAAGAAATAGAATAGTATGAGTGTCCAGAAACCTTCCCTCCCCAAGGGCACACGCGATTATTCTCCCCAGGTGATGGCGCGGAGGAACTATATCTTCCGGACCATCACAGCTGGATTTCAGCTATACGGTTACCAGCCGATAGAGACCCCGGCCATGGAAAACCTCAGCACTTTGCTTGGCAAGTACGGAGAGGAAGGGGACAGGCTGCTGTTCAAGATACTGAATTCGGGTAATTTTCTTAGCGGGACCGGTGCAGATGATTTGCAGGCTGCTGATCCGGTAAAACTGGCCATGCAGTTCTGCGACAGGGGATTGCGGTATGATCTTACGGTTCCCTTTGCACGTTATGTCGTCCAGCACCGCAATGAGATAGCCTTTCCTTTTAAGCGATACCAGATACAGCCTGTATGGCGAGCCGACAGGCCCCAGAAGGGCCGGTACCGAGAGTTTTACCAGTGTGATGCCGATGTGATAGGCAGCGATTCACTGCTGAACGAAAGGGAACTGATAGAGATAACTGTCGGGATTTTCAAAGCGCTGAAGATCAGGTGCAGCATAAAGATCAATAACAGGAAGATACTTTCCGGCATCACGGAGCAGACCGGCCAGAAGGACAGGCTGAGTGATATAACCACCAGCATTGATAAACTGGATAAAATAGGCAGGGAGAAGGTGGTGGAAGAGCTGAAAGGAAAGGGAATGAGCAGCAAAGTGATAGAACAGATTTTTCCATTTCTTGAAATTGAGGGAAGCAACCGGCAAAAACTGGATCAACTGGCTCCCCTCTTACAGGACAGCGCTGATGGTACCCGGGGAGTTGCTGAAATCAGTAAACTTCTGGGACTCTGTGAGGGACTGGGTGAACCCGGACAAATTGAGTTTGAAATAAGCCTGGCACGCGGACTGAACTATTATACAGGAACCATCATTGAGGTGCTTTCAGAGGATGTGGAGATCGGGAGCATCTGCGGAGGAGGGAGATATGACGACTTGACCGGCGTATTCGGCATGCCCGGTGTTTCGGGAGTAGGTGTTTCCTTCGGGGCCGACAGGATATATGATGTCATGAGCCGGCTTGAGCTTTTTCCGGATGAAGCCCTTTCCTCGACCAGGTTGTTATTTATTAATTTTGATGAAAACAGGGAGCAGTATATCCTGAATATCCTGCTGAGGATCAGGAAGGAAGGGATCATCTGCGAACTGTACCCGGATCAGGCCAAACTGAAAAAACAGTTGATGTATGCCAATAATAGAAACATACCCTATGTGGCCCTTATCGGGGACGAGGAGATGAAAAGGGGCATGATAACACTTAAAGATATGATCAGCGGCGATCAGCAGGAGCTGAGCCTTGAAGAGATGATAGAAGAGTTAAGAATCAGGGAATAGTAAGATATTGCAGGATTGTGGATAATATTCATTATATATCACCCGGACTGCTGGATTTTGAGGGGATCAAAGCCTTAGTGGATAACCAGGAGGCGCTGGAACTTTCCGATGAGGCAAAACAGCGGATCCTCAGTTGCCGGTCCTACCTCGATGAAAAACTCAAACGGGTAGAGGAACCCATTTACGGCATCAATACTGGTTTTGGATCATTGCACGACCGGACCATCTCACGCAATGACCTGGGAAGCCTCCAGAAAAACCTGGTCATGTCCCATGCCTGCGGTATAGGGGACGAGATCCCTGCCCCTGTTGTCAGGCTGATGATGTTCCTTAAAATACAGTCCCTGGCCTACGGGAACTCCGGAGTGCACCTGGCAACCGTCCAGCGGCTCATTGATCATTATAATAAGGGTATATGGCCGGTGATTTATCAATACGGATCCCTCGGGGCATCTGGAGACCTGGCACCCCTGGCCCATATGAGCCTTCCTCTGATCGGTGAGGGGGAAGTGTATTATAAGGATAAAAAGACCTGTGCCAGAGAGGTTCTGCAAAAGTATAACTGGGATCCCATCATCCTGGATTCGAAAGAAGGGCTGGCACTTCTGAACGGCACCCAGTTCATGAGCGCATACGGGGTTTATTGCTGCATGAGGGTATTTAAATTATCCGAGCTGGCCGATATCATCGGGGCTATTTCCCTGGATGCATTTGACGGAAAACTGGAACCCTTCCATCACCTGGTACAGCAGATAAGACCCTATAAGGGGCAGATGGAAACAGCCCGGCGGTTTCGTTCCTTACTAGGGGATAGCGAGCTGATGGGAAGGCATAAACATCATGTACAGGATCCTTATTCCTTCCGTTGCATACCTCAGGTGCACGGCGCTTCCAAGGATGCCATAGATTATGTGGCCTATGTTTTCCGGAACGAGGTCAATTCTGTCACCGATAATCCTACCATATTCCCTGACCAGGACCTGATCATATCGGCGGGTAATTTTCACGGACAACCCCTGGCACTTGCCTTTGACAATCTCTGCATCGCCATGGCCGAACTGGGTAACATCTCTGAGCGCAGGACCTACCAGCTGGTCGGAGGGCACCGCGGACTGCCTCCTTTTTTAGTGGCCAAACCCGGACTGAATTCCGGTTTTATGATACCCCAGTATACGGCGGCTTCCCTGGTAAGTATGAACAAACAGCTCTCAACCCCGTCTTCGGTTGATTCCATTGAATCATGCCAGGGACAGGAAGATCA
>CAZILN010000307.1:0-11185 GCA_964540005.1 uncultured Bacteroidaceae bacterium | reverse complement strand
GAATGGATACCGTATGGCCAGTTTCAGAAAGCCTATAAGAATTTTTTTGATGATCTTCAGCTTTTCACCGGTGCGGGACGTGAAAAGCCTGAACCCACTGGTCTGGATGAAGTCAGAATTGGAGTGTTGGGACCACTGGATGGATCCATAATGGTTCCTCAGGGGATACAGATGTTGCAGGGAGCAACCCTGGCAGCAGAGGAGGCGAATAAAAAGGGTGGATATAAAGGGATTCCATTCAAAATTCTCGCCCACAATGATGTGGGCTTATGGGGTGCCGCCGCCAACGAGGTTGTAAAAATGAACGACGAGAAAGTCTGGGCATTTATAGGGACCATCGATGATGTAAATTCACATGTCGCCCTGAGGGTTGCATTGAAGCTGGAAATCCCCATGATAAATACGGGGGATCCCGATCCGACCTTTACCGAAACAAGGATCCCATGGATGATACGTTGCATCGCTGATGACAGGCAGAGCAGCTATGCGCTTGTGAACCATATCTACCAGGAAAAGGGACATTCGAGAGTAGCCGTACTGCGTGCCGACAACCGGTATGGCCGGGTCAGCGTTGTGGAATTCAGGGATGCGGCTCTTCGCATCGGTTTTCCCCTGGTCCTGGAAGTAAGGTTTGCCGACGGGGACACAGATTTTAAAACACAGATAGAGCGGATCATCAACGCTTCTCCCGATGCGGTGCTTCTCTGGGGGAATGCCAGAGAAACAGCCATGATAGTAAAACAAATGCGGGCAATGGGAATGCAACAACCTGTTTATGGATGCGACAGGATGATGTCACCCCTGTTTCTCGAGATTGCAGGCAAGGATGCCGAGGGTGTGGTTACCACCTGTCAGTACAATCCCAGGCTTGACCTGCCTAAGCTAAAGGCCTTTAACAGCAACTATTATGAGAGATTCGGCATAGAGCCTGATGTATTTGCAGCGCATGCATATGATGGCATGAACCTCATCATTGAATCTATATACCGTGTAGGTCTTAACCGTGCCCTGATCCGTGATGTTCTTACAGACCTGGAAACTTTCCAGGGATACCAGGGAGTGACCGGTAAGATCATTCTGGATGCATCATGGAACGATATCGGTCCGATATGGATGACCGAAGTGATCAATGGCCAGTTTGAGTTCACTCCTGGTCCAGATCTGATACCTGATATACCTAAAGGAAAACTAACCGAAAATAGTACAGATTAAGCACATAACCATGGAAATGCATAGAGGCGATATTCCGAACCTGGTCAGCCGCCAGAAAAAACCGGCCGACACCATTATTGATCTGAACGGCATGAAGATTGGCGGGAAAGAAATTATAATCATTGCAGGGCCCTGTGCCGTTGAAAACAGGGATCAATTGCTTGAAACTGCACAACTGGTGTGTTCTGCAGGTGCAAATATATTAAGGGGCGGAGCCTATAAGCCAAGGACCTCACCCTATAGTTTCCAGGGCCTCGGGGAAGAAGGGCTTAAATACCTGGTCGAGGCAAGGAAAGAAACCGGTTTGCCTGTTGTTACAGAAGTGATGGATACACGCCAGATGGAACTGGTTTGCGAATATACTGATATCGTACAGATTGGTTCCCGGAGCATGAACAATTTCCCGCTGCTGAAAGAAGCAGGCAAATGCATGAAACCTGTATTGTTTAAGCGTGGCATGATGGCAACGGTGGAAGAGTACCTTCTGGCCGCAGAGTATATCCTCTGCGAGGGTAACCAGGACATAATTCTATGTGAGCGGGGGATCCGTTGTTTTGATAATTATACCCGGTTTACACTCGATCTGAGTGTGATACCTTTACTGAAACAGCAAACCCATCTCCCTGTAATTGTTGATCCGAGTCATGGAACAGGCCTGAGCTGGATGGTTCCTGCCATGGCAAAAGCTGCCATTGCCGCCGGAGCCGATGGTCTAATGATTGAAGTTCATAACAACCCTTTAGATGCCCTGAGCGATGGTAAGCAATCACTGTATCCTGAAGATTTTGTTCAATTAGTAAAGGATATTGAGAAAGTGGCACAGGCAATAGGAAGAAAACTGCTTCACATTAAACCTTCCCCGGCCTGATTCCTTTAGTGGGTAGCAGATCTTATTCTCCGGATCAGTCTTTTGATAAATAATTCATGACTCAGTTTAGATTATTATTGCTGGCTGGCTTACTGATTGCGTCTGGGACCGGACCAGCTATCATTAAAGCTCAGGATGCAGCAGTTAAGATCGGACTTTTAATTCCTGAACAGGAAGCTATAGCAGCAAAACACGGAGCTGAACTGGCCATCCGGGAAGCAAATGAGAAAGGGGGCTATGAAGGGTGTAGCTTTCATCTTGTAGTTCGTTCAGCCGAGGGCCCATGGGGGGCAGGCTCCAAAGAATCGGTAGGACTGGTGTTTGATGATGAGGTAGTTGCCATCATGGGTTCCCTGGATGGCCGGAATGCACACCTGGCGGAACAGGTGGCTACCAAAACGAAGATCGTTTTTTTATCTGCCTGGGCAACCGACATGAGCCTGTCCCAGGCATTTGTCCCCTGGTATTTTCGCTGTGTGCCAAATGATGACCAGCAGGCAGTCACATTAATACAGGATATATATAAGAACAGGAAGATAAGCCGCGTTACGGTCATTGGAACAGAAGACTACGACTCCAGGAATGCAGTTCGCAGTTTTATAAAGGCTGCTGCCCTGCTGAAGCTGGCAATACCCAGACATTATATGTACAGATCATCTTCTGAGGACTTGAAAGAAACCTTGCAAGAGATTGAACGATATGATACTGAAGCTATTATATTATTTGGCAAACCTTCATTGGCTTCTGAGGTCATACCAATGTTGCAGCAGAGAAAAATGGATCAGCTGGTTTTCGGGACTTTATCAATCACTGATGATCAGAGAGCATCCGGTCCCGATTGGAACAGCCTCGAGGGGATGTGCCTGGTATCATCCGGTCACTGGTTTACAAAAGAAGGCGCCGGGTTTCAAAAAACATTCCAGGAAGCATTTGGATACCAGCCGGGTGCAGCAGCAGCCTACGCATACGATGGTATTAATCTGATCATTGAAGCGGTAAAGAAGGGCGGTACGGACAGGGATAAGATCATTGATGCCTTCACTGAAATTAACTACAAACACGGGGTGACCGGAGAGATCCGCTTTGATGCTGACGGGAACCGCCTGGGCGCTTCAGAGATTATGTGCATTAAAAACAGCGGTCCTGTCGTCATTAAACTGGATGATTAAAATCTATTACAAGATTTTTAGTATATTGTAGCAAGTGACCTAAGATCCTGACTGATGAGATTCAAAAACCATACATTGTTGATTTCGTGTGTTCTCTCCTTACTCTTCTTTGGATGTAATCAGAACAGGGACCGGGATAATGCAACATCAGAAGAAATTATTACAGCTAGAACACTCGGACTGGCGTATCTTGAAGAGAACAAGCTGGAGGAAGCCAGGGATGAGTTTCTTAAAGTAGTGGACCTTGATCCAAAAGAAGTACTGGGGTATGCGAACCTGGGTATTGTCTATCTGAGGATGGGCGAATACCGGGAGGCTGAGGACTGGCTACAACAGGCCATTAAGATGGATCAGGAGGATCCTGATGTCAGGCTGATACTGGCAAAAGTTTATGAGATGAGCGATCAGCCTGAGAAATCGATTGTAGAACTTGAGAAGATCATCAAATTTTCCCCTGGTCATGTAAAATCCCTGTACCAGCTCTCAGAACTGTACAGGTCTTCACCTGATCCCGCTTCCCGGGAACTGAGACGCGGGTACCTTGATGAGATGGTTGGTACCATTCCTGGTAATATTGTTCCGCGGCTGAACCTGATAGAAATACTCATCCGCGACGGAGAGTGTGACCTTGCCTTGAGACAGATGGAGGAGCTGCAGCAGGTATTCCCGGAATTTCCGAAGGAATCACTTGAGTTTCATAAGAAAACTATTGCAGCACTCCAACAGGGAAAGACTGATGATGCGGAAGTCTCCTTCATGGTATTTCATAATTATTTGAAAGTAACGTCTCCCTACCAGGCAGGTATAACTGACCTGAAAGGGCCTGGTGGTTCCCTGATAGGATTTCCCGTGATCTCCTTTGATCAGAAGAAAACTAGTGGCCAAATAGCCGATTGGAAGACCCTGCTTGAAGCAATCAATTTCACCGATATTCTGTCACAGGCGGATCTGGAATTCCTGGCGGCCGGACAGGCAGGAATGACATCAATTATAGCGGCTGATTATGACGGGGACGGGGATACTGACCTTTATGTCGGTAAAATGGATCCTGAGTCTCAATCTTACAGGCATTACCTGCTGAGTAATGACTGGGGCAAATTTGCAGATGTTACTGAAGAGGCCGGCATCAGCCAGCAGGGGAAGGGTTTCTGCGGCAGCTTTGCGGATTATGATAATGATGGGTTCCTGGACCTGTTTCTTACCGGGGAAGAATCTAACCTGCTGTACAGGAACTCCGGCAATGGTACTTTCGAAGAGGTTTCTGAAGCAGCTGGTATTTCAGAGAGTACCGGAGCAGGCAAACCCCTGTTCTTTGATTATGACCATGACGGGGACCTTGACCTGTTTATTGCTGGTTATGGGCCAAATCTACTCTACCGGAACAATGCTGACGGGACATTTACAGGACAGGGTGAGGCATCCGGACTTGCAGGGGGTGATTGGAACAGTACCGATGCAAGTTTTGGTGATTTTGACAATGATGGTGACATTGACCTTGTAGTGATCAATGAGGATGCTTCCTGCACACTATATTCGAACCAGAGACAGGGTGTCTTTAGAGATATAACAGAAGGAAGCGGTCTGGAAAGTGAAAAAGGATCGACCGCGATAACTATAGGTGATTATAACAACGATGGATTCCTGGATCTGTTTGTAACCTCACAGGTAGCCGGGAACTGCAGGTTGTACCGCAACCTGGGCGATGCACACTTTGAGGTGGATGAGAGCTCTGAAGAGATAACACAGTCCCTCGCTGGTGTCAGGGCAAATGATGCCGTCTTCCTGGATTTCGATAACGACGGATACCTTGACCTGCTGGTTACCGGGCAACCTGAAGCAGTTAATGGTGAAGCGGTGATTCTCTACCATAATGACGGTTCAGGAACAATGTGGCTGGCCCCGGGGATCCTGCCTGAGAATATAGGATCTGCCAACAGTATACTGGTCTTTGATTATAATGAAGATGGGGACCTGGATGTGGCTTTGGTAGGAGTGAATGGTGGTATTCGCCTGCTGCGTAATGACGGGGGCAATAACAATCATTACGTGAAGATGAAACTTGTCGGCCTGAGGACGGGCAGCGGTAAAAATAATTATTACGGGATCGGGGCCAGGATTGAGATCCGCTCGGGAGGCCTGTACCAGGTG
Source organism: uncultured Bacteroidaceae bacterium (assembly GCA_964540005.1). GTDB lineage: Bacteria > Bacteroidota > Bacteroidia > Bacteroidales > SM23-62 > CAZILN01. The sequence goes on along the minus strand of CAZILN010000307.1, from coordinate 5,788 downwards.
AAAGTGGTTACCGAAGCCGATATTCATTTTGGGCTGGGACCGCGGGAAAAGGCTGAGGTGATACGTATCCTGTGGACAAACGGGGTTCCCCAGAATATCTTTTTCCCACAGACTGACCAGGACCTGGTTGAGGAACAGATATTAAAAGGATCATGCCCCTTTCTGTATACCTGGAACGGGTCATCCTATGTTTTTACCAAGGATATCATGTGGCGGAGTGCCCTCGGAATGCCCCTTGGTATTATGGGTGAAACATCCGCCTACGCCCCTCCGGGCGCATCTGTTGATTACATTATGATCCCCGGGGAAGCTTTAAAACCGGTAGATAATAGCTACTCCCTTCAGATCACCTGTGAATTGTGGGAAACCATCTATATGGATAAGGTGGAGCTTGTTGCGGTTGATCATCCTGCCAATGTTGAGGTCTATGTCGATGAAGGGTTTTCCTCTCCAGATCAAGATTTAAGACTTTACCAGGTGGGAGAAAAAAAGATGCCGATATCGGCCTGGGATCATAATGGTCAGGACATCCTTCCTGAACTTGCTGAAATAGACGACAAATATGTTTCTGGTTTTCAGCGGGGTAAATACCAGGGCCTGACAGAAATGAGGGATATGGTACTGGAATTGGGTGAACTGGATCATTCAATGGAGATACACTTGTATCTTCATGGTTGGATATTCCCTACGGATGCCAGTATAAATGCCTCAACTTCACAATCTTCAAAGCTGAAGATGATCTCGCCTTATATCCAGGTAATAAATGAAAAAGGTGAGTGGGAAACCATCATTGATGATATAAGTTTTCCCATGGGGAAAGCCAAAACCCAGGTTATTGATCTCTCAGGCAAGATCCCTACCTCTGATCCGCGGATCCGTATCTGTACCAATATGGAAATATACTGGGATCAGATTTTCTTTACCAATGACAATCCTGATGTCCCGGTCCAATTATGTAAACTGGAACCTTCATCAGCAGATCTTCATTTCAGGGGTTTCTCCCGTTCATACAGAAAAGGTGGCAGGTACGGGCCCCACTGGTTTGATTACAGCCAATTTACAGTTGACCAAAAATGGAGGGACCTGACTGGGAATTATACCCGGTATGGCGATGTGCTGCCTCTTCTTACTGATGCCGACGATAAATACATAATCAAGAATGCAGGCGACGAGACAAGCATATCATTCAGCGCTGAAGACCTGCCCCCTCTGCCCGAAGGATGGAAGAGGGACTTCTTAATTCATAGTGTAGGGTGGGTGAAGGATGGTGATCTGAACACAGCCACCGGGCAAACCGTCGATCCACTTCCATTTCATGGCATGACAAGCTATCCATACGGTCCGGATGAATCCTATCCTTCAGATCCTGAACATCAGGAATACCTGCGGGAATACAATACCAGGAAAGTCACCACAGAAGAACTTGTAAACGCATTGATCAAATCAGACTGAAGCAGTCAACTGAAAGGAAGTACAATTTGTTGCTTATCCTTCCAGGCTTTTCCAGGCCTTTTCAAGCAATGCCTTTGTAGCCAGTATGCCCTTATGCTCGCTGAGTAGCTCTCCCTCGTATTCAATACCGATATACCCGTTGTATCCTGATTCTTTTACTATTCGGAGCATTTTATAATAATCAATTTTTGTATCCTCTCCTGCTTCATTAAAATTATATGACTTGGCACTGACAGCTTTTGCATAAGGCAATAATTCTGATACCCCCTGGTACCTGTCATATTCTTCATTGCAGTCACCCTGGGTACTTCCCCACTTTGCACTGAGGCACCAGTTGCCAAAGTCAGGGAAGGTACCGAAATTCGGTTTGTTTACCTGTCTTACAATGTCTGTTATCAACTGTGCATCTGAGCTGAACAGTCCGTGATTTTCAATGATAATATTGATATCTTCTTTGGCAGCATAATCTGACAACTGTCCCATACCATCTATAATAGCCGTTCGATATACCTCTTCAGAACTCTCTCCAAATGCATTTACCCTTATTGAATGACATCCCAGGAGTTTTGCTGCATTGACCCATTTATAGTGATTTTCAACTGACAGTTTTCTCTGATTGTCATCGGCAACACCGAGATCTCCTTCATCATCAACCATAATCAGCAAGCTTACTACTCCTGCATTCTGTGCATGGTCTTTCATTGTGTTCCAGAATTTCTCATCTTCAGCTGATTCTATGTAGAACTGGTTTACATATTCAATTGCATCTATGCCATAGGTCTCCATGGATATTCCGGCGAAATCATTGGGATTATGGCTGCCATCAAAAAATTGTCGATGTAATGACCACTGCGCCAAGGATATTTTTAGTTGATGTGATGCTTTGTAGTTAACAGCTAGCAGCGAACTCGTTGATATAACAGCCGAGCCCAGCACAGCATTTTTCAAAAATCTTCTTCTTTTCATAATAATATGTTTCAATTCTATTTCGATACTGCCACACCCACATAGGAATCAGCCGTGCCATAGTACAGGAACCATTTCGAATTGAAATATACCAGTCCTTCTCCAAATGTCGTCCCTGACCGGTACTGGCCTGATATCTCATGCGGGAGTGTAGGCTTCAGTAAATATATATCGGAACGATAGATCACTTCTGAGGGATTGTTCAGATCAAAAACCACCATGCCCACTGAGTAAGTCCCTTTAGGCAGGTCAGGGTCACTATCTTCTTCGTCGGAGTTTTTACCATTATACAGCAGGACGATACCATCATCCCTGATCAGAGCAGGTGGCCCGCATTCGGTAAGCTGGCTGTCAAACATTCTGGCACGTGGCTTCACTATAGCTTTGAGGTCTCCGTTTTCGTCCAATGATGGATACCAGTCTATCATGTTCTCGGACCAGGCAAGATTGATAAAAGCTTCACCCCAGTACATCCAGTATTTCCCGTCAATTTTTTCTGCGATCTGACGGCTTCCGTCCATTTTTGTGATAATTGACCCGGATTTAGACCGGATATCTAAAAATTTGCCATCGTAAGCCCTGGCAAATGCCGGACCCTTCTTTTCCCAGTTTATAAGGTCCTTTGAAAGGGCAATGCTTAACCTGGCAATGTCATAGTTCCATGAAGTATAGGCCATCACATACAAACCATCCTCAGTTTCAACAATCCTGGGATCTTCGCAGCCCCCGGGATAATCGTACTGTATAAATTCACTACTGTCGGGATACAGGACAGGTGTCGGATGTTTTGTAAAATGGATGCCGTCTTCACTGTAAGCCAGTCCAATTCTGGAAGTTCGCCTACTCAGAATAGCTTCAGGATTATCTTCGCAGCTAAGAAGTAAGTATACTTTATCGTCTTTGACAATGGCAGCCGGGTTGAATATATCGGCCTTCTGCCATTGTACCTGTTCATTTATTACCGGGCAAACAAACATGAAAGTTGAGTCGGCTGTAATGATTGGATTTTCGTCTGGCTTATAGAAATTCAGAAAATCCCACTCGGATTTCTGTTGCGAACCACATCCCGGGGTCAGTACCAGGATCAGGTAAAGAATACTCTGTTTAATTTGTTTCAATTACTTTTCTATTTTTTTATTAGCAGTATCCTAAGTTCGCACATTTAATCCAACTAAGTACAAAATGAGCAGGAAAAATGCCTGATTGATGAATGTTTCCTAACTTTGTTATGATACAAAACAAGCCGCTCAGTTGATTACCGCTAAAAGTGAACTGCCATGGGTGAAAATCTAAAACGCCGCGATTTTATTGCAGGTATTACTGCACTCGCCGGAGGTACTATTATCTTGGATGCCTGTTCTAAAAGCAAGGATCCCCCCGGATCCTCATCTCAGCAAGGGATAGCGGAGAACAGGATTGCAGAAAATAAAATTGCAGAAAACAGGGCCATGCCCAGGGACCTTGTTTTTAAGCAGCTTGATCAGAAAGTTGATCATTATATGCAGATCTCCTTTAACTGTGCTCAAAGCAGTTACCTGGCTCTGGAGGAGCAGCTGGGCCTTAAGGGTGACCAGGTATTAAAGGCCCTTACCCCGCTGGCTGGTATCGCAGAGAGAGGTGAAACATGCGGAGCCGTAATCGGGCCCTTAATGGCATTCGGTTTGATCTATGGCAGGGATAAGAATCGCCTGGATGACTGGGATAAATATAGAAACTCACTGGTTCCTTCCGGTAAATTCTGCAGGCTTTTTGAACAGGAATACGGCAGCACCATGTGCAGCGACATCCAGACGGAGGAATTCGGCAAGTGTTTTAATTTAACAGATCCCGTGCAACTGAGAGAATTCCAGGAATCGGATGCAACGGCCCATTGCAGTTCGGTTGTAAGGAAGGCTGTAAGACTTGCCGCCGGAATTATTCTGGATGATACAAATGAGATTTAATGAGAGACATTCAAAGATACTACTTATTAATACTGGTTTTTGTTCTTTGCATCCCCCTCCCGGAATCTTTTGCCCAGGAAAATAAACCTTCGTTTACTGATGTTACCATTCAGGCCGGAATAGATTTCCGGTATACCTTCGGGGATTATAGCTACAAGAATATTCTTGAAAGCAGTGGATCCGGCATCACCATATTTGATTATAACAATGATGGGCTACATGACCTTTATATGTTGAACGGGACATACATTGAGGGCATCTCTGATCCGGAAGGGAAGGTATTTGAGCAGACGGCAAATAAGCTATACAGGAACAATGGTAACGGGACATTTACTGAGGTTTCAGAGGAAGCTGGAGTGGATGACCGCTACTGGGGAATGGCTGCGGGAGCTGTTGATTATGATAATGACGGGGACGAGGACCTGTATGTGCTGAATTATGGTCCCAATGTTTTTTACCGGAACAATGGAGATGGGACGTTCAGTGATATTACCGGGTCGACCGGACTGGCCGGACCGGAGATCCTGAACGGATTTACGAAGTGGAGCGTAGGTGTAGCTTTTGCGGATTTCAACAGGGATGACCGCCTGGACGCGATGGTGGGGAATTTCCTGGCATTTGATCCGGATTATGTATCAGCTGCCACACCTGATATGATGCCCCATCCTTCCGAATACAAAGGACAGGCATCCATGCTGTATATCCAGCAGGAAGGAGGCCGTTTTGTCGATGTTACCAGAGAACACGGATTGTTCTTCCCCGATTCAAAATGCATGGGTATTACGGTCTGGGACTATGACGATGACGGGGACCTGGACATTTTCCAGGGGAATGACCATCAGCTGAATTTCCTTTTCAGGAATGATGATTTTCAGTTTACTGATGTGGCAATCCCTTCAGGTGTAGCAGCAAACAACCATGGATTGCCAACCGGGTCAATGCACGCTTCGATAGGAGATATTGATGGTGACGGACAAATAGACCTGCTGGTGGTGGATCTAAGGTATGGGGCCTTGTACCGCAATACCGGTAATGGAATTTTCGAGGATATAACTGACCAGAGCGGTGTAGCTTCTGTCCTGGCAGGAAAGGGTGCCTGGGCGGCTGAACTTTTTGACTACGACAATGATGGTGATCTTGACATATTCTCGGCAAACGGTACCGCCGAAGAACTCATTCTGCAACTTCCTGTATTATTGGAGAATGACGGGAAGGGAAATTTCAGGGATGCAGGTCCGGAACTAAGCTCTTATTTTTCAACTAAGAGGTCTGGCCGGGGAGGTGCTGTCTGGGATTATGATAATGACGGGGATATGGATATCATCGTGTCTCATGTTGACCTTCAGGCTACAGCCACACTCCTGAGGAATGATGGAGGCAATGCCAATCACTGGCTTGGTATGAAGCTGGTTGGTAAAAACGGCGCT
>CAZILN010000306.1:0-10598 GCA_964540005.1 uncultured Bacteroidaceae bacterium | reverse complement strand
TCGAACTCAAAACTAATTTCATTGCCAGTCCTCTCGGGAACGATCCTGGCTACCGGAAAATGGCCCGGGAAGGATACCTCCAGGGGTACCGTAACGGGTTCCTGCATTTTTATGTGCACCTTGTCAGCACTGATCTTCCCTCCGTTCCTCGCGATCATCTTCTCGGCATGCCTGTAAGACATGTCATATGCTTGCTCCAGAGAGAGTGTGGTACCCTGGAATTTCAGGTCTTCGACCTTGTCGATACCCTGCAACCAGTAATCCGGTATGCTTCTGAATCCTTTTACAGCTGCCAACACCCCACCTGCTGTCGCAGGGTTACAGTCAGCATCATCCCCGCAGCGTGCGGCTATCTCAAATGTCCTGGTATAGTCCCCATTCCCATATAAAAGTCCTATCAGGACCCAGGCTGCATTGATCTTGGCATCAATGTTAAAAGGTTCAAAGACTCCCAGGGGAGAACCTATATCTATTCCCCACTTTCTAATGGTTTTGAACCATGTGGTTTTCCAATCATCGGGATCTTCTGCATGCCACCGGATCACATCGTTCATGCACTGTGTAAAGGCACTTTCAGGGGGAAGGACTTCCAGGGCATCCTTAACGATCTGTTCTATGCTGGCAGAACTGTCCGAGACCAGCGCGTGGGAATACATGGATGCCACATAGACGCCCCCATACCAGCCTTCACCGTAATTCATGATATGGCCTACCCTGTCGCAGATCTCTACTGCTGAATTGACCATTCCCGGTGACATCAATCCCGCAAAGTCAGCTTCAATCTGAAAATCAATATCATTGGCACACGGATTGTTCAGCCAGAAACCAGACTCAGGAGGCTTAAGCCCGTTTTGAACATTATACCTGGCTGTCTGGTTGGCAAACCATAACTTATAATCCTTTGATGAAAAGGACCTGGCAAATTCAATAGCAGGAGCGTCGATCCCCTTTTCCTCTATCACATTCATAAAGGTAAGGTCCATATAGATATCGTCATATGTGCCGGGTCGGTCCCTGTATTCTACATACATCGATGAATCGGTCCAGACGATTCTCTGGTTATCCCTTACGAAGGTCGAATTATAGTTAAACTCTATCGGCAGCCCGAAAGTCACCCCAACTACCTGGGCTATCCAGGCTCCCTTGATCTTGTCTCTCAGGAGTTCTTTTGACATGGTCACTGTGCCTTCAGCAGGATTAAATTTCAATTCCTGGGGGGCAGCTTTTGCCATTACTGCCAGAAACATACTCAATAAAATAATCTTCTTCATATTCATCAGGTTATATTCTGTTCCAGTTTACTATTTTTTTTATTTTACCTACAGGGCAAAGGATGGTCCCCGTTTATTTCCCCTCGCTATGGACATTTGTCCTGATCCTTTCAATAATTCCCTTAATCTCACCGGCCCGTTCCGGTTCGGCATCAATCAGATTTTTCTGTTCACCTGCATCTTCCGACAGGTGATACAACTGTTGTTCCAGATGGCTCGGCCCTTCCGGATAATAGGTTTCGGGCCATCTCCCCGGTACAGCAGCCTCGATGTACTTCCATCCGTTCCAGAAACCTACAAATGCACCGCTTGCCCCCCCTGTCAGGATAAGGGAACTGCGTGTCTCATCTGCATCCGGATTGAGAATATTACTATAGAAACTGTAGCTGTCTTCGCCTTCATTTTCTTTCAGGGTATCGCCCACAATATCGGCGAAGGTAGCCAATAAATCGCTCAGGCATATCACGTTACTGCTGGTTGTCCCGGGTTTGGTTCTGCCCGGCCACCTTATGATTAAGGGTACCCTCAGCCCGCCATCCCAGGCATCCGACTTGAATCCCAGCAAGGGCCCCGCTGCCCGGTGATTGTAGGACATCCACCCGTTTCTCCAGATATTGTTGCCTTTTTCATTCACATATTCCGGTTTATAATCGCCAACATAATCAGGGACAAAATCCTCATCACCACGCTTCCTGTAAATATCGAGCCAATAGGACGGATCACCCGGTCTGGGTCCGTTATCGGATGTCATGATCAGCAATGTATTTTCATAAGCTCCGGCCTCTTTAAGTGCTGTTATGATTTCATTCACGGTCCAGTCGAGTTCAGCCACAATGTCCCCACGCAATCCGGCTTCGCTCGCCCCCCTGGTAAAGGTAGGCAGGCAGGGCCTATGGATTGCACTGGCCGGAAAATAGAGGAACAGTGGCTGGTTTTTCCTGTTGCTGAAGTGATCATGTATGGCATCCACGGCTTTTTGTGTAAGAACCTGGTTTACCGTCGTGATATCCCAGTTGGGTGCCTTCAACACATTGATATAATGATCATATGCTTTTTGTGGTTCTGAAGGTGATTCGGTGACGATGTCATTTTCAATGTATACATAGGGCATCATATTATTCGACCCGGTCATCCCGAAAAAGTAATCAAATCCGCGGTCTGTGGGGCCCTCCTTCACAGGCTTCCCGAAATCGATAAAATCCTGGGAATCTTCGGCCCATGAGTGGAACACGTAATCCGCCGAGTCCGGGGGTGTACCTTCTTTCAACTGCCAATTGAAACCGAGGTGCCACTTTCCTATGCATTCGGTATAATAACCCTTTCTGCCCAGGAGGGAAGCGATGGTCAGGCGGTCCTTCTCAATCAGGGGCGTGTCGAAATATTTCAAAACCCCGAATTTCAAGTTGGTCCTCCAGGAATACCTGCCGGTCAGAATGCTGTATCTTGACGGAGAACATAATGATGATACTGCATATGCATTTGTAAACATCATGCCTTCTGAGGCCAGCTGATCAATAGAAGGTGTTTGTATCTTTGTCGCCCCGTAACACCCCAGATCACCGTATCCAAGATCATCAGCGACGATCAGAACGATGTTCGGAGATTGATTTTCCATGGTATCCTGTTTGCCTGTACTGCAGGCCAGGATAATAACCGTCATGACGGCCAGGGCCAACCAACAGCGGCCCCGAGATGATGATATTAAATTGTGTAAGATTTTCATCATTATGGGATTTATTAATTATACGTTAAAAAAATTGACTCTCCCCGCAACCCGGCTCAGAGGAATCATCTATTATTTGTTTACTTTTATTTGTACACTTTAAACGCGAAGCATATCTTCGGGGTTGGCGCTCACGTAACTCATAGGCTCCTATATCAGGTATACCCTCCTGGGGAATGTGGGTACCGGAAAAGTCGATATCATATCCGAGATCCGCTCCCCTGTTAATAGCGGGACTACCCACGGTGATAGAAAAGTCACCGGGACTGTTCCCCCTGCCATAGTTCAGAAACTTCGGATCACCTATCAGGGGTGATTCCAATTCTTCCTTTCCTATGATCAGCGAACCGGAGGCAGCGTAAAACAGGTTCGTTTCAATGATGTTTTGAGGTTTTGCCCTGCCTGTCCTGCCCGTGTTAAAGACCACTATATCCTGCTCCACCACGACGATATTGTTCCTGATAAAGTTTTTCGATCCGTCCTGCGTAATATTAAAAACACCCCAATCATTATCATTCCTCTTACGGCGAATAATGGTGTTGTTTTCAATCCTGCACCCCGCCCCCCTCCATAAGGCAATAAACTGTTGATAATCATCGCTGATATTATGATGTATCAGGAAGCCTGTGTATTCCGGGTTTTGTTCTACATCGGTCCAGGTTACCTCAAGAAAACCCTGGCAATCCCTGGAATAGTTATGATGGATGGAAATATCCGATTTATCTTTTCTGGCATCATCGATCTCTATGGCTCCTCCGTCAGCACCTCCGCCATAGCTGTCCGGTCCCCATGTAATCCCGGGATGCGTCACGCTATAGTTGACGATGGTATTGTACCTTACTTCCTGGTGATTAGCCCCCAGCCATATCCCTATGGGGCCCCAGCTCCACTCTTTCAGGATGCGGTTGCAATCGTGGATGTAATTCTTTTCAATGATCACATACGCTGCGGCGCTCCTGATGCCTGCGCCGCAATCCATGAACTCATTGTTGCGCAGGATACAATGACCAGCAGAGGTATCAACATGTATGGCGCCCAGTTCCCACATGCTTGTAAAACTCCCTGTAGTAGACGGCAATTGTGCCGCAGTATGATGAAAAAAGAGGTTCTCCACGATGATATAATTACCCTGGAGCCGGATGCAATTCCCAAAATCAAGGCTGCCGGGATCATAAACAGGGTTGGTAAAGGAGGGTGCAGGCAGGCCGGGATCCCCGTAATCGGTCAGAGTAATGTAGTTTTCCTCATCTCCTGAATCTATTATATATAACGGCCCATGGTATTCCGAGCCTCGTCTGAAACATACCCTATCCCCGGGATTAAGCCTTGTTTCTTCAATTTTATCCAGCGAGGACCATGGTGAATCCTCAGAAGTTCCTGTATTGTTATCATTCCCTGACCCGGAATCGATATAATAAACATACTGTCTGCGGGAAATGCTTCCCTCTGACGGGTTGCAGGCACAGAACATGCTTAAGGCAACCGATAGTTGGATTATATGGACAGACAGTATCTTCAATACAGTTGTTTTCACTACAGGGGCACGGTTGTAAACACCGGGAGGGCCGGACGGAATAGTCATCCCGGGGAAATTAAAAAGTTACTCCGCTCAATAAAATTCCGGGTCATCCAGGTTTCTGATGGTGAAATTACCCAGCGTGATCCAGTTTGACGCGGTTAATTTTGTTCCATTGAAAATGAAATTGTCGAATACAAACCCGTCAAATTTAACGGAAGGATCAGTACCAAGGATATTGTTATAAAAACCTATGCTCATATCCATCTTAACATTCCAGTTCTTAAGGGTCAGGCCATGAATATGATTCTGCGTGAAATCGTCAGGCCTGATATTGATGATTTGGGAAACAGGATTTTCCGTCACAACATCCTCGATGATCCAGTCCTCCTGCACAGCATACCTTCCCGGATCCTGGTACCGGTTTCCCACACAGTTCAGCAATCCGCTGTTGAACCTCGACTGGTCCCATTCGGCATGCAGGACATCGATACGGCTTATCCTTACATTCTTTGCCGTTGAGCCTCCAACAGAGCCTCCCCAGCTCATCTGGATGATGGCTCCGTTGTCAAGCTGCCAGCAAACAATATCCGAAAACGTTATGTCGTCCCGGTAAACTTTAATATTATCGTCATTTGCCCAGATAAAACAATGGGATACGTTTGATCCGTCGAATGCTGAAATACCATCCACGTTATAGACCCACCCGCCGATGACCTTTACCCATTCCACCAGGTTGTTATTCCCGATCAGCCTGACGGAAAATCGTTTCGAGTCTTCCACAACAATGCCCTGCAGGGTAATGTTATCGCTTTGATTGATGGCTTCCACGGTATGGGAAGCCCTGTAGTTCACCCGTCCTGCCGACAAGACCCCCCGTCCGAAGATCTTTACGTCCGGGTTTCCATCCATGATTAACGTACCGTATACCCAGGCACCTCCTTCGAGGTAAATATTTTTTATGGAAACAGGGACTTTGTAGATGCCAATATCATGAACCCCGGTTTTAAACCACAATCCAGGAGCAGATACAGATGCCAGATCCTCAACAGTAGCATGGTTCAACACCTGGTAATCTTCCGTTCCGGCCGTCGGGGTATCTGTCTCTACAGGATTGGCAAAAATCATGAGCCCGTTCTTGTAGCTGTTGTTGCTCGCTTCAACAGAATACTGACCCGGCTCCGTGATGGTAAAGCTGATGGTGTTGCCGCTAATTTCCGGGATGATGCCATATCTCGATGGCAGGATCCTGGCAGCAGTGGATACCGGAACTTTTCCCTGGTCCAGGATCTTCACGGTTACAACGACACTTCCGGAAAAGGAAAAGTTTACCCAACTGATGCTCCTGCCCTTGAATTTATCCAGCGGTTTCTTGTCTTTTGACAGCATATCCATATATCCCGCCTGGTAAACGGGACACACATTTTCGAAAACTACCGGTATGGCCTGCTTCATTCCCTGGTGCAGGGTAACCTCATAAATACCGGATTTGTTCACCCCCGGATAACCCTCGGGATCGCTGTAAACGTTCAGCACATTATTTCCCTGCGGGATTTCCGGGATTTCCGTCGGGGGATATTCAAATTCCCTCTCACAACCGGTTGCCGCAACCACCATGAACGCCAGCAACCTGAAAAGTATGGTCTTTATGCCTTTACATTTTTTCTTCATCGTTGATCCGGACTTTTTACCTGTATAAAGTTAAGGATAAATGTTGCCTCAACAGCATAGCTGTGTAAAACTGCCTGGCATCATCCCGGACTACTTTTGCTGTTCCGAAACAAAATAACCGCAAAACAGCAGGGATTGTATCAAGCATGAACTCCCCTGTACTGCTGTTTTGCGATTAATTATGGTTTAATCGTAATTTAGAGACCTTACGATATGCTATCTTTTGATAAATCTGGCAGTTCTGCCGTCAACCCTAATGAAATAATAACCGGGTTGCAGACCGGATATATTCAAAATGGTCTCCTTCTCTGTTGCATTTATGGTACTGATGATCTTACCGGTTATGTCGAGTATCTGAAGGTCTGATACCTCTCCGGACATCCTGCTTATGGTAATCTGTTCAGATGCAGGTACAGGATATACTTTTACAGCCAGAGCATCCGTCTTATCCAGTCCTGTTACAACTACAAAATAGATAGTATATGTTACGGTTTTGGCTGTGTCTTCCGCGGTAACCACCACAGTCGTTATCCTGGCCAATGAATCCCCCGTTATATCTGATGCAGGGAACACTTCGTAGGTGGCATTTTCATCAGTGGGTACCGCATCCACTAACGGAACTTCATCATAGCCCAAAGGCAGGTAAACAGTATAGAACTTTGTACCAGAATTGAATTCCTCAACTGTTTCTCCCTCGACGGTCAGATCAGAAAGGGTGGCATCGGTGGAAATGGTGGGTCCTACCTGGATCTTGAGGCTTGCATCATCCAAATACATGACCTCTTCTCCATCGAATCCTTCCTGGTTGTACGACCGGAAGAACACATTTACGGTATCGGTACTGTAACAAGGCCATTGCCATGTAAATTCTTGCCATTCATTCAAAATGGTATTGTCCGTGTGGATCCCCGAACTGCTCGAGAATGTATATCCTCCCGGCTTTCCGATGACCCAGGCAATGAAATTGGCACCTTCCGTGTGGTAAACCCAGACCGTTAAAGTATAGGTCATGCCAGAATCGACGATCACGTTCATCTCCTGTCCAAAATCAGTTGTGGCCTTGTTCCCGGTTATAATTACGGCGGCTGAAAAAGTACCATCATGAACAATGCTTGTTTCCTGCGCCACGGATATGTCTTCCTTAATAATATCCCAACCGGTGAGCGAGTCGTTTTCCCAGAGTTCAAAATCCGGGTTCTCCAGAAGTTCAACGGCTTCAGGTACTTTTGTAACAGTAGCATCATCCAGATACATGATCTCTTCACCATCGAATCCTTCCTGGTTGTAGGATCTGAAGAATACGCTTACCGTATCGTTGGTAAAAGATGTCCATTGCCAGGTGAACTCCTGCCATTCATTTAGAATAGTATTATCGGTATGAATACCGGAACTGCTTGAAAAGTTATACGCTCCCGGTTTCCCGATAACCCAGGCAAAAAAATTGGTTCCTTCCGTATGATACGCCCATACAGAAAGGATGTAGGTTGCACCGGAGTCAGCAATGAACTGCATCTCCTGTCCAAAATCAGTTTTAGCTTTGTTATCAGTCAATGTAACGGCGGCAGAAGCAGATCCGCCATGCACAATGGTTGCTTCCTGTGCCACTGTGATACCTTCTTTCAGAATGGTCCATCCAGTGGGTGAATCACCATCCCAAACCTCAAAATCACCATTTTCCAGGAGATTCTGTGCAACAACGTTGCCACTTATCCCGAATAAAACCATCGTAAAAACGACAGTTAACAGGTTAGAGTAGATTTTCATCATAACATCCAATTTAAGTTGATTATTAAGTAATTAGGCCAAATATATACAATATATATTTTTTAAACAAACGTTTGCGCAAATATTTGTCAAATAATATGAAAATCATTTTATCAGTCCGTAATGTTCTCTAAGAGATGAAAGGTCCTCCCGGTAATTCGTAACAATAATTCCTTCATCTTTAACTGATAACTTAAACATTATCAAATCATTAAACAATTCTGCCATTTCCTCACCGGATTTTCCCGAAGATCTGGATCCCTGAATTTCAAGATCAAGTTCGGTATATTTGATCATTTTTGCCAGTTTCTCCAGGTTCTCAGCCGCCTCCTTAGTGACCATCGTTTGTGCCAATTGAATATCATTCACCAGGTTACGAAGTTTCTCCAAAGCTTTTTCGATTTCGGATTCCGGTTTTAGGCTCGAATTCCTGATGTTACCGTATATCCTTACTGTTTCTTCCAGGTATGAATAGATATCTTCTGCGAGGGCATAATCCTTTCCGTAACGTGCATTGCTGAACACATTGATAAGTGAATCAACATTGACACGGGGATCCCACATGAGTTCAGCAAGTATGAAATGGTTCAACTCATAAGTATACCAGTCGCCGGGTTCAGCATAACAGGATATTCCCTGTACCGGGATACCTGCGTACCATTTCAGGTCTTCCTGCATGTAATGAGGAATGATGTTGGGCAGGGATCTCCAGGCATACTTTCTGTAGTAGGTATAAATCCCGAGATCGCCATTGAAATTTTTCCTCCATTCCTTTACGGCACCCGCATAACTCCGGTTAAGCTCCGAAGATGTATCGAATATCTGCTTCTCAAAGTGCTGGTTTATCGGACATATATCCACCATGATCTCATTTTTCACCGGTGCCGGATCAAGGGTTTCTGCAAAGGCAATCACTTCGAGCCTGACCCCGGGACAGGATTCTGAAATGGCTTCATATACCTTACCGGCAAGATCAGCCTGTATCCTTCCGGGCGGAACCATCATTCCCGGTAAATGTTCCGGCCATTGTGCATTGTCCGGTGGCCATAGATCAAATATGTCGATTTCCGGATGAGCCTGTAAATATTCAAGTATATTACCTGTGAAGTAATCAACAGCACCCTGGTTCTCCGTATTGAATATTACCTCCCCGGATGCGTCAGGGTGATCTCTCTCATCTTTACCGAACCAGTCGGGATGCCTTCTGAACAATTCCCCGTTATCCATATCGGCACTTATAAAAATCTGGTAGCCGTGCTGCCCTGCTTCCAGGATGATGCCCCGCTTATCCAGTTCAGGGACAAGCAACCTGTAATCATCCCAGACCATGTGCCCCCTGTTATTCATATTCACGGGAACCATCAGGGTATTGAGCCTGTTCCTGGGCATCCAGTCTATGATCTTTTCCAGGCTGTTCAGATTGAGGGACCTTCCTTCAGCCACATCTGATTTTCGATACTTAAACACGGGAGTTTGCGTAATGTTCAGACCGCAATCGATACTGATATCCTTGCAGGAAGGTATCGTAAAAGCATGACCATGGTAAAATTCAAACTCCGGTGCCAACCACCTGCATCCGAGTCTCTCGAGTAGATCATAAACGGCATAGAGGAGTGCCCTGTCAGAATTGCCTGAAAGGATAATGTTACGTGTTCCGGATGTGATCCGGTAAGCATCCGCAACCCTGCCCTGATCACGTTGGAGCCTGATGCAGCAACCGTCCCTGAGGGTATCGCCGGTCAACAGGGTAAAGGGTGCCCCGCTCATTTCCCCTAGGTACCTTGTCAGCTCACCTCCGGCAAACCTCTGTATATCAGTTGGTTCTGATGGGATAACTACCGGACAACCAGCTATCCCGTTCCTGGCAAGGATTATTTGGCGATGATTTATTGTGCAGCCCTGGCAGGCCAGCATCAACGCCAGAATAAACAGGTAGGGTCTTACTTGCAGCATGGGGTATTCCGGTTTAAGGATTTTTTGGCCAGAGTATGAGCATAATCATTACTCCATGACAACAGGGACAAATTGTTCGAAACCAATGCCTCTGTCCCTGAAAACCAGGGTATCATAAACATGGTGACTGTAAATCCCTTTTCTGTAGATGTATTCAAGATAGATAATATCCCTGTCCTTTCCGCCCCACGATCCGCCACCGGTCACATAGTTCCCGGTTCCCGTCCCTACAACCTTGTACCTGGCACCCACTACCGTTTCAACCGAAACCGCTCCCGATCCGGGATCAAGGCTTATGCTGACCGAATATTCATCTCCTGTCTGGATCCCGGTAAAGTTGGTATGGACAACATACCTGCCCATCGTGTTTAATGATACCACTTCATCCTGTTCCACGGTCTGAGCATGATAGGTAGCTGTATCGGTGATATTTCCAAACGCATCCGCACCATAATCGACCCCGCGCCTCAGGAAATTTCCATGGAGCTCATTCACATATTTCACCATGAACAGGGTAAAATCCTTGGCCGGTGCACTTGCATCCCAGTCTGAAATCACCCGTTTGTCGGGATCCGGGACGGCCGGCAGACCACTCAGTATCGAATCCGCATCTGTCCCGGTAATCCTGAGTGGAATGACATAATGGTTTCCCGTGGATAATGAATCGGTAAGAAAATCCTCACTCAGATGAACCATGATC
>CAZILN010000305.1:0-5455 GCA_964540005.1 uncultured Bacteroidaceae bacterium | reverse complement strand
CAAGGCCGTTTTTCTTGCCAATATCAGTATTGCCGGGACCATGACAGGGGCTGTCACCGGTGAGGACGGGACATACAGGCTGGAAGTGCCGGCCAACGAGGAGATCAGCCTTGTCATATCATGCATCGGGTACCGGAGCCTCACAAAAAAGATCACCCTGACAGTCAATGAGCAGGTAAGCCTGGATGTACAGCTGGAGGTGGCCATTCAAAACCTTGATGAAGTATCCATTCGTGAAGAAGCTGACAGAAGCACCACCCTCAGCCGCATTAATATCAAGACCCTGCACCTGATACCGGGAGCAGGCGGATCGGTTGAGGCCCTGCTGAAGACCCTGCCCGGTGTAGCTTCGGGCAACGAGCTGAGTTCCCAGTATTCTGTAAGGGGTGGCAATTTTGATGAGAACCTGGTTTATGTCAATGACATTGAGATATACCGGCCCTTCCTCATACGCTCCGGCCAGCAGGAAGGCATGAGTTTTATCAATTCCGAGATGGTCTCTTCGGTGAAATTCTCTGCCGGGGGATTCGATGCCAGCTACGGCGATAAAATGTCTTCAGTACTTGATATCACCTATCACAGGCCTTCTGAATTTGCAGGATCCGTCGATATGAACCTGCTCGGGGCCTCAGTGCACCTCGAAGACGCTGGCAGGAACGGGCGCCTGACCCATAATTCCGGGTTCAGGTACAAAACCACCCAGTATTTGCTATCATCGCTCGAAACAAGGGGGGAATATCTGCCCAATTTTTATGACTATCAGACCTACATCACCTACCAGTTATCCGACAAAATTGAATTCAGCTTCCTTGGCAATGCAGCCAGTAACTCCTATAAGTTCATACCTGAAAACAGGAGCACTGATTTCGGAACCATCCAGAATCCCCTGAATCTCGTGATCTATTATGACGGACAGGAACAGGACAGGTTCAATACCTACCTGGGAGCGCTCAGTTTTCATTACCGCCCTACTGACGACCTCTCGCTAAAATTCATCAATTCAGGATTCAGCAGCATCGAGGAAGAGAATTTTGATATTCAGGGACAATACCTTATAAACGAGCTTGATAACAACCTGTTATCGGAGACATTCGGCGACAGCATCCTCAATATCGGGATAGGCACCTTTCTGAATCATGCGCGCAATAAGCTGAATGCCCTGGTGTATTCCACCAGCCATATCGGGACCTGGTTTTCCGATAATGCACAGCTGAAATGGGGAGCCAGGTATCAGTACGAGTATATAGATGACCGGCTCAGTGAGTGGGAGATGATTGATTCGGCCGGGTATTCAATACCATACAGTGATCAGCGGGTTCAGCTGGCTTCCATAACCCGGTCCGACAACCTTATCCGTAGCAACAGGATGACCGGTTTTATACAGGGAAACTACAGCATAACAGGCTGGCTCAACTCATATTATTTCAGCGGGGGTATCCGGGCTAATTACTGGGACTACAACGGACAGCTCCTGATCTCCCCCCGGTTTACCTTCTCGGTGAAACCATCATGGGATAAAGACATTATGCTTCGGTTCTCCGCAGGCGCCTATCATCAGCCCCCTTTTTACAAGGAACTCCGGTACATGGATGGCTCCATTAATCCTGAAGCCAGGGCCCAGAAGTCAATACATTTTGTTGTGGGTGGGGATTATAACTTTATGGCCTGGGGAAGACCCTTTGTTTTCACCTCCGAAATATATTACAAGCATCTGTATGAGCTCATACCCTATAAGGTGGATAACGTAAGAATACAATATGCAGCAGAGAATATTGCCGGGGGGTATGCAACGGGAATTGAGTTCAAGATCAACGGTGAATTTGTAGAGGATGCCGAATCCTGGGCCAGCCTGAGCATAATGAGGACCCGGGAGGATATTGAAGGGGATTTTTACATTGATGAATCGGGAGACTGGATCGAGCCGGGATATTATCCCAGGCCTACTGACCAGATCCTGAATTTCGGACTGTTTTTCCAGGACTACCTTCCCAACAATCCCGAATATAAAGTCAACCTGAATTTCCTGTATGGAAGTAAACTTCCTTTTAGTCCGCCGCACCAGGACAGGTACGATCTTGTTTTCCGCATGCCTTCCTACAAGAGGGTGGACATAGGTTTTTCCAAGGTACTGAAGAAACAGGACAGCCAGCTTTCAGAAAGAAATCCTTTCAGGCATTTCAGGAGTATCTGGCTGAGTGGTGAGATATTCAACCTCCTGGGGGTAAATAATACCATTTCATACCTGTGGGTTAAGACTGTTTCCAACCAGGATAATGTACCCGGACAATTCGCCGTGCCCAATTACCTGACATCCCGAAGATTTAATCTCCGGCTTACTGCACGTTTTTGATGTAAATTTCCTTATTTTTGAGGCACACCGAAAGAAGTGCACATGACAACCCAGGATTACATCATAAAGGAAGATACCTACGGAGCCCATAATTATCATCCCCTTCCGGTTGTTCTTGACAAAGGACAGGGAGTTTTCGTATGGGACGTGGAAGGAAAGAAATATTTTGATTTTCTTTCAGCCTATTCGGCAGTTAACCAGGGACACTGCCATCCCAAAATCATTGCAGCCCTTACCGAGCAGGCTGAAAAACTGACACTTACCAGCAGGGCTTTCTATACCAGCACCCTGGGTGAGTTTGAACAGTATATTACCGGGCTTTTCGGCTATGACAAGGTCTTGCCTATGAATACAGGTGCCGAAGGGGATGAAACGGCTCTTAAACTATGCAGAAAGTGGGCCTATACAAAAAAAGGCATAGCTGAGAACCAGGCAAAGATCATCGTCTGCAGGGATAATTTCCACGGGCGTACCATAACTGTTATTTCCATGTCCACGGACCCGGATTCGTACAACGGTTTCGGTCCCTTTACACCCGGATTTGTCAAGATCCCCTATAACGACATACCTGCCCTGGAAAAAGAGCTGGAGGATCCCAATGTAGCCGGTTTCCTGGTCGAACCTATTCAGGGGGAGGCCGGGGTATTTGTCCCTGATGAAGGGTACCTGAGCAAGGCCTGGCAGTTGTGCCGGGACAAAAATGTACTGTTTATAGCGGACGAAGTTCAGACCGGTATAGGCCGTACTGGAAAAATGCTTGCCTGTGATCATGAGGGCGTCAGGCCTGATATCCTGATCCTGGGTAAGGCCCTTTCAGGAGGCGTCTACCCTGTTTCTGCCGTATTGGCAGATGATGACATTATGCTGTGCATCAAACCCGGTGAACACGGATCCACTTTCGGCGGTAATCCCATTGCTGCCCGGGTGGCCATTGCTGCCCTGGAGGTCATCCGCAATGAAAACCTTGCAGAACGTGCCGAAAAGTTAGGTGTTATGTTCCGTGCTGCCCTGGGTGAGATCCGGTCAGGGATGATAGAGAGCATCAGGGGCAAGGGACTGCTTAATGCCATAGTAATAAGGCCCAAAGACGGAAAGACGGCCTGGGATGTCTGCCTGGCCCTTAAAGATAACGGACTGCTGGCAAAGCCTACCCATGATCATATTATCAGGTTTGCTCCTCCCCTGGTTATCTCGGAGGAAGAACTAACTGAAGCAGGAAGGATCATCAGGCAAACCATTGAGAGTTTGTAGAGCTTAAATGAGATGGCTATACAGATCAGTTCGGCGGAAAAAGTTGACGACATCCTTGTTATGGGTGTACAGTGCTGATGCCTGATCCTCTGATGCTAAGCTATTAATGCCTGCTTTCCAGTACCCTGATAACATCCTGAAGCGAACATCCTTTCTCCAGTAAGAGTACCAGCAGGTGGTATATCAGATCAGCTGCTTCATCCAGGAATTTAGTACTGTCATTATCCTTGGATTCAATAACCAGCTCCACGGCCTCCTCACCCACCTTCTGGGCAATTTTATTAATGCCCTCGCTGAAAAGCCTTGTGGTATATGAACCTTCAGGCATCTCTTCCTTTCTCTTCCGGAGAAATTCCTGCAGGTACACCAGAAAATCCAGGCTGTCAGTTTTATCCGATGCAAAACAGGAGTATGACCCGGTATGACATGTCGGTCCGGATGGCCTTGCACGTATCAGCAAGGTATCCTGGTCGCAATCTTCATGTATTTCCACAACATGAAGGTGGTTTCCGCTCTCCTCTCCTTTGGTCCATAATTTTTGCCTTGTACGAGAATAAAAAGTAACCAGCCCGGTATCTCGTGTCTGCTGAAGCGCTGCCTCATTCATAAATCCCAGCATAAGCACCCTGTTGGTCCGGACATCCTGGATAATGGCTGGTAACAATCCCTGAAGTTTACTGAAATCGGGCATAATAGTTAGTTTTGAGTTTAGTGCTTTTTTATATCCTGACGCTGACTGCCTGCCCGGACAGGTATGTTTTTAGTTCCCGGATCCCTATCTCCCCGAAATGAAAGATCGATGCAGCAAGTGCAGCATCAGCCTGTCCAGATGAGAAAACCTCCTTGAAATGCTCCATAGTGCCTGCCCCTCCCGATGCTATTACCGGTATCCTGAGATGGCCTGACAGCCAGGCTGTAGGTTCACAGGCATAACCATCTTTGGTACCATCATGGTTCATCGATGTAAACAGTATCTCTCCTGCACCCCTGTCCTGGGCTTCCAGGGCCCATTCATACAATTTACGCTCTGTCCTGATCCTCCCCCCGTTGAGATAAACATACCAGTCATCATCAATAAAACGGGCGTCTATGGCTACTACAACGAACTGGCTGCCATACCGGGAGGCAATTGATCCTATCAGGCCTGGAGTCCTGACGGCCGCCGAATTAATTGTGATCTTATCGGCGCCTGCCGACAGCATGGGATCCACATCCGACAGCTCGGAAATACCGCCGCCCACAGTAAATGGAATGTTTATATGCCTTGCAATCCTCTGAACCAAGTCCAGAAACAACTTTCGTCCCTCATGAGTAGCCGTAATATCCAGGTATACCAGCTCATCCGCTCCCTCACCGGCATACCGGGCACCCATCTCCACAGGGTCACCCACTTCCCTTATATTCAGGAAATTAATGCCTTTTACCGTTTGTCCGTCCCTGATATCAAGGCAGGGAATGATCCTCTTCGCCAGCATCTAATTATTGTATTTGGATAGTTGCTCAATGAATCCGGGGATTTCATAAAGTGCCTTACCGATAATCACTGCATCAACACCGGTGTTTTCCAGTCTGTAAATATCCTCCATGTCCGATACGCCCCCGCTTGCTATCAGATACAGCTCGCTGAACCTCTCTGATAATTCCGCATAAAGATCCGCCGAAGGGCCTTTCAGCAGTCCATCGGGGTGTATATCAGTACAAGCTACCTTTATTATACCCATCTCTGAATAGGATCCAATGAATTCCATAATATCAATACCCGAGTCGTCCTGCCATGCATTGTATGCAACCTTAGCCTTCCTGACATCGGCACTGAGAATGAACCTGTCTTTGTCATAGCGGTTCAACCAGGAC
>CAZILN010000304.1:0-9046 GCA_964540005.1 uncultured Bacteroidaceae bacterium | reverse complement strand
AAACAGGCTTCAATTTCTGACTTGTAAGACTTGCCTGACCGGGCAATGAAGGTGGTGATATTCTCTGTGGCAAGGTGGTACAGCTCCTGGTACCTGATCTCTTCATCATTTTCCATAAGCTCGAGATGCAGGCTGGTAAGGCGGTCCATCAATACTTGCAGGAAAGACAGATGGCCCCTGCCCCTGAGGCCTTCTGACAGCATACCGTTGATTAGGTCCTGGTACCAGTTCCTCATCTCATTTAGGGTCTCTGAAGGAAGATCAAACTTCATTATAACATTACTGTCGATAACATCTATCTCGAACTTCGATGCCCTGATAAGATCCTCTATCTGCCACATATACAGCATGTATTCGGCAATGTTCTCCTTTTCCTTCGCTCGTGCAATAATCATATTTCCCGGGTGTTTATCCTCCTTGTCAATGTTTGAGCCGGCTCCTGACACGGTCCATGCTCCTGCGTTCTTTTTTGGTTGGCCGTCCGGCTCCCTTGTCACGATGGACATAGAAATCGGCTCTCATCTTCAGCTTTTCCATCTCCGATTCAGGGGTGATATTCTCTGCATATTCCGTCACCAGCCTGGCAGACAATCGCTTGCCCAGCAGTCCCAATACCCGGTAAGAATAAACCACGGGTGGCCGCCTCACATTGACTACATCATTGATCCTGATTGTACGGCTGGGTTTGACCGGGACATCATTAATAAGTACTTTCCCCCTGCGGCATGCTTCAGAAGCGGAGCTCCTGGTCTTATAGATCCTGACGGCCCAAAGCCATTTATCTATTCGTATATCTTTATCTGTGAGCACTTTTCCTGAGAATTAATGCATGTGAATTATTTGTCCTGCCTGGACTTACCTATTCTTTGATTTCAAGCATGAACCCGGTGCGGTGTATGTTGGTAATATTGACCCGTGGATCGTTTGAAAGGAATTTGCGAAGCTTGGTTATATATACGTCCATGCTTCTGCCCATGAAATAGTCATCCTCTCCCCAGATCAGCTTCAGCGCGATCTCCCTGCGCAGTATCTTGTTTTTATTGATGCATAGCAGGCGCAATACTTCGGCCTCCTTTTTGGTAAGCCGGCGTTCTGTATCCGGACCCTTTAAGAGCTGGTTGGAGTAATCAAAACTATAATTTCCGATCTCATATGTGGCGGATGTGTCGGCAGTGAGCATTGACAAGCGTGTACGGCGCAAAATGGCATCTATACGAAGATTCAGTTCCTCGGTACTGAAGGGTTTGGTAATGTAATCATCTGCACCTATTTTAAATCCCTTGATCTTATCCTCACTAAGCGTTTTGGCCGTCAGGAAGATTATCGGGACATTTTCATTTATGGTCCGGATATCCTGGGCCAGGGTGAATCCATCCTTAACGGGCATCATAACATCGAGTATGCAGAGATCAAACTTCCCGTTTTTAAAAACTTCAAATCCCTGTTCGCCGTTTTCTGCATGTTCGACATGGTATCCCGACATGCTGAGGAAGTCATTCAGTACAAAACCAAGGTTCTTGTCATCTTCGACCAGGAGGATATTGGCTTTCGTTTTCTTTTTCATTTGGTGGACAGCCTTACAAATTATGAACTAATTTAAGAAATTTCTCAGGCTGTTACAAGAGGAAGGTAAACTTCAAACCGTGAACCCTTGTTTAATTCACTTGTGACACTGATCTCTCCCCCGTGTGCTTCCACTATGTTTTTCACATAATACAGTCCAAGGCCGAAGCCTTTTACATCATGGATATTGCCCGTGGGAACCCTGTAGAATTTATCGAAGATGTATTTGAGTGTCTCCTGGCTCATACCGATGCTGTTATCCTCCACCGAGAACATAATATTGTGGTCGGTATTTTCAGTCCCGATATCGATTAAAGTATTTCCGTTGGAATATTTAATGGCATTTTCAACCAGGTTGACTATGATGTTGGTGATATGCATGCTGTCGGCAGACACCATATGATTTTCGGCATTCAGATGGTAATTGACGCTTGTCTGCTCCTCACATTTTTCTAAACAAAGGTTCTGAACGGCATCCTGCAATAACCGGTGCAGGTCAAACTCGGTCTTTTTCAGTTTGAACTCCCCCTTATCCAGCAGGGCCACCTGGAGCACCCGTTCCACCTGGTTTCGCATGCGGAGGTTCTCATCATAAATGATCCGGGAGTATTTCCGGATGCGTTCGGCCGAAGAAGCAGGGTCGGTGTTGGTCAGGACTTCCGCAGCAAGCGATATGGTTGAGATGGGGGTTTTGAACTCATGGGTCATATTATTGATAAAATCATTCTTGATCTCGGATATCTTTTTCTGTTTGAGGATGGCTGATATGGTAAAGGCAAAGGACAATATAACAATAATGATAAATATCCCGGATAACCCCAGCCACATAGACATTTCCAGGACGGTCTGCTGGCGCTGTGACGGGAAATACAGCTCCAGGTGGAAATATTCATCTTTCCACAGGCAGGAAAGACAGGCCTTGTTGGGATGCCTGGTCCTGTATTTCTCTATATCGGGATCAGAGGCATACAGTATGGAGTTGTCTTTTGTCTTTACGATGGCATAGTAATAGTCCTCATTCAGCATGTGGTAATCGATGTATTTGGTCATTAAGCGGTCGAGCAGGACAGTATCGATGACTTCGAAAAATGTAGTATGAGTCTGAATGCTTGGTTCTCCATACGGTGTGGGAGCAAAATGGATGGAAGTATCATTGCTGGTGATCATTTCTGTAAGCACATCCTCGAGAGCCATATCGCCCCTGTGTTCGTGCTGTGATTCGGCAATATCTATGGCTTTTACTACCCAGAACAACTGTGTGATCACCAGTCCGAGCAGGGAGACTGCAGAGAAAATAATTATAAGTTTGATGGTAGATTTTTTCATGCACCGCGGATTCCGTGATCAAAGATAAAGTTTATGCAGACAGGGACTGCAGCTTTAACATTTCTTTAACGGGGGATTGAGATTATCTGCGCTTGTTGTACCGGTTCATGGTCTTGTCCACACCGGCCATTCCGAAGCTGAGTATCATTTCGCAGCCTTTTTTTATCCGCTCCGGCAGCAGTTCCTGTTCTTCTTCCGCCCATTCCCCCAGAACATAATTTACCTGTCCTCCTTGCATGAATTCGCTGCCAATTCCGAAGCGCATCCTGGCATATTCCCGGGTTCCGAGGATCTGGCTGATATGGGACAGTCCGTTATGCCCGGCATCACCCCCCCGGGCTCTCATTCTGAGGGTTCCGAAGGGCAGGGAAATATCATCTGCGACTACCAGCAGGGAGGATTCGTCCAGTTTTTCCTTTTTGAGCCAGTAATGCACAGCCCGTCCGCTAAGATTTACAAATGTGGAAGGTTTCAGCAGGATAAAAGACCTGCCTTTCAGCTGCATCCGGGCAATCATTCCGTATCGTTTGTCCTCGAATGCAGTTTTGGATGAAGCTGCCAGTTCATCCACTATCATGAAACCTATATTATGCCGGGTATGAGCGTACTGATCACCCATATTGCCCAGTCCGGCAATAAGATATTTCAACAGATAAGGGGTTTATCAGTCTTTTGATTCGTAATCTTTATAACCACCTTTAGCACCACCTTTAGCACCACCTTCAGCTCCTCCTTTAGCACCACCTTCAGCTCCTCCTTTGGCACCACCTTCAGCTCCTCCTTTGGCACCACCTTCAGCTCCTCCTTTGGCACCACCTTCAGTACCTTCTCCTCCTTCAGCTGCTCCTTCTTCTCCTTCAAGTTCTTCTCCTTCAAGTTCCTCTTCAGTCACTCCGGCTTCAGCTTCCATCATACCTTTGGCAATCAGCCTGGATGAAACAACACCGGCGACCATGGCCCTCGGGGGATCAAGCATTTCCAGGTTGTCAAAGGACAGGTCCTGGATCTTAATGAACTCACCGATATTAACACCGGTAATATCTACCTCAAGGAATTCAGGTATATGGGTGATCAGTCCCTTTACCCTCAGGTGACGTCTTCTCTGCCTTAACTTGCCGCCTGCCAGTAATCCGACACTGGCACCCGCAAGCTGCAAGGGTACATTCATTATAACTTCCTTGTCGCTGAATACCTGTTTAAAATCCATATGGATAATGGCATCGCTTACAGGGTGATACTGGACATCCTGGATGACGGCCTCATATCGTTCTCCGTCAAGGTCCAGATTGATAAGGAATA
Source organism: uncultured Bacteroidaceae bacterium (assembly GCA_964540005.1). Lineage (GTDB taxonomy): Bacteria > Bacteroidota > Bacteroidia > Bacteroidales > SM23-62 > CAZILN01. The sequence continues at coordinate 4,858 of CAZILN010000304.1, read as the reverse complement.
CTTTCGGAGTAAAAATAAGGTTCTTGAATCCCTTTTCAGCTGCATAGAAGTGGATGTTTTTTTCACCTCCATACAATACGCATGGCACCATTCCTTGCTTTCTCAGGAAACTGGAATATTTCTTCCCGGTTTTTTCCCTGACGGAGCCTTTAATATCAAAACTTTGCATGTTACTTTATTTAAACAATTATTATTGTGTTACTCAGAATTAACTGTGCTAATTCCCCATGGCACAATTGTTTATGAGAATATCCCGTAAAAAAGAGACGCAAATATAATACTTATTGGATAAAATTGGTACTTATCGACTGATAATTGTAGACTTTGTTTATCACATCGGCAAAAAGATCAGCAACGGTCAGTACCTTGATCTTTTTACTTTCCCTGGGCAGGGGAATTGTATCGGTAACCACAACTTCCAGCAGGGCCGATTTTTCTATCCTTTCGTATGCCGGTCCGGATACGACCGGGTGTGTGGCACATGCCCTGACAGACCGGGCTCCCTCCTCCATCATCATGTCAGCCGCAAAGGTAAGGGTCCCTGCCGTATCTATCATATCATCAAGGATCACCATGTCTTTCCCTTCAATATTCCCGATAACCTTGATATCCTCAACTACATTGGCCTGCTTCCTGAGCTTGTAGCAGATGGCCATTTCAGTATTCAGGAAACGGGAATAGGCATTGGCTCTTTTGGTACCGCCCATATCGGGCGCAGCGATAACCATATTGGTCATATTCAGGCTCTTAAGATAAGGTACAAAAAGGGCAGAGGCATAAATGTGGTCTACCGGGACATCAAAAAATCCCTGTATCTGATCGGCATGCAGGTCCATGGTCATGATACGGTCCACACCGGCAGCGGAGAGGAGGTTGGCCACCAGTTTGGCCCCGATTGAGGCACGGGGTTTATCTTTGCGGTCCTGCCGGGCAAAACCGAAATAAGGCATTACGGCAACCACTTTGTATGCAGAGGCCCGTTTTGCGGCATCGATAAGCAGGAGGAGTTCCATGAGGTTATCAGCCGGAGGAAAAGTGGACTGGATAATAAAAACGGTACATCCCCTGACTGATTCTTCATAATAGGGCTGAAATTCTCCATCACTGAATTTAAGCACCCTGGTTTTTCCAAGCTCGGCCCCGTAAGATTTGGCAATTTTTTCAGCCAGGTAAATTGACTGGGTACCAGCAAAGAACTTAATCGGGGATGTTGAATTCATCTGCATCACAGTTATATTATTTGAATGTAAACTTACACAAAAAATTATGAATTACGCGAGCTAATTCCCCGCTGCTTGCGGCGGGGTTAGCGAGCACAATATAAATATACAATTAATCAATGGTTCCTCGCAGCTTGCTGCGAGGAGAGTCAATTATTGAGGTCATTAAACTTCAATTCTTAAGGTTGAGATTAATGAATTCAAGTATTTCGTCCCTGCCTGTCTTTTTCAGGGATGAGGTCAGGAAAAAGGGCGGCAGGTCTTCCCATGATGCCATTAATTCATCCCTGTAAGCTGCAAGTTTTTTTTCAAGCCGGATCTTTGGAAGCTTGTCGGTCTTGGTGAACACCATAGCAAACGGCACACCGGCTTCTCCCAGCCAGTTTATGACCAGTTTATCGTTATCCTGGGGATCCATCCTTGAATCGATCAGCAGGAACAGGCATGTCAGGGTTTCCCTTTTCCTCAGGTAATGGAAGATCAGTTTCAGTATCCTTTCCCTCTCGGCCTTACCGGTCCGCGCAAAACCGTAACCCGGCAGGTCGACAAAATAAAAATCATCATTGATCAGGTAATGATTGATAAGAATGGTCTTGCCTGGAGTGACCGATGTTTTGGCCAGCTTTTTCCGGTTGCAGAGGTAATTTATAAGCGATGATTTACCCACATTGGACCGTCCTGCAAAGGCAAATTCAGGATAGAGCGGTTTGGGACAGCTTTTCAGGTTCGGACTGCTTTTAAGAAAGCTTGCATTTTTTAACAGCTCAACCATTTGCTGCCTGATTAGTTACTGACTGAAGTTTTTATAAATACTTCCAGTATCCTGGAGGTTTCCCCGGGGATCAATTCCATGTTTTTTATTACCGCAGGTACCAGTACGGTCTCTCCTGCAGAAATATTTATGGATTCATTATCCGTATAGCGAAGATCAAAATTACCCTCCAGGCACATGTATATCACAAAAGAATCAATAAAATTAAGATCCTTTTCAACATTCCGGTCGAATTGCAGGACATTTGTGGTGAAGTACGGGCAATCGGCAATCAGTGATGTCCGGTTAAGTACCGGCTCATACTGTGTCCGGTAACTTTCATAATGTTTGTAATCTATGGCTTTCAGTGCCAGGTCGGTATGCAGTTCCCTGCCTTTACCCTCCTTATCCAGCCTGTCCCAGTCATATATACGATAGGTGATATCCGAGGTCTGCTGTATCTCGGCCAGGAGTATGCCCGGACCAATGGCATGGACGCGACCTGCAGGTACAAAAAAGACGTCTCCCGGTGCAGTTTCCTCGAAGTTCAGGATTTCCGGAAGGGTTTTATTTTCCAGGTGCTCAAGGTAAACCTTCTCATTCAGTTCCCGGTTAAATCCCGAGATCAGCCGGGCCCCGGGATCGGATTCTACTATATACCACATCTCTGTTTTCCCTAAGGCCTGGTGGCGTTGCTCTGCCAGTACATCATCGGGGTGGACCTGTATTGACAGATTATCATTGGCGTCAATGAATTTTACCAGCAGAGGGAATTCAATCCCGGATTTTTCATAGATATAGTCTCCGACAAGGTCGCCCATATATACTTCTACGAGGTCCTGTAATTCATTGCCTGCCAGGTACCCGTTGGAAACCACTGATATATTATCCTGCACTCCGGATATCTCCCAGCTCTCGCCGCAGCTTGAGGAAGCTGAAGCTTTTCGGAGGACATCCCTGAGCCTGGACCCTCCCCATATCTTATCCTTGAGGATGGGTTCGAATTTTAAGGGATAGAGTTTACTCATTGTATTAGTGTTACCCCATCGGATCGATCGATCCGATGGGGTGGGGTTCAGATTTCATAGTCAACAGAAGCGGATTGCAGCTTATAGGGTTTGATGAATTCCACCACCTTCTTATGTTCGGGGTGCACCCGGTAAGTTTCCAGGGCCTGCGGATCATCAAATTCCGTCTCCAGCACCAGGTCGAAGCCATTGGGTGAATTATTGATGTTCAATGCTGTATTGATAAACCTGATCACAGGAATTTTCAGGCTCAGCGCTTCCAGCTGTTCTTTAAGTTGCCTGATTATTTCCTCTTTTTTACCAGGTGGTTCAAATTCTTTTATTTTAAACATGACGATATGCCTGATCATTTTTTTTGCTATTTTAATTGTTTATTCGCCGGGACAAAATTAGATATAAAAACTATCATTTGAAATGGTACTTGTAGGAATAGCAGGAGGGACGGGTTCCGGGAAAACCACCCTGGTCAGCAGGATCATTCAGCAGATGCCCCGGGGCAGGGTGATCCGGATCCCTCAGGATGCCTATTATAAGGACAACTCCCATGTTCCGGCTGAAAAGAGGCCTGACATTAATTTTGACCACCCGGATTCTGTGGATTTCGACCTTCTTATTCATCAGCTGAAGCTGTTGAAAACGGGACAGGCAATTGAACAGCCCAGGTATTCCTACATAAGCTGTACCAGGTCTCCGGAAACTCTCACCGTTCGACCGGCTGATGTGATCATCCTCGAGGGGATACTGATCCTGGCCCATCCGGAGCTGAGAGAACTTATCGACATCAAGGTATACGTGGATGCCCGTCCCGATGACCGGCTGGAAAGGATTATAAAAAGAGATATGGAAGAAAGGGGACGGACTGCAGATCAGGTGCTTGAAAGGTATGAGATCACAGTAAAACCCATGCACTACCGGTATGTAGAACCTTCAAAAGAATACGCCGACAGTATCATTCCCAGTGGCGGGAAGAACCAGGAGGCCATCGACAAGCTGGCATCCCTTATCAGCGAAATGCTCAGTCAGTAATCACAACTTGCTTACTCCACTTTCAGGAAATACTTAATGGTTTTTACCAGGAGCTCCGGTTGCTCGGCATGCAGCCAGTGCCCCGAATTTGGTATGGTATTGATCTCGGCTTCAGGAAAGATCTTTTTAATAAGTGCATAATCATCAATGCTGATGTACCCGGATTTTTCCCCTTTGACAAAAAGCACGGGAAACCCGGTAATACCCCTGCCGCCCGTATACCTGCTTTCGTCCATTCCCCCGAAGAGTCCGGGCAGGTTGACGAGAAGGGTCCTCAGGTTCAGCTTCCAGCGGAACTGCCCGTTTTCATCCTTTTCCACATTCTTGAGCAGGAATTTCCTGATCCTTGATGAGCTTATGGACCAGGACAATTGCGTTTCAATTTCCTGACGGGTTTTCACCCCCTCTATATCGACACTCATCATGCCCTCGATGATCGTAGCATGATCAGGGCTGTGGTCAGAGCTGCGGTCCGCGCCGGTATATGCCCTGGGTGAGATGTCAATTACTATAAGTGCATTGATGCGATCGGGATGATCTTCTGCAAAATGCATGATGGCCTTGCCCCCCATGGAATGGCCGGCGAGGATGGCCTTCCCGATCTTATGTTCATCCATGAATTCAAGAAGGTCCGTTTTAAGGGATTCAAAGTCATGGACCGGATCATGAGGGGAGTGGCCATGGTTCCTCCAGTCCGGCAGCCAAACCTCGAAATGTTCCGAGAGGGCTTTGGCTACCGTATGCCAGTTATCAGACATACCATAGAGTCCGTGTAAAATGATCATGACCGGACCGGATCCCAGTTTTCTGTAAAATAGTTTCATTCTTTCCTT
>CAZILN010000303.1:0-6091 GCA_964540005.1 uncultured Bacteroidaceae bacterium | reverse complement strand
CAGATTATTTCGGGGTCCTGGTAATTTTTATAGAATGCCAGTCCCGTTCCCGAGATGGCATTGAGCCCGCCGTTATCCCTGATGATCTCCCCTGCCGCAACAGCAGCATCTTCCCAGGAAAGGCTGCTGTATGCCGGGCTTGCTGCAAACAGGGTAACCCGGGATTTCAGGGCAAGTGCTGCCAGTCCGGACATCCTGTTCTGGTATCTTTTTCCAAAAGTACTGTTGTATATGGGATCCCCGGAGATATCCTGGTATTCCTGCGGCAGGTATTTGACCGCCGTATCGATATCGGAAAGGATCTGGGCCACACACCCGGAATAGGGATCCCTGGGCAGCTTATAGTCGTCATCTATTGTCAGAACCTCTGTCACGACCGAGAAACCGAGCAGAACATCACCGGTTGATTTCCCTGCATGATATTCCAGTATCCTGGCCATCCACCAGGCTCTTAACCCGTATGCTTCACCCTTGAGCCGTTTGGCAAAATTCATATTTCCCTCTTCGCTTTCCCACGACCATGTAACCCTGTCCATATCTTCCAGGAACGCATTGATATAGGCAATTTCATCATAGGCCTGTTCCCATGTTGCCAGGGGATAAAAGGTTGATTTCCATTCACCTGTAGCCATTTTCAGAAAAGAAGATTCCTTGTTGTTGGTGACTGCATCATCTGTGGCGATGTCGCTGTTGAAGTTATTACTACCGGGCATACCGCTATAGGCATGCAACAGGAGGCCTTCATAAAATGAGGGATCTCCCAACATTTCCTCTTCCGAAAGGGTGTTGTCCTGTTCGTATTCAAGGAACTTTTCACACGATACCAGTCCACCAATCAGAATACCAGCAATCAATATCGGATGAATATATTTTTTCATGGTGTTATCCTTTCTTGATTAAAATGTAACATTTAGTCCGGCTGCAAAGGTCCTGAACTGGGGTTCGGTCCCTATATTCAATTCCTTCTTATCCCTTATATTGGAAAGCGTCATCAGGTTGGAGCCACGCAGGTAAATCTGCAGTCCCGATATAAAATTGCTGCCGGTTATTCTTTCGGGAAGGTTCATTGTCAGCTGCACCCGTTGCAAAGTGAACCAGTTGTCTTTCTCCATCCAGTAGGTTGAACTCCTGAAATTATTTGAATTGCTGGTCGAGGACAGCCTCGGATATGTTGCGGTAGCAGCAGTTTCCGGTGTCCATCTTCCCATCACAAGTTCCGAATATTTCCTTTCCCCATAAACCCAGTAATAAGGATTATTGAACAGCGTGCTCTGTCCTGCCTGACCGGTGCCAATCATGAACAGCTCAAACAATTTGTACCGGATGTTGCAGTGTAAGGCATACTGTAACCTGGGGGCCGAATAGCCAATCATCTTAACATCATTGTCATCGATCACATGATCATCGTTCAGGTCCTTGTATTTGATGTCGCCGGGGTGGGTTGTCCCGAAGGTCTGCACAGCATGGTTGTCGATATCATCCTGGTCGGCAAACAAGCCTTCATCAACCCACCCGAAAATAGCATCGGTGGGCTTACCCGTTCTCACGAGGTAATCATATTCATAGTCGGGTTCATCAAGCTTGACGACCTTCGGTACGGAATACACCAGGTTGGAGCCTACAGAAATATTTACCTCATTTAAATCTTTGTGGTAGGTAATCCCTAATTCCACTCCCTGATCAAGGTGGCTCTCATAATTCTCATAAGCCAGTGTACTCCCCATCAGGCTTGGGTAAAAATTATTCCTGGTTGTTATCTCATCGAAAAGAAGGGACCTGAACCAGGTTGCTTCCAGTTGCAGGGACCGGTCAAGGATAAGGGCTTCAAACCCTGTTGAAGTCTCCCTCCTCTTTACCCAGTCCAGTGCCGGATTGGCAAGGGTAGAGAAGTTCCGGATCCGGTTCTGGACAATCCCGTTATCATAACTGAAGTTCGCGCCCTGTGAATAGGTGGTTTGATACAGGTATTCCTGGTCAATCCCTACATCGGTATTTATCAGCCCCCAGTTGAACCTCATTTTCAGGAAATCAAACATGTCACCCGGCATGAAATCCTCCTCGCTGATAATCCATGCAGCGCCCACCGCTGGTGAGAAGGCATAGCGGTTGGCTTCCGGAAGCTTTTGCGATGCAGGAACCACTCCTCCGGCCTGGAGGATATATTTCTTCCTGAAACTGTAATTTACCTGCATTCCGAAATGAAGGTCTTTGCCGGGATGGATCTGCTGGTTCAGCCGCAACTGCTGCCGGTACATCACAGCCGTGGAACTGATCTCGTGTATGGAATTGAAAATCCTGTGATAATTAAGCGTTCCGAAGAGTCCCACCCTTCTGTATATATCCGGATTAATGAGTGATTCGGTGCCCTGCTTTACATCAAGGCCGATCTTGTTCAGGCCCAGGCTGTCCAGGCCTGCGGAACCGATGTAAACAGCCGGTTCATAAACGGCGTAGGTATTCAGCTGGCGCGATTCATAATAATTGCGCATATCGAATGTCAGGTAAGCCTTTCCCGTCAGTCCGGGTGTGATGAAATTCATGTCGAAATCCAGTCCCGAATTAATCTGGATGATCCTGTTCATGGTTTTCCGGTATCCGGCCATGACCACGTCACCATAGATATTATCCTGGTAAATACCCGTGCCACCCAGCACGTACTGGCCCCTTATCAGGGAAGCGTTGGCAAGAAGGTCCTCATCGTTCACAGGGATCAGCAACGGGGCCTGGTTTGGAAGGAAGGTGGACGCATTTCCCCAGAAATCACCGTTTTTGAGGTTGTTGCTGAAATCAAATATAGCTACACCGGAAGCACTCATGCGGATGTATTTGTTCACCTGGCAATCCGAACTGCCCCTGAGGTTGATCCGGCTATTCCGTTCCTCGTCACCCAGGGCCAGCATCGAATTCTGTGTAGTCCAGCCCATGTAGGTGTAATACCTGGCAATGTCGTTCCCACCTGAGGCCCCGGCGATCAGCCTGTGATAATTCTTGAATTTCTTCAGGTAGTTTGCATTGAAGTACTCCTCATCAGGATAGAGGACATAATTATCCCCTTTACGTGTAGCGGCGATGGCGGTACTGTCATACTTTGGCGCCAATCCGTCATTGCCGAGGGCCTCGTTGTAAAGGGTCATGTAGTCAGCTGCTCCCAGGTATTGAGGATAGCTGATAGGGGTCATGATGCCCGTTTCATATTTGACATCCATCCTGCTCTTGTACGACTCGCCGTGTTTGGTAGTAAAAAGGATGACAGGCAGGTCGGCCTTCGCCCCGTAGAGAAGCCTCGAAACGGGATCCTTAAGGACGGTGATCTGATCGATCTCTTCCAGGTTAAGCGATGTCACCGGCCTGGGAATGCCGTCAACTACCAGCAATGCCGCACCCATCCCGTAGAGGTTAATATTTTCATAAAGTCCCGGCACCCTTCCGTTCAGGGCAGTATATATGTCCTGGTTGGCATCATAGCCGGATAGTTCATCAGGGTCCAGGACGGTTACTGACCCGGTGGTATAGCGTTTCCTGATCATCCCGAAAGGAATATTTACCTCATCCATATCACTTGCCTGGTATGCCTGGGATTCGAGGGTTATCTGCTCCGGGAAATGTTCCGTGCTGGCCGCGATTTTCACAGAACCGTAACCTTCGGCTTCAATGAATAATATGGAGCCTGCGGGAACATCAATCATAAACGTACCATCATCTCCGGGTGTAACAGTTAAAGCTCCCTCCTTACCGTATATGGTGGCGTTGGTAACAGGATTCCCGTCCTGGTCAGTTATCCTGGAACTGATGGTAATTGTTTTCAGCCCCTCATTTGTTACCTGGGAATGGATTGTGTCCGTGAATATACTACTTAAGAGTATGAGGATACTACTTACGGAAAAAAGCTTTCTCATGATCAATCCTTTATAAATTATATGTCAACTACCAGCCCGGGTTTTGCGGCCATTCCGGGTATAATTGTGTCTGTTCCTTATAGAAGGGCATCCAGTAATGCTTCTGTTCGAAGACCCTGTTAAACACAACCACCTTGTTGAAAAAGGTATGGCCCTGGTCGAAAACCAGGTCGTACTGCACCTTATATTCAGGAAGGTGAGCAATATACCATCTTCTCATATCATTCCACCTGGAACCCTCGAAACATAATTCCACGCTCCTTTCGTTCCAAATCCTTCCCCTGAATGCATCCTTGCTGCCGGTAAATTGTGCATCCACATCAGGCATTCCGGAACGATCCCTGACTATATTCACAGCATCTACAGCCGTGATGCCGGCGCCCGTGGCTGTACCGAAAGGACCTGAAACCTCGTTTACCGCCTCGGCGTACATCAGGTAAACATCTGCCAGCCTCATCAACGGAGTGGTATAAGTGAACTGCGACCACAGGTTATCAATCTGATTCACTCCCTTTGGCCAGTATTTATGACAGATATATGATGTCAGGACACCCGGGTCTTCTTTGTCCTGGCCTCCCTGGTAGAGCGCGAGGACCGTCAGCGCATTTAATCCCGCATTATCCCCGTCGACATAAATGAATTGTCTGAACCTCGGATCCCTGTCCGACCAGGGATCCTTGGGATCATATCCTGAACCCGGATCATCGATGGGCAGTCCGTTGCTCATTTCAAACCTGTCGACAAAATTCTGTACGGGTGTCTCGCAGATAGCATTACCACCGAACCTGGCCGGTGCATAAAGCCTGCCAAGCCTGTTCCTCATTTGTCCCGAACCGAACTGGTTGGGAATCTTTGCCCAGATGGTTTCAGAGGTCCACGGGATCGTGCCATCCGTCCTTTCGAACAGGTCCTGAAACTCTGTAAACGGGGTCAGTGCATAAACCCCCTGATCGGCCAGTTTAATAACCTCCCAAGCCGCCTCGGCAGCCCTTTTCATATAATCGGCATCGTAGGTATAGGCGCCCCCTGCATCATGAACCATTAGCGGGCTCCCGGCAAACAGCAGGGCTTTGGCTTTATAAGCCAGGGCGGCACCCTTGGTGGCACGTCCCGTATTAAATCCCGTACGGGTAGCCCCCACTTCCGTCTGGTCCCAATCGGCAGGCAACAGTGCGGCTGCTTTATCAAAATCCTCGACAATCCTTTCAACCGTACCCTGGAACGTGAGTCTTGGAATGGACAGGTTTTCATCTGCAGTATAAACCTTATCAGTATAGGGGATCCCTCCCCACCTTACCACGATCTCCCAATGCAGGTAAGCCCTGAAAAAATAGGCCTGTCCCTCAATCAGTCTCTTCTGTTCTTCAGTACCCTGTAGGAGAGGCAATTTCTCCAGGCAGGTATTTGCAATCCGGATACCTTTCCAGCTATACGGCCAGATCCCGGAAGGGACGCCCTGTGGCCCGAAGGTGCCCGGATCGTTTTCCTCCCAGTAATTTGACTGCCAGTAACTGTACAGCACCTCCCAGTAATTTCCCTCTGCAAACTTGCGTGCAGACGCCCAGCTCTGCCATGCAATGGAAAGGTCACCATTTTCACTTCCCGTGGTCAGTGCATGGTTGTTCACATCCACAACGCAACCATACAGGACGTCGGCAAATCCCTGGAAACTTTCATAACTGCTGAAAACATCTTTTTCCGTAACATCGGCGTCGGGTGTCTTGTCAAGGTACTCCTCGCATGACCACATGCCGGATGCCAATATAATGAAACACAAAATGATGAAACTCGATATTCTCTTCATGGTTTTAACTTCTTAAAATGAAATGTTTAGTCCGAGACTGTACCTTCTCAGAAGGGGGTATTCAAACTGGCTGTTCATGTCCATCGGCCTGTCCCTGTCTTCCAGTATTTTATTCCAAATAAGGAGGTTATTTATTGAGGCATAGACCTTTAACTGTTCTGTCCCCGTCGATTTCACCCACGGGCCGGAGAAGGTATAGGAAACCTGGGCATTTTGCAGTTTGAAGTAGGAATAGTCCCAGACATAATAATGACCTTTCGGTGAATAGTAATTATACCGGACATGCGGGTATAGGTCCGCCCCTGTCCTTCCCAATTCGGGCGCCCAGGAATCGTTCAGCTGAAAATCGTAAGCTATATTATAATTCTGGACGAACTCATTATACCACGAA